>NZ_CP093340.1:1222000-1527500 GCF_022637415.1 Luteimonas sp. S4-F44
CTGGCGAGGATGTCGCGGTGCTCGACAAGATCCATGTGCCAATCGGCATCGAGCAGCGCATGGACCTCGTCGGCGTCCACCGAGAACGGCGGCCCGGCCTTCTCGTGCTGTGGATACACCAGCGTGACCAGCAGTCCGCGGCAGCCGGCCGGCAACCGGCGCCACGCGGTCGCGGCGTAGGTCGCACGCAGGTCCGGTGGCAGCGCGATCAGCGCCGCCCGATCGTAGACCGCCGTGCAATCGGCCAGGACCGCCGCATCGAGTGCGAAGGCATCGCCGACGATCAGCTCGAACGGGCCGGCGGTGTAGTGCCGGCCGGCCGCGGTGTCGTGGATCTGCGGCGTCAGCCCGAGGCCGTCGAAGAACGCACGGACGGCCAGTTCCGACAGCTCGACCCCGAGCACGCGGTGGCCTTGTTCGGCCAGCCACACCATGTCCAGCGACTTGCCGCACAGCGGCACGAAGACGCGGGCATCGGCCGGCACGCGCAGGGTCGGCCAGTGCGCGACCAGCAGCGGCAGTGGCGCGTCGCGGTGGAAACCGATGCGCTGCGTGCGCCAGCGCTCGTGCCAGAACTCGGGTTGCATGTCGGTCTTCCGAATAATCGACGGTGGGTGGCGGCGCAGGCCGTCACTCCACCGACAGGCCCTCGACCTTCTGCCAGCCGCGCGGCAGCAGGCCGCCGCGGCTGGCGCGCGCGCCGATGTAAGCATCGAGGTCCTTGAACGCCAGGGTCATCGTGCGCGCGCCCGACTGCACCAGCAGGGCGCCGCCCGGCGACACCACGGCCAGTGCGACGACCTGCTCGGTGCCGCGTTTGGCCTTGGGAATCTCGATGATCTTGTTGCCTTTGCCCTTGTCGAGTTCCGGCAGCTCGGCGACCGGGAACGCGAGCAGGTGACCGGCGCTGGTGACCACCACCAGCCGATCGGCCTGGGCGTCGCGGACCGCCGCCGGCTGCAGCACGGCCGCGCCCGGCGAGAGCGAGAGCATCGCCTTGCCGGCCTTGTTGCGGCCGGTGAGGTTTTCGAACCGAGTCACGAAGCCGTAGCCGTGCGAGGACGCGACGACGAAGCGGCTGTCGTTGTCGCCGGTGGCGATCGTCTGGAACGCAGCGCCCGCGGCCGGCGAGAAGCGGCCGGTCAACGGCTCGCCGTTGCCGCGCGCCGACGGCAGCGAATGGGCGATCGTCGAATAGCTGCGGCCATTCGAATCGAGGAATGCGACCTGCTGGGTGCTGCGTCCGCGGGCGAACGCCAGCAGGCGGTCGCCCTCGCGGTACGACAGCCCGGCCGGGTCGACATCGTGCCCCTTGGCCGCGCGCACCCAGCCCTTCTCGCTGACGACGATCGTCACCGGCTCGCTGGGCACCAGGTCGGTCTCGGCCAGCGCCTGCGCACTGCCGCGCACGACCAGCGGCGAACGGCGGGCGTCGCCAAACTTCTTGGCGTCGGCCAGCAACTCGTCCTTGATCAGCTTGCGCAGCTTGGCCTTGCTGGCGAGCGTGGCGATCAGGCGATCGCGTTCGGCCTCGAGCTCGGCCTGCTCGCCGCGGATCTTCATCTCCTCCAGCCGCGCCAACTGGCGCAGGCGGGTCTCGAGGATGTAGTCGACCTGCTCGTCGCTCAGGCCGAAGCGCGCCTGCAGCACCGCGCGCGGCTCGTCCTCGGTGCGGATGATGCGGATCACCTCGTCAAGGTTGAGGAACGCGATCAACAGGCCATCGAGCAGATGCAAGCGGCGCTCGACCTTCTCCAGCCGATGGGTGAGCCGGCGGGTGACGGTGTCGGTGCGGAACTGCAGCCATTCGCTCAGCAGCGCCTTCAGATTCTTGACCTGCGGCTTGCCGTCGAGCCCGATGACGTTGAGGTTGACCCGGTAGCTCTTCTCCAGGTCCGTGGTCGCGAACAGGTGACCCATCAGCTGCTCGGCATCGACCCGGTTCGAGCGCGGCACCAGCACCACGCGCACCGGGTTGGCGTGGTCGGACTCGTCGCGGATGTCCTCCAGCCACGGCAGCTTCTTGGCACGCATCTGCGCGGCGATCTGCTCGATCACCTTCGACGGCGAGACCTGGTAGGGCAGGGCGGTGATGACGATGTTCGCGTGTTCCTTCTCGAACGTCGCGCGGGCACGCACGCTGCCGTGGCCGGTCTCGTACATCTGCAGCAGGTCGGACGCCGGGGTGATGATCTCGGCGCTGGTCGGATAGTCGGGCCCGCGCACGTGCTCGCACAGGTCACGCACGCTGGCGTCGGGATCGTCGATCAGGCGCACGCAGGCGCTGACGATCTCGCCCAGGTTGTGCGGCGGCACGTCGGTGGCCATGCCGACTGCGATGCCGGTGGTGCCGTTGAGCAGTAGATGCGGCAGCCGCGCCGGCAGCCACGAGGGCTCCTCGAGCGTGCCGTCGAAATTGTCGGTCCAGTCGACCGTGCCGTGGCCGAGCTCGGAGAGCAGCATCTCGGCGATCGGAGTCAGCTTGGACTCGGTGTAGCGCATCGCCGCGAACGACTTGGGGTCGTCGCTGGAGCCGAAGTTGCCCTGGCCGTCGATCAGCGGATAGCGGTACGAGAACGGCTGGGCCATCAGCACCAACGCCTCGTAGCAGGCGCTGTCGCCATGCGGGTGGTACTTGCCGATCACATCGCCGACGGTGCGGGCGGACTTCTTGGGCTTGGCGGACGCGCCCAGGCCCAGCTCGCTCATCGCGTAGACGATACGGCGCTGGACCGGCTTGAGGCCGTCGCCGATGAACGGCAGCGCACGGTCGAGCACCACGTACATCGAGTAATCGAGGTAGGCGCGCTCGGCGAATTCGCGCAGCGGCAGCTGCTCGAAGCCATGGAAGGCGGGGCGGACGGACTCGGTCATCGGGACTGCGGCTGCGGGGGAGCCGGGGATTCTAGCGGGTGCCGGTCGCAGGGGACGAGCCACCGCCCGGGGCGGGGCCGAAGGGGCATGAATGCGGGAATTGCACCCGGCCACGCTATGATGCCGTCCCATGGATACCAAGCTGCGCGCGCGCGGAGTCTCCGATCCCACCTCCTCTGGCGCCCGCCATCCGGTGTCGGGCGCGCCCCGACGTGCCTCCCACTCGGGCTGCGAAGCCTGCCTGAGCCGGCATCTGGCGGTCTGCGCCGCACTGCCGGCCTCCGAGACCCATGCCCTGGAGGCCGCAGCCGGCGAGGTTGTGCTGCCGGCCGGCGCCACGCTGGTCCACGAGGGCGGTCCGCGTCGGGACGTCTACACCGTGACCCGCGGCATGCTGCGTCGGGTGCGGCTGCTGCCCGATGGCCGCCGGCTGGTCGCCGGGTTCCTGATGGAAGGCGATTTCATCGGCTTCAGCAGCGCCGCGCACTACAAGCACACGATCGAGGCGATCACCGAGTGCGTGCTGTGCGTGTTCCCGATGCAGAACATGCGCCGGCTGTGCGAGCGCTATCCCGAGCTCGAGGCCGGCATGCTCGCGCAGGCCTGCACCGAGCTCGATGCCACCCGCGCCAGCCTGATGCTGTTGGGCCGGTTGGGCCCGAGCGAACGGCTGGCAGGCTTCCTGGTCGACATGGCCGAGCGCCAGCAGCGCCGCGGCGGCCGCGTCGATCGCGTCGATCTGCCGATGACCCGCGCCGACATCGCCGACCACCTCGGTCTGACGATCGAAACCGTCAGCCGCAGCTTCACCAAGCTGCGCCAGACCGGCGCGCTTGCCTTCGACGATCCGCGCCGCATCGATCTGGTCGACCTGGCGACGCTGCGCACCACCGCCGGGCTGTCATAGTCCGCAGGCGCCGTGAAGGCGCCGCATGGCAACGGCCGCGTGTTGGATTTTGACCGGCCCGGCAGCGCATGATGCCGGCCATGACGATCCGGCGTGATCCACGATGACCGACCGCTACACCGGCGTGCCGTACGGGCAGGACGCCGCACTGCGCAGCCATTTGACCTTTCCGGTGGTGGGTATTGGCGCCTCGGCCGGCGGCCTGGTTGCGTTGCGCCGCCTGTTCGAGCAGGCGCCGGCGACCGGCGGCATGGCCTACGTGGTCATCCTGCATCTGTCGCCGCGGCACGAAAGCCAGGCCGATCAGGTGCTGCAGCGTTGCACGCGGATGCCGGTGATCCAGGTCAATACGCCGACCCCGGTCGAGCCCAACCACGTCTATGTGATCTCGCCGTCCAAGTCGTTGACGATGAACGACGGCTACCTGCGGGTGAGCGATGTCGAGCGCCCGCCGGGGCGGCACATCGCGATCGATCGGTTCTTCCGCACGCTGGCCGATGCGCATATGGACCGGGCGATCGGCATCGTGCTGTCGGGCACCGGCAGCGATGGCACCGTCGGCCTGGCGCGCCTGAAGGAGCAGGGCGGGGTGGCGATCGCGCAACTGCCCGAGGATGCCGAATACGAGGACATGCCGCGCAGCGCGATCGCCAGCGGTCGGGTGGATTTCGTGCTGCCGGCGGTCGAGATCCCGGGCAAGCTCGTGGAACTGTGGCGCAACGCCAGCCGGATCCAACTGCCGCGACCCGAGCCGCAGGCCGAGCACATCCTGGAGACGGCGCCGATCACCGGCGAGGCGCCCGAGCAGGCGATCCGCGACATCCTGGAGATCCTGCACAGCCGCACCGGGCACGATTTCCGCCACTACAAACGCGCCACCGTGCTGCGCCGGATCGAACGGCGCCTGCAGGTCAGCCTGCTGAGCGACCTGTCGGCCTATTGCGAGCACCTGCGCCGGGACATCGACGAGCCGCGGGCGCTGCTCGACGACATGCTGATCGGCGTGACCAACTTCTTCCGCGATCGCGAGGCCTTCGAAGCACTCGAACGCGACATCGTGCCCAGCCTGTTCGACGACGGTGAGAACGGGCCACGGGTCTGGGTGCCCGGTTGCGCCACCGGCGAGGAGGCCTACTCGATCGCGATCCTGCTGGCCGACCATGCCGACCGCCTGGCGTCGCCGCGGGGCTTCCAGGTCTTCGCCAGCGACATCGACGAACACGCGATCGCGATCGGCCGGACAGGGCTCTACCCCGAGGCGATTCTGACCGACGTGCCGCCCGCGCGGCTGCGGCAGTTCTTTTCCAAGGAACAGAACCGCTACCGGGTCAACAAGGCAGTCCGCGACCGGGTGCTGTTCGCGCTGCACAACGCGTTGCGCGATCCGCCGTTCTCGCGGGTGGACCTGATCAGTTGCCGCAATCTGCTGATCTATCTGGATCGCGAGATTCAGATGCGGCTGCTGGAGATGTTCCACTTCGCACTGCGCCCCGGCGGGCTGTTGTTCCTGGGCAGCTCCGAATCGGCCGACGCGGCGGCGCAGTACTTCGAGGTCGTGGACAAGCGCAACCGGATCTTCCGCGCGCGGGCCCAGGCCCGCGGCACGCGACCGTTGGCGATGCCGTCTTCGCGGGTGTTCGAGGCCGGCCCGTTGCAGGCGCCGCCGCCACGCACCCCGCGCAAGGAGTTCTCATTCGTCGATGTGCACCAGCGTGTGCTCGAGGCCTATGCGCCGCCGAGCCTGATCGTCGATGCCGAGTCCAACATCCTGCACATCTCGCCTGGTGCGGGCCGCTACCTGCGCTTCTCGGGCGGTGAGCCCAGCCGCAACCTGATGGCGGTGATCGACCCGGCGCTGCGCCTGGATCTGCGCACGACGGTCTATCAGGCCCTGCACACGAACGGTCGCGCCGAAACGCGGGTGCGGCTCGACGCGGGCGAGACCGGCGATCCGCCGGCGCGACAGTTGCGCCTGTCCGCGCAACCGTTCCGCGACCAGGCCGCGGGCGCGGATTTCCTGCTGGTCATGTTCGACGAACGCGAGGCCGCGCCAGCGCAGCCGCCCGCTCCCGATCGACGCGCCGGCGACAGCGAGGCGCTGCTGCATCTGGAGCAGGAATTGCAGCGCACCCGTGACCGGCTGCAGGCCACGATCGAGCAGTCGGAGGCTTCGAACGAGGAGCTCAAGGCCTCCAACGAGGAATTGCAGTCGATCAACGAAGAATTGCGCTCGGCGACCGAGGAACTGGAGACCAGCAAGGAGGAGCTGCAGTCGGTCAACGAGGAGTTGATCACCGTCAACCACGAACTGAAGTCGAAGGTCGAGGAAACGGCGAAGATCAACGACGACCTACAGAACTTCATCAGCTCCACCGACATTGCCACCGTGTTCGTCGATGCCGGGCTGCGCATCAAGCGCTACACGCCCAAGGCCGAGCTGATCTTCAACATCATCCCCGGAGATGTCGGCCGCTGCCTGCTCGATATCACCCACCGGCTGGAGTATCCGGAACTGGCCGACGATGCCGGCAACGCGTTCGAGACCCTGCAACTGATCGAACGCGAGATCCGCAGCACCGACGGCAAGTGGTACGTCGCGCGCGCGGTGCCTTACCGCACCGCCGAGAACCGGATCGATGGCGCGGTGCTCACTTTCGTCGACACCACCAGCCTGCGCCCCGCCGACGAACGGCGCGGTCAGGCCGACGCCAGTGTCCTGGCCCCGACAGATGTTGCGGTGCTGGTCGCCGACAGCCAGCGGCAGGTGATCTCCGCCAGCGGTGGCGTCGTCGACCTGCTGGGCTATGGCGAGCGCGACCTGCTGGGCATGCGAGTGGACGCGCTCTACGGCGAGGAGGAGCGCGACAGCGGGCAGCCCGCGCACGACTTCGCCCAGGCCGGGGCCGGCATGGCGGTCGAGGGCTTGCGCTGGTACCGCAATCGCCGCGGCGACCGGACCCAGTGCCGGGTCGCGCTGTCGGCGATTCGCGCGCAGGACGAGGTCGTCGCGTACGTGCTTCTGCTCGGCGCCAGGCGCAAGGGCGGCGCGCGCTCGTGGGCGGGGCGCTACGAGGCTGAGGCGTCGGTCACCTTGCGCGACGAGTTCCTCGCGGTGATGTCGCACGAGCTGAAGAATCCGCTGAACCTGATCAGCGTCAATACCGAACTGATGGCCCGGCTGCCGGGCGTGCGCGAGTCGTCGAGCGCGATCGCCTCGATCGAGACCGTGCGGCGTGCGATCCGCAGCCAGACCAAGATCATCGACGACCTGCTCGACATGTCGCGCATCCGCACCGGCAAGCTCGCGCTCAAGCCCGAGCCGGTCGATGTGGGCATGGTCGTCACCGAGCTGGTGGAGGTCGCGCGGCTCGATTCGGCATCGGTGGGCATCGAGTTCCGGATGCAGATCCCCGACGCGCCGATCATGGTGCGCGGCGATGCGTCGCGGATCGAGCAGATCGTCTGGAACCTGCTCAGCAACGCGATCAAGTTCACCCCGCAGGGCGGACGGATCTCGCTGATGGTCGGGGTCGAGGAGAACTACGTGCGCCTGCGTGTGCAGGACACCGGGCAGGGCATCGATGCGCAGTCGCTGCCGCGGATCTTCGACCTGTTCGGCCAGGGCACCGGGCGCGCGGTCGGCGGGCGCGGCGGCCTGGGCATCGGGCTGTCGCTGGTGCGGCAGCTGGTGGACCTGCACGGCGGCCGGATCGAGGCCCATTCCGACGGTCCCGGTCGGGGCGCCATGTTCACGCTGTGGCTGCCGCGTTTCACCTACCCGCTGTTCGGGCCGGGCGAATCGGATGGCCGGCACGAGGCGATGCGCTGGGACGGGCTGCGGATCCTGGTCGTCGACGACGATGTCGGCACGGCCGACGGGCTGGCGCAGTTGCTGGAACTGCAGGGCGCCGCGGTCGTGGTCTGCCACGACGCGGCCCATGCGCTCGATCGGCTGGGAGTGCAGGCGTTCGATGTCGTGTTGTCGGACATCGGCATGGACGGCATGGACGGCTACGCCTTCGCTCGCAAGGCGCGCGCGCTGGCCGGCGCCGACCGGCTCGCGCTGGTGGCGCTGAGTGGCTACGCCCGGCCCAGCGACATCCAGGAGGCGAGCGCATCGGGGTTCGACGCGCACCTGAGCAAGCCGCTGTCGATGGATGCGCTGGCGGCGGCGATGCGCGACGTACTGGCCAAGCGCCAGCCGCAGGCCTGAGTCCACGCAGCAATTGCAGCCTGCGGGGCGAATCGGTGGCGCCCTTGTCACTTGCGCTCGCGTCGCTTGCCCGACGATGTCGGTTCTTGCCGATGGAGCCGAATCATGGGCCACAGCGAATCGAACGACGACCGGCGCGGGCCGCGGGAACGCGAGCGCACGCCGGACGGGCCGCGCGCGCCCGGCGAGTCGCCGGCCAAGCGCGATCAGGACGACCACAACGACCCGGCGGTGCAGCCCGGTGCGGCCGACGGCGCGCCGCCTCGGGGCGATGTGGGCGCTGCACGCGGCCTGCGCAAGTCGACGCGCGCCGCCGACTGAGCCCTCACGTCCCCGCCTGGCGCCGGCTACGACGCCTCGTCGGTCTCGCCGTCGATCGACGCGCGCACCAGGGCGAGTAGGTGTGCGCAGCCACGTTGCGCGCGCGCGATACTGCGGGCGACGGCGGGGCGATCGTCGTGCTGGAGCAGCAACTCGATCATCTCCAGCGCAATGCCGACGCCGTTGGCCGCATTGCGCAGGTCGTGGAGCCAGGCGGCGTGCCTGGCTCGGGCATCCATCTGCGGCGACGCCATCGGTCAGGTCCTGTGGGTGGGGGAGGGTGCGTCGCCAACGGGCGACGGCGCATCCACAGGTCCGGTGTAGCCACAGCCATGTCGCCGGTGCGTGCAGCACCGGCCGCGAGCGCGACGATGGCCGGAAGCCGTTGCCAATCGGCCTTCCGCGCGCGCCGTGCAGCGGGCCTGCGCGATCGCGCTCGGACGCCGCGCTCAAACGCGTTGACAAGCCGTGCACGGATCGACAACATACGCGCCCTGACCTGCCCAGGTGGCGGAATTGGTAGACGCACTAGCTTCAGGTGCTAGCGGGGGCAACTCCGTGGAGGTTCGAGTCCTCTCCTGGGCACCAGGTCATCGCAGCCTTACCGACTGCGACAACGAACCCGCCGCGTGCGGGTTTTTTTGTCCCTGCCATTCCTGACCCGCCGCCGTGGTCGGGAATGGCGTCGCGACACGCGCCGGGCGTGTCCGACGGCGATCGTCCTGCCGACCGGTCCGCACGGTCCCGGCACCCGCGGGCAGGAGCGCGCGTGTCGTGTCCCGAGAACTGCTGAAGCTGGTCCTGGGTCCGCTGCTGGGCTTGTTCATCGTTTGCCTCGGCAACGGCTTCGTCTCGTCGCTGACGGCGTTGCGGCTGGACGCGGCCGGCGTGTCGGACACGATGATCGGCATCGTGTCTTCGTCGTACTTCGTCGGCTTGGCGCTGGGCGCGATGTTCAGCGACCGACTGATCGTACGGATCGGGCACATCCGTGCCTACAGCAGCTTCGCCTCGCTGACGGCGGTGACGTTCCTGCTGCAAGGACTGGTGTTCGATCCCTGGGCCTGGTTCGTGTTCCGGTTGATCAACGGCTGGGCGATCGTCGGCATCTTCCTGGTGGTCGAGAGCTGGCTGCTGCTCGCGGGCGATTCGCGCATGCGCGGGCGCCTGCTCGCGGTCTACATGATCGCGCTGTACGGCTCGGGCATGCTCGGCCAGCTGCAGTTGGGGGTGATCGATGGCTGGGGCGCGATGGCGCCGTTCATGGTCGCGGGCATGCTCGGCTCGCTGTCGGTGTTGCCGGTGGTGATCCTGCCGCGGGTCTCGCCCGAAGCCGGGGCGATCGAACCGCTGACGCCGCGCGATCTGCTGCGGGTGACACCCTCGGGCGTGCTCGGCTGTTTCGGCTCGGGCGTGGCGATCGCGGCGATCTACACCCTGCTGCCGATCTACCTGCAGCGCGTGGGCATGGATGTGGCCGAGGTCGGCCAGTTGATGGCCTGCACGATCCTCGGCGCGATGGTGCTGCAATACCCGGTTGGCCGCTGGTCGGACCGGCAGAACAGGCAGGTGGTGTTGCTGGTGCTCAGCCTGGCGTGTGCGGCACTGGCGCTGGCGATCCTGTGGCTGCCCGATGAGCGCTGGTTGCTGGCGGCCTTGCTGTTCCTGCTCGGCGGCGGAGTGTTCGCGATCTATCCGGTCGCGGTCAGCCACTCGGCCGACCGCGCCGCATCCGACGAACTGGTGCGGCTGATCCAGGGCCTGCTGCTGGTCAATTCCGTCGGTGCCGCGCTCAGCCCGCTGGTGATTGCGCCGGTCATGAACCAGGTCGGCGCGCAGGGGTTGTTCTGGTCGTTCCTGGTGCTCAACCTGCTGCTGGCCTGTGTGTTCCTGTGGCGACGCAGCACGTCGCCGGCGCCGCTGCCGGCCGCGCCGTTCGAGCCTGTGGTGCAGGTCTCGCCGATCGGTGCGGAGTTCCGGGTCAGCGAGGCGATGGTGCAGGCCTCGCTCGATCGCGAGCAGCAGGAGGAGGATGCGCTGCACACCGACGATGCACCGCGCGCCTGACGCCGCCGCCGAATGGGCCGCGACGGCGCGTTGACAGCAGCGCACGCGCACCGCAAAATGCGCGTCTGACCTGCCCAGGTGGCGGAATTGGTAGACGCACTAGCTTCAGGTGCTAGCGGGGGCAACTCCGTGGAGGTTCGAGTCCTCTCCTGGGCACCAGGTCACGCAGCCTTACCGACTGCGACAACAAACCCGCCGAGCGCGGGTTTTTTTGTGCCTATCGCCCGCGTTGTAAGGCGCGTTCGGTGTCGTGCGAGGAGCGTTCTTCGCTCTTCTGCTGCCCGCTACGCAGTCCCTGCCCAGCACAGTGGCCGAAAGCGCGTGAAGTTCCGCTGCACGCCATGGTTCATCAACCCGAAGTCGGGTGGCAGCCGTCCTGAGCTGCAGACTGACGGCCGGTGGCCGCGTTAAGCGCGCCAGGGATGGCGCGCGCCCGAGTCAAGGCAGGACGCCTTGACCGAGGGGAGAGCGGCTTCCGGCCGACAGGCGGCTGCCCATCCGAAGTGAACCCCCTCCCGCACTCAAGAGCGGAAATTCACGTCTGTCCTTAATCGTATTCCCGCGCGCAGCGGCGAGGCCACTCTCGACGCGGGCCTCGCAGCGCCGGGTGTACCATGGCCGCAATGGCAAAACCTCCCAGCAAGCGCGGCAGCCGCCGCGATTCCGAACGTCCCGCCCCAGCCGCCAAGCGCGGCGAAGCCGGCGGATCCTCCCGCAGCGGCAAACCGGCGGCCTCGCTGCCGCCGTGGATGCCCGATCCCGGTCTGCAGCGTGCGCTGCGGTCCGGTGCGCGCTCCGGAGCGCGCCCGCCTGCCGAACCCACCCCGGCGGCTCCACGCCCGCCGGCGTCGCGTGGCGGGCGGATCGACGACCCGCACGCAAACCGCGAAGCGGCCCGCTACGCCAATCCGATCGCCAGCCGCGAGGCGATCCTGCAACTGCTCGCCGACGCCCCCGGGCCGCAGACCGCGACCGAACTGGCCCAGGCGCTCGATCTGACCGATCCGGAGCGCTTCGACGCGCTCGGCAAGCGGCTCGCCGCGATGCTGCGCGAGGGCCAGTTGCTGCAGAACCGCCGCGGTGGGCTGGTGCCGGCCAAGCGGCTGGACCTGATCCCCGGCACGGTGATCGCCAATCCCGAGGGCTTCGGCTTCCTGCGCCCCGATAGCGGCAGCGGCGACGACCTGTTCCTGCCGCCGGCCGAAATGCGCAAGGTCATGCACGGCGACCGCGCCATGGCCAGCCTGACCAACGTCGACGCACGCGGCCGCCGCGCCGGTGTCATCGTCGAAGTGCTCGAACGCCGCACAACCCGGCTGATCGGCCGGTTCTCGGTGGAGTCGGGGATCAGTTTCGTGGTGCCCGACGACCGCCGGATCCAGCGCAATGTGCAGATCCCGCAGGACGCGCGGCTCGACGCGCAGGACGGCCAGTTGGTCGTCTGCGAGATCGTCGCCCCGGGCGACGCGCGCCGACCGCCGATCGGCAAGGTGCTCGCGGTGCTGGGCGATGCGCTGACCCCGTCGCTGGTGGTCGAGGCGGCGATCCACGGCCACCATCTGCCGCACGAGTTCCCGCAGCCGGTGCTCGAGGAGGCCGCGGCGGTCCCACTGACGGTCGAGGAACGCATGCTCGGCGATCGTGTCGATCTGCGCGCATTGCCGCTGGTGACGATCGACGGCGAGGACGCCAAGGACTTCGACGACGCGGTGTACTGCGAGCCCAACCGGGACGGCTTCCGTCTGGTGGTGGCGATCGCCGACGTCTCGAACTATGTGCGGCCGGGCACGCCGCTCGATGACGAAGCGCAGCTGCGCGCGACCAGCGTGTACTTCCCCGGTTTCGTCGTGCCGATGCTGCCCGAGACGCTGTCCAACGGCATCTGCTCGCTGATGCCGCGGGTCGACCGCATGTGCTTCGTCTGCGACATGCAGGTCGGTCGCGACGGCGAGGTGAGCGGCGCGAAGTTCTACGAGGCGGTGATGAACTCACACGCCCGACTGACCTACACCCAGGTGTGGAAGGCGGTGGGCGAGCAGGACGAGGACGCGCGCGCGTCGATCGGCGCGCTGCTGCTGCCGCAGGTCGAGCATCTGCACCAGTTGTTCCGCGTGCTGGCCAAGGCGCGGGCCAAGCGCGGCGCGATCGAGTTCGAGAGCTCGGAGGTGCGCTTCGTGCTCGACAATCGCGGCGAGGTCACCCAGGCGGGCATGCTGGTGCGCAACGACGCGCACAAGCTGATCGAGGAATGCATGATCGCCGCGAATGTGGAGGCTGCGCGCTTCCTGCTCGAGGCGGGCATTCCCGCGCCGTACCGCGTGCACGACAAGCCGCCGGAGTCCAAGTACACCGACCTGCTGGAATTCCTGAAGGAATTCGCGCTGCGCATGCCGCCTTGGGCGAAGGTGCAGCCCAAGGACTTCACCAATCTGCTCAAGAAGATCCGCGATCGCAGCGATGCGACGCTGCTCGAGTCGGTGCTGCTGCGCAGCCAGAGCCAGGCGGTCTACTCGACCGAGAACCTGGGCCACTTCGGCCTGGCGCTCGCAGCCTACGCCCACTTCACCTCGCCGATCCGCCGCTATCCCGACCTGCTGGTCCATCGCGCGATCAAGCATGTGCTCTCGGGCAAGCCGCTGGCGAAGTTCGACTACACCCCGCGGATGATGGAGAGCCTGGCGCTGCAGTGCTCTGAGCGCGAGCGCCGTGCCGACGAGGCCGAGCGCGAGGTCGACGAGCGTTACCGCGCGGCATGGATGGAGCAGCACGTCGGCGGCCAGTTCGACGGCGTCATCAGCGGCGTGACCAGCTTCGGGCTGTTCGTCGAGCTCGACCAGTCGAAGGTCAACGGCCTGGTGCACGTGACCCAGCTGCCGAACGATTTCTACCGCTTCGACCCCATCCGCCGGATGCTGACCGGCGAGCGTGCCGGCCGCGAGTTCCGGCTCGGCGACCGGGTGCGCATCCTGGTGCTCAAGGCCAGCCTGGAAGACCGCAAGATCGACTTCCGTCTGGTCGAGGAGGGCGCGCCGCAGCCCGGTGAGCCGAAGCCACCGCCGCCGCGCGGCAAACCGGCGAAGCGCGAGAAGGCGCCCTACCGGTAGAATGGATGCCCCTTCGGGGCCGGGGCCCGGGTCCCGGCCCCGAAACGTTTGAGCCCTCCTGAGCCCGAAGCCCGACGCATGAGCAGCAAACAGAACCAGTGGATCGTCGGCATCAATGCCGTCGCCGCGGCCGTCGAACACGACGCCGAGAACGTACGCGAAGTGCTGCTCGAGGCGGGGGCCAAGAACCCGCGGATCGTGGAGATCGAGACCGCCGCGCGCCGCCGCGACATCGACGTGCGCCGGGTCGCACAGCAGGCGCTCGACGGCGTCGCTGGTGGCCTGCGCCACCAGGGTGCGGTCGCGCGCTACGCAGCGGCCCGGACCTGGGACGAGCACGAACTCGAAGGCCTGGTGGAAGCGGCGGAAGGCCGCGCGCTGCTGCTGGTGCTCGACGGCGTGCAGGACCCGCACAACCTGGGCGCCTGCCTGCGCAGTGCCGCGGCGGCCGGGGTCACGGCGGTGCTGATCCCCAAGGACAAGGCCGTGCAGGTCAACGCGACGGTGCGCAAGACCTCGGCCGGCGCCGCCGACCATGTCCCGGTCGTGCGCGTGACCAATCTCTCGCGCAGCCTGCGCGACCTGCAGAAGCTCGGCGTGTGGATCTACGGCCTGGCCGGCGAGGCGAGCGCCTCGCTGTATGGCCTGGATCTGCGCGGCAACGTCGCGCTGGTGCTCGGCGGCGAGGCCGACGGCCTGCGCCGGCTCACCCGCGAGCATTGCGACCAGTTGGTGACGATCCCGATGCCTGGCGCCGATGCCGCCGGGGGCGTGGAGAGCCTCAATGTCTCGGTCGCCTCGGGCGTGGTGCTGTTCGAAGCCGTGCGCCAGCGGCTGGGCTGAGCCGTGCTTGCCCGCCGGGGCGGGCGGGCGGATGATGCGATCGGCTTCCGCGTAGAGGAGAACGGAATGGACCTGCTCTGGCACCAATGGTGCGGCATCGTCGGCGCGTCGCTGATCGTGCTGGCTTACTTCCTGCTCCAAGTCACACGGCTATCGGGCGCTGGCCTGCCGTATCTGCTGCTGAATCTGTTCGGCGCCATCGGCGTGGTGCTCTCGCTCTATGGCGGCTTCGATGTCACCGTGCTGGCGATGCAGCTGGCCTGGATCGCGATCAGCCTGTTCGGCATCGTCCGGACGCTGAGCGCCCGCAGTCGGGCGACCAGTCCGCACTGACGGCGACGCGTCCGACACGGCGCGTCCGACTACAGCGCGTCCGATCACGGCCGCGGCGGGTCAGGCCGCGGTCATCCCTCGCGTCATGGCCTGCGCCAGAATGCCGCGCAGGAAGCGGGGACGACCCCGCCGCTCCATCCACATCCGGGGACGGCCCCATCGCCACGATGGAGGTGCGTCATGTCCTGGATCATTCTCGTACTGGCCGGTCTGTTCGAGATCGCATGGGCGATCGGCCTGAAATACACCGAAGGCTTCACGCGGTTCTGGCCCACGGTCGGCACGGTGGCATCAATGGTGATCAGCGTCGGCCTGCTGGGGATCGCGATGCGCACGTTGCCGGTCGGCACCGCGTACGCGGTCTGGGTCGGCATCGGCGCGGTCGGCACTGTGATCCTGGGCATCGTGCTGATGGGCGATGCGGCCAGTCCCGGGCGCCTGATCAGCCTCGCGTTGATCGTTGCCGGCATCATTGGGCTCAAGCTCGCCAGCTGATCTGCGGGGCTCGCGTCGAAGTGAAGGCGCTGCTCCCTAATGCGTGAATGGGCGTTTCACTTCGGACGGGCAGCCGCCTGCCATCCCGAAGCCGCTCTCCAACGGTCGAGATCCAGCCCTCGCGAAATTGCACTCTGACCCTGGTTCTGCCCCAAGCCGGTTTCGGGTGGATGCAGCACCGCATGCCGGGACAAGTCGCGCCCCGGAGAAGAGCTCTGGATCGAGTGAGCAGAAGCTGGTGTCCCCTGACGTCGGCGAAGCACCAAGAGACCGCAGCCGGCCGCGGTTCAGTGCCCGGTGCGCGCTGCGTGCCAGGTGAATCGCCGCCATCGCGATGCTGGCACCGGCGCGCCGCATCGAACACCATAGCCGGCCCCCACGTCGGCACGTCGCGCACGCGCCGGCCGATTGCTGCCTGGAATCCGTCGTGCTCAGTGTCGTCGCCCTCGTGCTCGCGTCCTATCTCGCCCTGCGTCTGGTGCTGCCATTGCGTTGCGCGTGGCCGCTGCGCGTCGCACTGGCAGCGCTGATCTACGGACTGGCGCTGCATCACCGCATCGTCGCGCGCTTCGCCGGCAGCATGGCCTCACCCGAGTTGCCAAAGCTGGTCATTGCCGCGCTTGGCACCGGGTTCGTGGCGCTGCTGCTCACCGCGCTGCTGGTGCTGCTGCTCGATCTCGCGACGCTCGCGGCCTGGGCGCTGCGCCGGCCGGGGGCGTTGTCGGCCTTGCGCGCGCGGTGGCTGCGGCCGGGTGCGGCCGCGCTGGCGTTGCTGCTGTCGCTGTACGGCACCTGGCAGGCGATGGTGGTGCCCAAGGTGCGTCAGATCGAGATTGCGATCGCCGATCTGCCGCCGGCGTTCGAAGGCTATCGCGTGCTGCAGCTGACCGATATCCACACCAGCCGGTTGCTGACCGGCGACTGGGTCGCCGAGGTCGTCGCGCGTGCGAACGCGCAGCACCCGGACCTGATCGTCATCACCGGCGATCTGGTCGATGGCAGCGTGCGTGCGCGCAGGGACGATGTGCGTCCGCTCGCCGAGCTCCGCGCGCCCGACGGGGTCGTCGCGATCACCGGCAACCACGAGTACTACGGCCAGTACCGCGACTGGATGGATGCGTTCGCCGCGCTGGGCATGACGGTGCTCGAGAACGCGCATCTGCGCATCGCACGCGGGGACGCCGCGCTGACCGTGGCCGGCGTCACCGATCCGGTCGCCGCGCGTTACGGCCTGCCGTTGCCCGATGCCGCGGCGGCGCTGGCCGGCGCCGATCCGGACGCGCCGGTGATCCTGCTCGACCACCGTCCGGGCGAGGCCCGCGTGCATGCTGCGCGCGGGGTCGCGCTGCAGCTCTCGGGCCACACCCACGGCGGCCACATCATCGGGATGGATCGCCTGGTCGCGCGCGCGAACGGCGGTTTCGTGTCCGGGCTCTATCCGGTCGACGGCATGCAGTTGTATGTCGGCAACGGCGCCGGCCTGTGGCCGGGCTTTGCGACCCGGATCGGCGTGCCGTCCGAGATCGCGCTGATCACACTGCGTCGGGCGGCGGACTGAGCACTGTTGATGCGTCGGCCTCGGCGGGCGCGGCCATCGCCGGCCAGGCATTGGCGATCCGGCAGAACAACTGCGCGGTCAGCGTGGTGTCGTACAACGCCGAGTGCGCCTGCGACTGGTCCCAGGTCAGGCCGGCGGCCTGCACCGCGCGCGCCAACACGGTCTGGCCGTAGGCCACGCCGGCAAGGGTCACGGTGTCGAATACGCTGAAAGGGTGGAACGGGTTGCGCTTGTGGCCGCTGCGCTCGACCGCGGCATTGACGAACCCCAGATCGAAATGGGCGTTGTGGCCGACCAGGATCGCGCGCTGGCACTGGTGCCGCCGCACCGCTGCACGCACGTGGGCGAACACGTGCTCGAGCGCATCGCGCTCGGGCTTGGCGAAGCGGAACGGATGATGGATGTCGATTCCGGTCACTTCGAGCGACTTGGGATCGATCGTCATGCCTGGCGCCGGCTCGACGTGCGCATGCGCTGACTCGCCAGCGACCAGGCGGCCGTCGGCGTCGAGATCGAGCGGGATCGCGGCGATCTCCAGCAGCGCGTGACGGCGCGCGTCGAAGCCGCCGGTCTCGACGTCGACTACGACGGGCAGAAAGCCGCGGAAGCGGCGGGCCATCGGCGGAAGGGCAGTGGGGGCGGCAGTGGCCGGCGCGTCGATCTCTGGCATGCGCGCAAGCCTAGCAGAGCGCCGCCCGCGGCTCGGCCGCGGTGGCGGTCGCGCCGTCGACCGTTCAGACGACCGTGTTGGTGCCGTCGCGCTTCTCGCGCGGCGGCAGGCCATCGTCGCCGTGCTCCAGAAACCAGATGTTCTCGGCGATATTGGTCGCGTGGTCGCCGATGCGCTCGATGTTCTTGGCCATGAACAGCAGATGGGTGCTCGGCGTGATCGCGCGCGGGTCTTCCATCATGTAGGTCAGCAGCTCGCGGAACAGACTGGTGTAGACCGTGTCGATTTCCACGTCCTGAGCGCGCACGCGCTGCGCCGCCTCGGCATCGGTGTCGCGGAACGCGGCCAGCACTTCGCGCACCTGGCGCACGGCCAGCTCGCCCAGCACCGCCAGGCCGCGGGTATGCGGCAGCGGCGGAGCGAGGTTGAGCGCGGTCGAGCGCTTGGCCACGTTCGCCGCGTAGTCGCCGATGCGCTCGATGTCGGCGGCGATGCGCAGTGCGGCGAGGATCTCGCGCAGGTCGCGCGCCATCGGCCCGCGCAGCGCGAGCTTCATCACGTCCTGGCTGATCTCGCGCTCGAGGATGTCGATCGCATCGTCGTTGGCGACGATCCGGTCAGCGGCGCGGTCGTCGCGGCGTTCGACGACGTCGAGCGCCGATTCGAGCTGCGCGGCCGCCATCTCGCCCATGCGCAGGATCTCGCCGGTCAGCCGGCTGCGTTCTTCGTCGTAGCTCTTGACGATGTGGTCGTGCGGTTGGGTGGGCATGATGGTTACCTGGAAGGAAAGGCGCGGAAGCGTTCGTCTTGGGAAGGGCGTCGCCATCCATGGCGGGGTGTCGCCGGCTTCGGATCGACCGGCCCGGCCATCCCTGGCCGGGCGTTCGGGGGCGCGGTCGAGGCCGGATGGCCTCGACCGCGCGCGCCCCTCACCCAAACCGTCCGGTGATGTAGTCCTCGGTCTGCCGCTTGGAGGGGTTGGAGAAGATCGTCTCGGTGGTGTCGTGTTCGATCAGGTCGCCCAGGTACATGAAGGCGGTGTAATCGGACACGCGGGCGGCCTGCTGCATGTTGTGGGTGACGATGACGATCGTGTAGTCGACCTTCAGTTCCTCGACCAGTTGCTCGATGCGGCTGGTGGAGATCGGATCGAGTGCCGAGGTCGGCTCGTCGAGCAGCAGCACGTCGGGGCGCAATGCGACCGCGCGTGCGATGCACAGGCGCTGCTGCTGGCCACCCGACAAGCCCAATGCGTTCTGGCCGAGCTTGTCCTTGACCTCGGTCCACAGCGCGGCCTGGGTCAGGGCCTGCTCGACACGGTCGGCGAGCTGGCCCTTGGAGAGCTTTTCGTGGTGGCGGATCGCATAGGCGACGTTCTCGAAGATCGTCATCGGAAACGGCACCGGCTTCTGGAACACCATGCCGACCTTGGAGCGCAGCCGGTTCATCGGGTAGCGCGGCGAGAGGATGTTCTCGCCGTCGAGCAGCACGTCGCCGCTGGCCACCAGCTTGGGGTACAGCGCATAGATGCGGTTGAGAATGCGCAGCAGCGTCGACTTGCCGCAGCCCGAAGGCCCGATCAGCGCGGTCACGCGCTTTTCGGGAATCTCCAGGTCGATGCTTTTGAGCGCGTGGAAGTCGCCGTAGTGGAAGTCCAGGCCGCGCGCGGCGATCTTGACCGGCCGCGGGGCCAGCGCTTCGCGGGCGTGGGTCGCCAGCTGGATGCGTTGCGACGGCGCGGTATGCAGGTCGTTCATGGCCGGATCCGGTCGAAAGGAAGGAGTGGGGTGGGGAAGGCGGGGCGCGGCGTCAGTCATGCGGCACCCGGTTGCGCAGCAGGATCGCGCGGGCGCCCAGGCTCACCAGCAATACGAAGCAGGTCAGCACCAGCGCGCCGGCCCAGGCCAGCTGCTGCCAGGATTCGTAGGGGCTGCCGGCGTACTGGTACATCACCACCGGCACGCTCGCCATCGGGCGCAGCACGTCACTGTTCCAGTACTGGTTGCCGAACGCGGTGAACAGCAACGGCGCGGTCTCGCCGCTGATGCGTGCCAGCGCCAGCAGCACGCCGGTGACGATGCCGGCCGATGCGCTGCGGTAGAGCACTTGCACCACGACCTTCCAGTGCGGCACGCCCAGCGACAGCGCGGCCTCGCGCATCTGCGTGGGCACCAACTGCAGCATCTCGTCGGTGGTGCGCACCACGACCGGCAGCACGATAAACGCCAGCGCGATCGCACCGGCCAGCGCCGAGAAGCGACCGCCAGTCTGCATCACGAACAGGGTGTAGACGAACAGGCCGAGCACGATCGACGGCGCCGACAGCAGGATGTCGTTGATGAAGCGCACGACCACGCCGGCCTTGCGCGCCCGGCCGTATTCCGACAGCCAGGTGCCGGCGGCCACGCCCAGCGGCGTGCCGATCGCGATCGCCAGCGCGCACATCACCGCGCTGCCGAAGAACGCGTTGAGCAGGCCGCCTTCCTGCATCGGCGGGGGTGTCATTTGCGTGAACAACGGCAGGTTGATGCCGCCGGCGGCCTTGCTGACCAGCGTCCACAGGATCCAGCCCAGGAAGAACAGGCCGAACGCGGCGGTCAGGCAGCCCATGAGAATCGCGATGCCGTTGCGCACGCGGCGGCGCGCATACAGGCGGTCGGCGACCTGGCGTTCGCGCTCGGTGACAGTAGCGACAGCGGTCATCACTTGCCCTCCCGGCGGGCGAGTTGCATCAGCATCAAGCGGGCGATCGCGAGCACCACGAAAGTGACGATGAACAGCACGAAGCCCAGCAGCAGCAGCGCCGAGCGATAGGTCTCGGTGGCTTCGCCGAAGTCATTGGCGATCAGTGCGGCGATCGTCGTTCCCGGTTCCAGCAACGACGGCGTCAGCCGCACCGAGTTGCCGATCACGAAGGCCACCGCCATCGTCTCGCCGAGCGCGCGGCCCAGTCCGAGGAAGATGCCGCCGATGACCGCCGAGCGGGTGTAGGGCAGCACGATGTCCCAGCTGACCTCCCACTTGGTCGCGCCCAGCGCGTAGGCCGATTCCTTGAGCCGCGTCGGTACGGTCAGGAAGACCTCGCGCATCACCGCCGAGATGAAGGGGATCACCATGATCGCGAGGACGAAGCCGGCGGTCAGCGTGCCGATGCCCAGCGGCGGGCCCTGGAACAGCAGGCCGATGCCGGGCAGCGTGCCCAGGTGGTCGTTGAGCCAGGGCGTCACCCAGGTGGTCATCACCGGCACCAGCACGAACAGGCCCCACATGCCGTAGATGATCGACGGGATGCCGGCGAGCAGTTCGATCGCCGTGCCGACCGGGCCGCGCAGCCAGCGCGGCGCGACCTCGGTCAGAAAGAACGCGATGCCGAAGCTGACCGGCACCGCGATGATCATCGCGATCAGCGCGGTGACGATGGTGCCGGCGATCGGTGCGAGCGCGCCGTAGCGGTTCTCGACCGGATTCCAGTCGGCGCTGGTGAAGAACGACAGGCCCTGCGAGGCGAGCGCATCGCGGCCGCCCCACAGCATCGACAGCGCGGCGCCGGCGAGCGCGAGCATCACCAGCACCACGGTCGTGGTCAGGACGAAGCGGAACAGACGATCGGCGCGTGCGTCGCGCAGGTCGCGGTCGCTCGGGGCAGGAAGCGCAGCGGTAACGGTGGCGGCGGTCATGGGAGGTCCGAGAAGGAGGTTGGGCCGCAGGTGGCGGGTGCCGTCATTCCCGCGTGGTGGGAAGCGCCTGGAGAGTCGACCGACGGGTCATCCAGGGATGTGCGCGACCCGACGCACCGCGATGACGCGGCGTGTCCGCGCCCGCTCGCACGGGCGCGGAGGGACCGTCACTTGAACTCGGCGGCCCAGTAGGCCTCGATCTGCTGCACCAGTTCGGGCGGCAGCGGTACGTAGTGCAGCTCGCTGGCCTGTGCCTGGCCCGACTCGAACGTCCACTTGAAGAAATCGCGCGTCGCCTGGCTGCGCGCCGCGTCCTTGGGCTGCTTGTGCATCAGCATGAAGTTGGTCGCGGTGATCGGCCAGGCATCGGCGCCCGGCGCGTTGGTGATCACCAGGTTGAAGTCCTGCGCGCTGGCCCAGTCAGCGGTGGCGGCGGCCGCGGCGAAGCTCGCTTCGCTCGGCTGCACCCAGTGGCCGGCCGCGTTCTGCAGCGAGGCGTACGGCATGCCGTTCTGCAGCGCGTAGGCCAGTTCGACATAACCGATCGAGCCCTTGATCTGCTGCACGTACGAGGCCACGCCCTCATTGCCCTTGCCGCCCACACCGGTCGGCCATTGCACCGAGGTGCCTTCGCCGACCCGCGACTTCCAGTCGGGGCTGACCTTGGACAGGTAGTTGGAGAAGTTGAATGTGGTGCCCGAACCGTCGGAGCGGTGGACGATGCTGATCTTGCTGGCCGGCAGGGTCACACCGGGGTTGAGCGCGGCGATCGCCGGGTCGTTCCAGGTCGCGACCTTGCCCAGGAAGATGTCGGCGAGCAGCGCGCCGGTGAGCTTGAGCTGGCCGGGGGCCAGGCCTTCGACGTTGAGAACGGGCACCACGCCACCGATCGCTGAGGGAAACTGGCCCAGACCCGCGGCCTGCAGTTCGGCGCTGTCGAGCGGCTTGTCGGACGACCCGAAGTCGACGGTGCCGGCCTTGATCTGGGCAATGCCGCCGCCCGAACCGATCGACTGGTAATTGACCTTGTTGCCGGTGGCGGCGTTGTAGTCGGCCGACCACTTGGACACCAGCGGGTAGATGAAGGAGGCGCCGGCGCCCGAGATCTCGGCGGCGACGCGATCGCGCGCGCCCGGCTGCGCGGCGGGCGTACCGTCGGCGGTCTGGCCGGCCGGAGCGTCGTGGCCGCCGCCGCAGGCGGCGAGGAAGAGCAGGGAGGACAGCGCGAGGGCGCCGATGCGGACCGGATGACGGGACATGCGCAAGCTCCATGTGGGGGGAGGCGACGCCGCGCGCCGCCGGGGTGCGCTCATGAAATGATGTTTTTGTTACAGGCGTATGACGTCGGGGCCGTTGGCCGATGGGCGGTCAAAAAAAAGGGCCCGAAGGCCCGTCGAGGAAGAAAGGACGCAGCGCGAGGCCACGGGCCGGCTGGGAGAGGGCAACCGGCCCGCGGTGTTGCCGGCGCGATGCGTCGAAGGCGTCAGTACTGCGCGTTCTGGCTCCAATAGCGCTCGATCTGCTGCACCAGCGACGCCGGCAACGGCACGTAGCCGAGCTGGCGGGCCTGCTGGCCGCCGTTGGCGTAGACCCAGCGGAAGAATTCCTGCGCATTCTTGGCGCCGGCACGGTTTCTCGGCTCGCGGTGCATCAGGATGAAATTGGTCGCCGTGATCGGCCAGGCGTTCTCGCCCGGGGCGTTGGTCATGACCAGATGGAAGTCGCGGGTCGAGGCCCAGTCCGCGCTGGCGGCCGCGGCCGAGAAGGTCTCTTCGCTCGGATTGACGAAGTTGCCCGCGGCATTCTTCAGGCGCGAATAGGCCAGGCGGTTCTGCACCGCATACGACAGTTCGACGTAGCCGATGCCGCCCTTGATCTGCTTGACGTACGCGGCGACGCCCTCGTTGCCCTTGCCGCCGATGCCGACCGGCCATTTGACCGTCGTGCCTTCGCCCACGCCGTTCTTCCACTCCGCGCTGACCTTGGACAGGTAGTTGACGAAGTTGAAGGTGGTGCCCGAACCGTCGGAGCGGTGGACGACGGTGATGCGCGCATCGGGCAGCGCCAGGCCGCCGTTGAGCGCGACGATCGCCGGGTCGTTCCAGCGGGTGATCTTGCCCAGGAAGATGTTGGCCAGCGTGTCGCCGTCGAGCTTCATCGCGCCGGCGGCGATGCCGTCGACGTTGACGATCGGCACCACGCCGCCGATCACCGACGGGAACTGCACCAGGCCGGATTTCGCCAGATCCTCGGGCGAGAGCGGGGCGTCCGACGAGCCGAAGTCGACGGTGCCGGCCTTGATCTGGGCGATGCCGCCGCCCGAGCCGATCGACTGGTAGTTGACCTGCTTGCCGGACGCGGCGCGGTAATCGGCCGACCACTTGGTCATTGCCGGATAGACGAACGAGGCGCCGGCGCCGGTGACATCGTTGGCCAAGGCGGGCGCGGCAAAGGCGCTCGCCAGCAGAGTGGTCAACAGCGCGAGGGTCGCGACCCGGTTCTTGAGCAGTGCGTACATGAGGTTCCCTGGAGTGATGGACGGCTCACAGCGCCGTGCGGCGTATTGCACGCATGCGGCATGACGATCCGGCGTCAATCGCGTGACCGTGCGATGACGCCCGCGCGAGATCGGCGCGACGCGCCGTCGGGCGCACTGTCATCGGACTGTCATCGCGTTGCCATCGGCCTGTCAGCGAGCCCGCGCAGTCTGCGCAGCGTCGCTAACGGGCGCTTAACGCCGGCTCGGGTCACGCGGGGCGTGACGCACGGACATAGCGCTGCGACACCTCTCACTCTCTCCACGGGAATCCACCATGCGTCATTCCATCCTGGCCGCGTCCGTCGCCGTCGCCGTTGCGTCCATTCCCTTCGCTGCTGCCGCACAGTCCCCGCGCGATGCGGAGGTCGCCGCGCTGCGCGCGCAGCTGGCCGAACTTCAGGCCAAGGTCGACGCGCTGGAAGTGCGCACCGACGCGCAATCGGACATCAACATCGGTACCCAGGAGAGCCTGGACAAGATGGCGACCACGATGCCGGTCGTCGACACCAAGGGCGGGCTGAAGGTCACCTCGGCAGACAAGCAGTTCGAGTTCTCCGCCGGCGGCCGCCTGCATTTCGACGCCTATGCCTTCGACCGCGACCAGGCCTCGAGCACCGGCACCACCGAGTTCCGCCGCGCGCGCATTACGCTGCAGGGCAAGGCCTATGGCTGGGACTATAAGTTCGAGCAGGACTTCGCGGCCGGCAGCGGCCTGGACGGATTCCGCGACGTCTACATCGCCAAGTCGGCGCTGGGCGGCAAGTTCACCATCGGCCACTTCAAGCCGTACCGCTCGATGGAAGAGCTCACCAGCTCCAACGAAATCCTGATGATGGAGCGGCCGTTCGCGACCGCCACCGGCCTGTTCAGCGGCCGCCAGTTCCAGCAGGGCGTGGGCTACCTGCGTGCCGATGGCAACTACACCGCCGGCCTGTCGGTGTTCAACCTGCGCAGCGCGTCGGGCAGCCGCAATGAGGGCGTCGGTGCGGCCGGGCGCGTGACGTTCGCGCCGATCAACACCGAGGACAGCACGCTGCACTTCGGCGGCTGGGTCAGCCAGGAGAACCTCAACCAGGGCTCGGCGGACTTCTCGGCGACGGCCAACTATGCCGGCCGCCGCGGCCCGTCGCAGACCATCGCCACCACCACCGGCGCCAGCCGCAACCAGGTCACCGCGGTCGGTGTCGAGGCCGCGGGCTCGTTCGGGCCGCTATTCTTCCAGGGTGAGTACGCCAATGCCACGTTCGGCCAGCCGGTCGGCCCCGATCAGGATGTCGCGACCTGGTACGTGCAGGGCAGCTGGCTGCTCAACGGCGGCCACAAGGCCTACAAGCCGGGCAATGGCATCTTCGCCTCGCCCAAGGTCGCCGACCGCGGCCTGTGGGAGCTGACCGCGCGCTACGACACGATCGAAAACAAGGACGTGCGCAACATGGACGTCAGCAGCTGGATCGTCGGCATGAACTACTACGTCAATCCGAACCTGCGCTTCATGTTCAACTATACCAAGGGCGACAACACGCTCACCGGCGATGAGACCGGGCAGTACGCACTGCGCACGCAGTTCGCGTTCTGATCCACGCCCGTTGTGTCATGCATGCGGCCCGCGGCGAACGCCGTGGGCCGCATGCGTTTGGGCGACTGCGATCAGGGACATGCGCGCACGACATGCCGACAGGGCGGATCGGATGCGCAAGGGATGCGTCGCGGCCTGCGGCTGCGGTTAGCATGGCGGTCCGGCGCCGCGGGGGCGGTGCCGTCGCCGGCCCGTCCGTTGTGCGGGCCTTCGTTCCGCAGTCCCGGGGAGTCTTGTGAGTACGCAATCCCACGTTTTCCGTCTGTTGCAGGCGGCATTGGCCGCCGTCGTCCTGTTGCCGGTGCTGGCGTCCGCCCAGGCCATCGAGCCAGTCGACCTCGATGTCGTGGCCAAGATCCGCCACGAGGCCTTCCATCGCTCGCAGGCCGCCGCCAATCTCAAGGAACTCACCGAGACCGTCGGGCCGCGGCTGACCAATTCGCCGGCCTATGCGCGTTCGAGCGAATGGGCGCGCGACAAGCTGCGCGGCTACGGCCTGAGCCGGGTGCAGGACGAGGTCTACGATCCGGCGTTCGGCCGCGGCTGGGACTTCCGCGCCTCGCGCGTGGAGATGATCGCGCCGCGCGAACTGCCGATCCACGCCTTGCCCAAGGCCTGGACCCCGGGTACCGAAGGCCCGGTCGAGGGCGAGGTGGTGCTGGCGACGTTCAAGACTCTCGAGGACATCGACAAGCAGCGCGGCAAGCTTGCCGGCAAGATCGTGCTGCTGGATGAGGCGCGCGCCTACAAGCCGGCCGACAAGCCCGATTTCCGCCGCTACACCGAGGAAGACCTCGGCGAGCTACAGACCTTCCCCGTGCCGCAGGACCCGGCCGGCGACGCGCAGGACAAGCGCCTGGAGGAGTACCGCAAGCGCCAGGTGCTCAACCGGGCGCTCAACACGTTCTTCGCCGAGGAAGGGGTGCTGGCGACACTGTCGATCAGCTCCTGGGACAACGGCATCGTCCGGGTGATGGGCGGTGGTGCGCGCAAGGCCGGCGAGCCGGTTGGCGTGCCGGATCTGGTCGTCGCTGCCGAGCACTACAACCAGTTGGTGCGCGCGGTCGAGCGCGGACAGGCGCCGCGGTTGCGGATCGATGTCGATGCGCGCTTCACCAGCGACGGTGACCTGCCGGCCAGCAACACCTTCGCCGACCTGCCGGGCACGTCGAAAGCCGATGAACTGGTGGTCATCGGCGCGCACCTCGACTCCTGGCACACCGGGACTGGCGCGGCCGACAACGGCGCCGGCGTGGTCGTGATGATGGAGGCGATGCGCATCCTCAAGGCGATCGGCGTCCAGCCCCGGCGCACCATCCGGATCGCACTGTGGGGCGGCGAGGAGCAGGGCTTGCACGGCTCGGCCGGTTACGTTTCCAGGCACCTGGCGGCCTATCCCGAGCCGACCGATCCCGAACAGCGGGCGCTGCCGCGGTCATTCCAGCGCGGTACCGGTCCGCTGCAGCGCCAGCGCGGCTATGACCGCTTCTCCACGTACTTCAATTTCGATAACGGCACCGGTCGCATCCGCGGCATCTATGCGCAGGAGAACCACGCCGCGGTGCCGATCTTCCAGGCATGGTTGGCGCCGTTCGCCGATCTGGGCGCAAGTATCGTTACCACGCGTAACACTGGCGGTACCGACCATCTGTCCTTCGATCGCGTCGGCTTGCCGGGCTTCCAGTTCGTGCAGGACCCCGCCGACTACTTCAGCCATGTCCACCACACCCATCTGGACACCTACGACCACGTGGTGCCCGAGGACCTGAAACAGGCGGCGGCGATCATCGCCTCGTTCGCCTATCACGCCGCGATGCGCGAGCAGCGGTTGCCGCGCAAGCCGTTCGTGGAACGCGACGAGTGATGCGGCGACGCGGGCCGGCGTGTGCGCCAGCCCGCGTCTTCGGTCGATCGCGCGGCCGGTCTCTCCCGTCATCCTGCTTTCCGTCATGTCCGTCGGGGCGGACGCCACCGGCGATCGTGGAGGACGCGCGCTTGGCGAGGGCGGCGCAGTCAGTCCGGCGTGCCCGGTGTCTTGTCCTTGAACCGGCACAGATCGCGGATCACGCACTTCGGACAGTCGGGCTTGCGCGCCTTGCAGGTGTAGCGGCCGTGCAGGATCAGCCAGTGGTGCGCACCGAGCAGAAATTCTTCGGGCACCACCCGCAGCAGCCGGTCCTCGACCGCGCGCACGTCCTTGCCCGGCGCCAGGCCCGTGCGGTTGGACACGCGGAAGATGTGCGTGTCGACGGCGATCGCCGGTTCGCCGAACACGGTGTTGAGCACGACGTTGGCGGTCTTGCGGCCGACACCGGGCAAGGCCTCGAGCGCCGCGCGATCGTGCGGGACCTCGCCGCCGTGCTGCTCGACGAGGATCCGGCAGGCGGCGATGACGTTCTTGGCCTTAGCGTTGAACAGCCCGATCGTCGCAATGTGGCGCTTGAGGCCGTCTTCGCCCAGGTCGAGGATCGCCTGGGGGGTGTTAGCGACCGGATACAGCCGCCGCGTGGCCTTGTTGACGCCGACGTCGGTGGCCTGCGCCGACAGGATCACCGCGATCAGCAGCTCGAACGGCGTGGTGTATTCCAGCTCGGTCTTCGGCTCGGGATCGAGCGCGCGCAGGCGCGAGAACAGCTCGTGGATCTCGGCCCGGGTCAGGGTCGGTCCGCGGCGCCGGGACGGGGAGGGCTGGGCGCCGTCGCTCATGCGTTGCCGCCTGCGCGCGCCTTGGCGCGGGCCAGGATGGCCGCGGCGCTGGCCGGCAGCGCCGGCCGTGGCGGGGCGGCTTCCGTTTCAGTGGCAGGCGTGGCAACGGGCGCCGGCGCGCGTGCCGCCTCTCTTGCAGCCGCGCGCCGTGCGCGCCGCGCCTCGCGGTCGCGGTAGCGCGCGCGTGCGTCCCAGGCGATCTGCAGCCGGGCGCGCGTATCGAGCAGTAGCCGGCGCGCCTCGTCGTCGAGCGCGGTCAGCGCCGCGTCCGGCCAAGCGGCCATCAGGCCGGCCTCGATCGCGCCGTCGACATCGTCGCGGCGCAGCAGCGCGACCAGGTGGTGCACAGGGACCGGGCTGGCGATGGGCTGGCCGGGCATCAATGGTTTCCGAACGTGGGCTTGCGTCGTTCCAGGAACGCGCGTGTCCCTTCGCGCATGTCCTGCGTCGAGAACGCCAGGCCGAACTGCGCGGCCTCATAGGCCAGGCCCTCGTCGAGCGCGCTCTCGCCGCCGACGTGGACGCAGTCGAGGATGCCCCGCAGCGCCAGCGGCGCTGCCTGTGCCAGTTGCGTGGCCAGCGCCATCGTCTCGGTTTCCAGCGCATCGGCCGGCACCACACGGTTGACCAGGCCCAGCGCCTGCGCACGGGTCGCGTCGATCGGTGTGCCGGTCAGGCACAGCTCGAGGGTCGCCGCGCGGCCGGCCAGGCGCAGCAGGCGCTGGCTGCCGCCGAAGCCCGGAATCAGGCCGAGATTGATCTCCGGCTGGCCAAGCTTGGCGGTGTCGGCGGCCAGGCGCAGATGACAGGCCATCGCCAGTTCCAACCCGCCGCCGAGTGCGAAACCGTTGACCATCGCGATCACCGGCTTGGGCATCGTTTCGATCCGGCGCATGGTGCGCTGACCGCGCAAGGCGAAATCGCGCCCCTCGACCGGGCGCAGGTCGGCCATCTCGGCGATGTCGGCGCCGGCGACGAAGGCCTTCGGGCCGGCCCCGGTCAGCACCACCACGCGTACTTCGGGCGCCTGCGCGGCGGCCTCGAAGGCCTCGAACAGCGCGTCGAGCGTCGCCGAGTTCAGCGCATTCAGTTTTTCCGGGCGGTGGACGGTGACGACGCGGATGGCGTCGCGATCGTCTATCAGTAGCGGGGAGTCGGACATAGGGGCTCCTGGCGCGGAACGCGGCGCCTGGAACTCGCCGGACCGCGCGCGGTCGAATAAGGAGGTCGTCAGTGGCGGTTAAGCCCTGCGACCGCTATCCTAGCGCGTCAAGAGGGGCGGTTCGACCGCCCTTTCTCGTACAGGCGATATCGAAAAATCTGACCTAGCGGAGAACCAGGGAATGAAGTTGCGTTTTATTGCGGCCGCCGTGGCGGCCATCACGTTCAGCGGTTCCGCGTTCGCACAGCAGCAGGCCGCAGCTCCCGCAGCTCCCGCGGCATCGGCGACCGACAGGACCACGCTGAGCTATGCGCTGGGGTTCGATCTGGGCAATCGCCTGGCCGAGACCGGTGAGTCGGTCGACGTCAACACGATCATCAAGGGTCTGCAGGACGGTCACGGCAAGCGCCAGCCGACCTACACCCCCGAGCAGATGGGCGCGGCCTACAACGCCTTCCAGCAGCGCATGCAGCAGAAGATCGTCGCTGAGCGTCGCGCGGCGCTGACCGAGAACGAAGGCAAGGCCTCGGCGTTCCTGGCCGAGTACAAGGCGCGCGAAGGCGTGGTGTCGCTGCCCAGCGGCGTGATGTACCGCGTCGTCGAGGCCGGCTCGGGCGCCAAGCCGACCGCGTCGAGCCAGGTCGAGATCGCCTACCAGGCGCTGATCGTGCCGGTCGGTATCGGCGTCAGCGCCGAGGACAAGACCGCGCCGTTCCGCGTGTCGGAGGCTCAGATCACCGGTCTGCGCGAAGTGCTGCCGCTGATGCCGCTCAATGCGGTCTACGAGATCGTGCTGCCGCCGGGCAAGTTCGTCACCGGGCAGAACGCGCAGGAGATCGCCAAGCAGCCGGTCGGCGTGATGGTGAAACTGCTCAGCGTTCGCTGATCGTCTCGCAAGCGTGTCCCACGACGCCGACGTGCTCCGCACGTCGGCGTTGTCGTGTCCGGGCTCCGCCTCGCCGAGCACACGCTGCGCGCGCGCCACGTCGCTAGAATGGGGCGATGGATGCTTCCTTCCGCGCCGTGCCGACGCCGTGCACCGGCGTGTGCACGCTCGACGACCAGGGCCGTTGCTACGGCTGCCTGCGCAGCACCGAGGAGATCGGATGCTGGCTGCAGATGAGCGACGACCAGCGCCGGCATCTGATGGAGGTGGTTCTGCCCGCCCGCCAGGCCGCGCGCGCATGACGCCGCCTGTCCTCGCAGCACGCCTGCGCCGGGTCTTGCACCCACTTGATGGCGCGCCGACCGCACGCGGCTGGAACGTCGACGAGCTCGACGGCCTGCTTGGACCGGACGCGACCTTGCGCGAGGCCGCGGTGCTGGTCGGGCTGGTCGAGCGCAAGCACGGCCTGCAGGCGCTGCTGACGCGGCGGACCGACACCCTGCGCCATCACGCCGGCCAGGTCAGCTTCCCCGGCGGGCGGCTCGAGCTCGAGGACCGCGGGCCGCTGCAGGCCGCCCTGCGCGAGGCGAACGAGGAAATCGGACTTGCGCCCACCCAGGCCGTGCCGCTGGGCTTTCTCGATCCGCTGGCGACTGTCACTGGTTACCGCGTGGTGCCGGTGGTGGCGATGCTCGATCCCGACTTTGCGCCCGTGCCCGATCCGGGCGAGGTCGCCGAGGTGTTCGAGGTGCCGCTGGATTTCCTGATGTCGCCGGCGAAGCTACGCCGGGTCGACATCGCGTTCGCCGGACGCACGCGCCATGTGCTCGAGTACGAGACGCTGCCCGATGCGCCGACCCATCGCATCTGGGGCGTGACCGCATCGATCCTGCTGAACCTGCGTCGTCATCTGGAGCGCGCATGAGCACGGACTGGCGCACGCTGGTGTCCGCCGAAGCGCTGGCCGCGGCGCTCGGAGGCGAGGATCTCGTGGTGGTCGATTGCCGGTTCTCGCTCGCGGCCTCGGCCGGGGCCCTCGATGCCGGCGAACGCGCCTGGCGTGCCGGGCACGTGCCCGGCGCGGTGTACGCGCATCTCGATCGCGACCTGTCGGGGCCGCACGGTCCCGGCCGCGGGCGCCATCCCTGGCCGATGGCAGCCGCATTCGCGCAGGTGCTGGGGCGTTGGGGGATCGATGCGGCCACCCAGGTCGTGGCCTACGACGACGGCGACGGCGCATTCGCCGCGCGGCTGTGGTGGCTGCTGCGCAGCTTCGGTCATCGCCAGGTCGCGGTGCTCGACGGCGGCTGGGCACGCTGGATCGCGCTGGGACTGCCGGTCGAGGCGCAGGCGCCGGTGCATCTGCCGCGCGAAGTAGCCGGCGCCTTCGACACCGAAGCGCTGCTGCACGCGGCCGACGACGTCCAGCGCCATGTCGCCGCAGGCGGCCTGCTGGTCGATGCCCGCGCGGCGCCCCGGTTCCGCGGCGAGGTCGAACCAATCGACCCGCGTGCCGGTCATGTGCCCGGTGCGATCAACCGGCCGTACACGGACAACCTGCTCGACGGCCGGTTCAAGGCCGCCGATGTGCTGGCGCGCGAGTTCGGCGCGCTGCTCGACGGTCGTCCGCCGTCGGCGCTGGTTGCGATGTGCGGGTCGGGCGTGACCGCCTGCCATCACCTGTTGGCGATGGCGCATGCCGGGCTCGATGGCGGGCGCCTGTACAGCGGTTCGTGGAGCGGCTGGATCGACGATCCCGCGCGTCCGGTGGCGACCGGGCCGTAGATCATGCAGTCGCGCGATCGCGCGATTCATGCCGTCTGCTGGGCGACCCGTCAGCGCCCCAGCCGCGCCACCAGGGCGCGCAGCCCGGCCTGGGTGTCGGGCGCCTGCCAGGCGGCGAGCTGGCGGTCGAGATCGAGCTGATCGGGTTGCAGGGCGTCGACGAGATCGGCGCGTGCGATCCGCCGCGTCTCGCGCATCGGCGCCTGCGGCAATGCCAGCAGCGAGCGCAGCCAGCCGCAGGCGGCCGGCACTGTCTCCTCGGGCTCGGCCAGGGCGTCGACCAGCCCGAGCCGCAGAGCCTCGTCCGGATCGACCTGTAGGCCGGCGACCAGCAGGCGCTCGGCCTGGCGCTGGCCCACGGTGCGCCGCATCAACTGCTGGATGCCGATGGGCGCGACCAGCCCGACCTGGGTCTCGTTGAGGCCGATCCCGAACGCGCCGCGCGTCATCACCCGGTAGTCGCAGGCCAGCGCCAGCACGCAGCCGCCGGCCGGCGCGTGGCCGGTGATCGCCGCCGCGACCGGGATGGGCGAGGCCGCGACCGCGCGCACGGCATCGAAGAAACCGTCCCAGGCCGCGCGCAGCGCGGCCGCATCGAGCGTCAGCAGATACGGCACGTCGAGCCCCGCGGAGAAGAACCGCGGCTGGCCCGACAGCACCAGGCCGGCGACGCCGTCGTCGGCCGCCACTTCGACGGCCTCGCGCAGCGCCCGGCACAGCGTCGGGTCAAGCGCATTGACCGGCGCGCGTGCGAGCCGCAGCTCGCGAATCGGGCCATGGGCGAGGATCTCGATCAGGGGCGGCATCGCGGACCTTCCGGCGGAACGGGAGCGGCGATGGTAGCCGATGCCGCCTGAGCGGCCGTCTGCGGCACCTCAGCCCGTGCTTGCGTGCTCGGCGTCGGGCGCGCTGGGGCGGCGGCCCCGATCCCCAGGTGGACGCGGCGTTCGACTTAGGCCAGCGCCTTGGCCCGCACCGGTTCGGGCAGCGCCGTCGGCCGTCCGGTCGCGCGGTCGATCCAGACCACGACCACGTGGCCGTCGGCATGCAGCGTGGCGCCGTCTTCGGACACGATGCGGTGGCCGACGGTGACGCTGGTCGTGCCCACGCGCTGCGCCGACAGTTCGACGACGATGCGCGAGGGGTAGGGGATCGGCAGCCGGTAATTCATCTGCACGGCCGCCAGCAGCGGCGCGGTGGCGTCGGTGACCCAGGGCTCGCCGACCGAGTCGAACCAGCGGATGCGTGCTTCCTCCAGGTAGGTCATGAAGGTCGCGTTGTTGACGTGGTCGAACGCGTCGAGGTCGCGCCAGCGCAACTCGATCGGCACGCGGATCAGCACCTTCCCCTCGCTCATGCCTTGGCTCCCTTCGCCTTGCTCGTCTTGCCGGCCCGCTTGGCCGCCGGCTTCGCCTTGGGCTTGGTGTCGGTCTTGCGCAATTCCGCGCGGACCGCAGCATCCGCCTCGGCGGCCTTGGTCGAAGCGCCCTTGCGCGGCAGTGGCTTGGGCAGGTGCGCGGTCGACTTGCGCGCCAGCTTGCGCGCCGCCCGCGGCTCGGCGGCCTCGGCCGGCACGGTCTGCAGCAGGCGCGCGAGGAACTGGCCGGTGTGCGACTGCGGCATCGCGGCGACCTGCTCGGGCGTGCCTTCGGCGATGATCTGCCCGCCGCGGTGGCCGCCCTCCGGGCCGAGATCGATGACCCAGTCGGCGGTCTTGATGACATCGAGGTTGTGCTCGATCACCACGACCGTATTGCCGTCGTCGCGCAGCTTGTGCAGCACGCTGAGCAGGTGCTCGATGTCGTGGAAGTGCAGGCCGGTCGTGGGCTCGTCGAGGATGTAGAGCGTGCGCCCGGTGTCGCGGCGCGAGAGCTCCTTCGACAGTTTGACGCGCTGTGCCTCACCGCCCGACAGCGTGGTCGCGCTCTGTCCGAGCTTCACGTAGCTCAGGCCGACGTCGACCAGCGTCTCGAGCTTGCGCGCGATCGGCGGCAGATGCTCGAACAGTGTCAGGGCGTCCTCGACCGTCATCTCCAGGACGTCGTGGATGCTGTGGCCCTTGTAGAGGATCTCCAGCGTCTCGCGGTTGTAGCGCTTGCCCTGGCACACGTCGCAAGGCACGTAGACGTCGGGCAGGAAGTGCATCTCGACCTTCAGCAGGCCGTCGCCCTGGCAGGCCTCGCAGCGACCGCCGCGCACGTTGAAGCTGAAGCGGCCCGGTGAGTAGCCGCGTGCGCGCGCCTCGGGCACCTGGGCGAACAGTTCGCGCAGTGGCGTGAACAGGCCGGTGTAGGTCGCCGGGTTGGAGCGCGGCGTACGCCCGATCGGCGACTGGTCGATGTCGACGACCTTGTCGAACAGGTCCAGACCCTCGATCTCGCGATAGGGCGCGGCCTTGTGCGAAGCGCCGTTGATCTCGTTGGCGGCCAGCGAGTGCAGGGTGTCGTTGATCAGCGTCGACTTGCCCGAGCCCGAGACGCCGGTGATCGCGGTGAACAGCCCCGAGTGGATCGTCAGGTCGACGTTCTTGAGGTTGTTGCCCGAGGCGCCCAGCAACCGCAGCCGCATCTTCGGGTTGGGCGTGTGGCGCTTGGCCGGGATCTCGATCCGGCGCTTGCCCGACAGGTACTGGCCGGTCAGCGAGCGCGGGGCCTTGAGCACATCGTCGTAGTTGCCTTGGGCGACGACCTCGCCACCGTGCACGCCGGCGCCCGGACCGATGTCGACGATATGGTCGGCCAGGCGGATCGCGTCCTCGTCGTGCTCGACGACGATCACCGTGTTGCCCAGGTCGCGCAGCCGGGTCAGCGTGCCGAGCAGGCGCTCGTTGTCGCGCTGGTGCAGGCCGATCGACGGCTCGTCGAGCACGTACATCACGCCGACCAGACCGGCGCCGATCTGCGAGGCCAGCCGGATGCGCTGCGCCTCGCCGCCCGACAGCGTGTCGGCCTTGCGTTCGAGGGTCAGGTAGTCGAGGCCGACGTCGACCAGGAAGCTCAGCCGCTCGCCGATCTCCTTGACGATCTTGGCGGCGATCTCGCCGCGCCAGCCCGGCAGCTCCAGACTCTCGAAGAACGCCAGCGCCTCGTCGATAGGCAGCACCACCAGCGATTGCAGCGGGCGGTCGGCGACGAACACGTTGCGCGCCGAGCGGTTGAGCCGCGCGCCGCCGCAGTCGGGGCAGGGCCGCTCGCTGATGAACTTGGCCAGCTCCTCGCGCACCGCGGCCGACTCGGTCTCGCGATAGCGCCGCTCCAGGTTCGGCACGATGCCCTCGAACCGGTGCTTGCGCTGGGTGCGCGCCCCCGAGTCGGTGATGTAGGTGAAGGTGATCGTCTCCTCGCCGCTGCCCAGCAGCACCGCATCGCGCGAGACCTGCGGCAGGTCCTGCCACGGCGCGTCGACGTCGAACTTGTAGTGGCGGGCCAGCGACTGGATCAGCTGGAAGTAGTAGGCGTTGCGACGGTCCCAGCCGCGCACCGCGCCGGCGGCCAGCGACAGTTCGGGATGCACGACCACGCGGTCGGGATCGAAGAACTCGCTCATGCCCAGGCCGTCGCAGGTCTGGCAGGCGCCCATCGGCGCGTTGAACGAGAACAGCCGCGGCTCGAGCTCGGGCAGCGCGTAGTCGCAGACCGGGCAGCTGTACTTGGACGAGAACAGCTGCGGCGGGATCGACGCATCGTCGATCGCCTGCACCGAGGCCATGCCCTCGCCGAGCTTGAGCGCGGTCTCGAAGGATTCGGCCAGCCGCTGCTTCATGTCCTCGCGCACTTTGAAGCGGTCGATGACCGCCTCGATGGTGTGCTTCTGGCGCAGCGCCAGCGTCGGCAGCGCGTCGATCTCGTACAGCTCGCCGTCCACGCGCACGCGCACATAGCCCTGGGCACGCAGTTGCTCGAAGACCTGCGCATGCTCGCCCTTGCGGTCGCGCACGACCGGCGCCAGCAGCATCCAGCGCTGCTCCGGGTCCAGGCCCAGCACCTGGTCGACCATCTGGCTGACGGTCTGCGCCTCGAGCGGGTAGCCGTGGTCGGGACAGCGCGGGCTGCCGACGCGCGCATAGAGCAGGCGCAGGTAGTCGTAGATCTCGGTGATCGTGCCGACGGTCGAGCGCGGGTTGTGCGAGGTCGACTTCTGCTCGATCGAGATCGCCGGGCTCAGGCCCTCGATGTGGTCGAGATCGGGCTTCTCCATCACGCTGAGGAACTGCCGCGCGTAGGACGACAGCGACTCGACGTAGCGGCGCTGGCCTTCGGCGTAGATCGTGTCGAACGCCAGCGACGACTTGCCCGAGCCCGACAGGCCGGTGATGACGATCAGCTGGTCGCGCGGCAGGTCGAGATCGATGTTCTTGAGATTGTGGGTACGGGCACCGCGAATGCGGATGGTGTCCATCGCCATCGACGTCAGGTCCGGTTGGAGGGCGGGGGAGGCACGCACGCACCCTTGGGGGTGCGGGAACGGGCAATCGGTCAGACTACCGAGCCGGTCATTTGGGGGCAAATCGGCCGAACGCCAGTGTGACGGGGGCTGGTCGCAGACCGTGAGACGAGGCGGTTCAGGCGTCCGGGGCGGCGGCTTGCCCTGCCGGACGGCCCTCCGGCCGTCCGGTCTGCGGTGGTTTGACCGCAAGCTGCTGATCGCATTACAATTCCGCTTCTGTCCGCCCTCGATGGCGGCAGCGACCACAATAACTACAGAGGAAGTCTGGTCATGAGTTATGCAGTCCTGGTGACGGGCGGCAAGCAGTACCGCGTGATGGCGGGCGAGACGCTGCGCGTCGAGAAGCTCGACGGCGACGTCGGCAGCGAGATCAAGTTCGACAACGTACTGCTGCTCGGCGACGCCGACGGCGTGAAGCTCGGCGATGCGCTCGCCGGCGCCAGCGTCAGCGCGACGATCAAGTCGCACGGCCGCGCCGAGAAGATCCGCATCATCAAGTTCCGCCGCCGCAAGCACCACATGAAGCGGCAGGGGCACCGTCAGTACTACACCGAAATCGAGATCACCGGCATCGCCGGTGGCAGCAAGTAAGGAGCAGCAGGCATGGCACACAAAAAGGGCGTAGGTTCCTCGCGCAACGGCCGCGACTCCAACCCGAAGTACCTCGGCGTCAAGATCTATGGTGGCCAGGCCATCGAAGCCGGCAACATCATCGTGCGTCAGCGCGGCACCCAGTTCCATCCGGGTAGCGGCGTCGGCCTGGGTCGCGACCACACGCTGTACGCGCTGGTCGACGGCAAGGTCGAGTTCACGACCAAGGGTCCGAAGAACCGCCGCACCGTCAACGTCGTCGCTGCGCAGTAATCTCGCGCGACGTTCGTCCGGCACGAAGCCCCGCTCCGGCGGGGTTTCGTCTTTCTGGTGGGCGCTGCCGGCCAGAAAGACGGGATTCGGGAATGGAGATGCGGGCGTCGCATACGCGCGCCGCATGTCCAGGGCCGGTCCACGAGGACGAGGCAGGTAGACTGCCGTCGCCCCGCATTTCCCAATCCCACTTCCGAATTCCCAATCCCATGAAGTTAGTCGACGAAGTCGAAATCACCGTCACTGCCGGCAACGGCGGCAATGGCTGCGTCGGGTTCCGGCGTGAGAAGTTCATTCCGCTCGGCGGCCCGGACGGCGGCGATGGCGGTGACGGCGGCAGCGTCTGGCTGGTTGCTGACGAGAACCTCAATACCCTGGTCGATTTCCGCCACCAGACGATGTACCGCGCGCAGCGCGGCGAGAACGGCATGGGCCGGCAGATGTACGGCAAGGGCGGCGACGATCTGGTGATCGTGGTGCCGGTGGGCACTGTTGTGCACAACGTCACCACCGACGAGGTCATCGGCGATCTGACCGCGCACGGCCAGCGGCTGCTGGTGGCGCGCGGCGGCAAGGGCGGCCTGGGCAACATGCACTTCAAGAGTTCGACCAACCGCTCGCCGCGCCAGTCGACGCCGGGCGAGGGCGGCGAGGAGCGCACGCTGCGGCTCGAGCTCAAACTGCTGGCCGATGTCGGTCTGCTGGGCTTTCCGAACGCCGGCAAGAGCACGCTGATCCGCGCGGTCTCGGCGGCGACGCCGAAGGTGGCCGACTATCCGTTCACCACGCTGTATCCGAACCTGGGCGTGGTCAGCGTCGAGCCGGCGCGCAGCTTCGTGATCGCCGACATCCCGGGCCTGATCGAGGGCGCGGCCGACGGTGCGGGCCTGGGGGCGCTGTTCCTGCGCCACATCCAGCGCACCCGGCTGTTGCTGCATCTGGTGGAGATCGCGCCGCTCGACGGCAGCGATGCGGTCGATCAGGTGCGCGCGATCGAGCACGAGCTCGGCAAGTTCGACGCGGCATTGCTCGACAAGCCGCGCTGGCTGCTGATCAACAAGGCCGACACGCTGCTGCCCGATGAGGCGCAGGCCGAGGCGGCGCGGATCGTCGAAGCGCTGGCGTGGACGGGCCCGTGGTTCCTGATCTCGGGTCTGGCGCACGAGGGCACGCGCGAGGTGATGCTCAAGGTGCAGGCCGCGCTCGACGAGCTCGATCGGCAGGCGCGCGAAGCGGCCGACGCGGTCTGACGATGCGGGGCGCCTTGGCGTGATCACCGGAGCCCGGCCGCAGGCCGGGTTCCGTATTTCTGATGCCCGTACTTCTGATGAGGGGCCCTGGCGCTACAGAAAGTCCACCATCGAGGTGAGGGGTGGGAGTTCCATTTTCGATAGGCAGCGGCCTGCCAGCCGGAAGCCGCTCTCCCCTCGGTCAGGACATCCTGTCCTGACTCGGGCGCGCGCCATCCATGGCGCGCTTGGCGCGGCCACCGACTGTCAGTCCGCTGTCGCAGGTGTCGGCAACTCGGCTTCGGTTGGCTGCAGGGTCGCCCGTAGGTAGAAGCCGGGGGCTGTCGGCCTCAGGGCGTCGTGCTGGTCGGGGTTGCGATGGCGGGCCATGGTGAGCGAAGTCGCCTGCGCGGCACTGCGCGCGATTTCGCAAACGCCCGGCGTGCGTTGCCGTGCTTGCCGAGCCGGGGGAATGGTCCCTGGCCGGCGCGACGTGGGCTCCGACGTGCGCTCCGAAGAAGAGCGCCGTGATGGAGCGAGCAGAAGCAGGATTCTCTGACTTGGCGAAGACCAACAAAAAACCCGGCCGGAGCCGGGTTTTTTTTCGCATCGACCGCCGGGGCGGCCGGGCAGGGCTCAGGCAGCGGCCTTGAGTGCCTTGATGCGGGCCGACAGGCGGCTCTTGTGGCGGGCCGCCTTGTTCTTGTGGATCAGGCCGCGCGAGCTGAAACGGTCGAGGATCGGCTGGGCGACATTGAATGCCTCCTGCGCGCCGGCGGCGTCGTTGGCGTCGAGCGCCTTGAGCACCTTCTTGACGGCGGTGCGGAGCTGCGAGCGCTGGGCGGAGTTGCGCGCGTTGCGCACGACGGTCTGCTTGGCGCGCTTCTTGGCGGACTTGATGTTTGCCACGATGGATTCCTGGAAGCTGGACGTGTGAAAATCCGGCTTGGCCGGACCAATGGAAATTTGAGCAGGAAATTATGGTGCTTTCATATACTTGCGTCAACAGGCCCGGCCTGAACGGACTGCGACGGTGACCGCGCCCGATCCGGCGGCCGTCGCGCCCAAGGCCCGAGGCGGGCTGCTGCGCTCGAGCGCGGTGTTCAGCGCGATGACCCTGCTGTCGCGCATCGCCGGCTTCGCGCGCGACATGCTGCAGGCGACGCTGTTCGGGACCGGCGGAGCGATGAGCGCCTTCATTGTCGCCTATCGCATCCCCAATTTCCTGCGCCGGGTGTTCGCCGAGGGCTCGATGGCGATGGCCTTCGTGCCGGTGCTCAACGAGATCAAGGAGCGCGGCGACCGGGCGGCGCTCAAGTCCTTCGTCGACCACATGGCCGGCGCGTTGTGCGCAGTGGTGCTGGTGGTCTGCGCGGCGGGCATGTTGCTGGCGCCGTTGGTCGCGCGGCTGTTCGCGCCGGGGTGGGCCGACCAGCCTGAACTGCTGGCGCAGACCGCGCAGATGCTGCGGATCACCTTCCCGTACCTGTTGTTCATCTCGCTGATGTCGCTGGCCGCGTCCATCCTCAACAGTCACGGCCGCTTCGGCTTGCCGGCGTTCACGCCGGTGCTGCACAACCTGACGATGATCGCCGCGATGCTGTGGCTGGCGCCGCGCTTCGCGCTGCCGCCGCAGGGCCTGGCCTGGGGCGTGCTGATCGCCGGTTTCCTGCAGTTGGCGCTGCTGTGGCCGGCGTTGGGCCGGCTGGGCCTGCGGCCGCGGCTGCGTCCCGGCTTCGGCCATGCCGAGGTGCGCAAGGTCGGGCGGCTGATGCTGCCGACGCTGTTCTCCTCGTCGGTCGCCCAGGTCAACCTGATCGTGGGCACCGCGTTCGCCTCGCTGCTGGCCAGCGGCAGCGTCGACTGGCTGTACTACTCGGATCGGCTGATCGAGTTCCCGCTCGGCCTGTTCGGCGTCGCGCTGGGCACGGTGATCCTGCCGCACCTCTCGCGTCGGCATGCGGCCCAGGACGCGCAGGGCTACAGCCAGTCGCTGGACTGGGGCCTGCGCATGGCATTGCTGGCTGGCGTGCCGGCTGGTCTGGGCCTGCTGCTGCTGGCCGAGCCGATCACTGCGACCGTCTACAACTACGGCGCATTCGGCGCCTACGACACGCGAATGGCCGCGGTCAGTCTGACCGCGATGAGTCTGGGCGTGCCGGCTTTCATGCTCAGCAAGGTGCTGGCCCCGGCGTTCTACGCCCGCCAGGACACCAGGACGCCGATGCGCGCGGCGATCTGGACGGTCGCGGCCAATGTCGCACTCACCGTCGCGCTGACCACGCCGCTGTGGTTCTACGCGGTGCCCGGCGCGCACGGTGGCATCGCGCTGGCAACAGCGCTGGCGGGCGTGGTCAATGCGGCGCTGCTGTGGCGCTACCTGCGCCAGCGCGCGATCTTCGTGCCCGAGCCGGGTTGGGGGCGCTACCTGCTGCGGCTGGCCGGCGCCTGCGTGGCGATGGCTGCGGCGGTGCTCGCACTGCGCGGCTGGATCGGCGAATGGACCGCGATCAGCGGCTGGCAGCACCGGATCGCCTGGCTGGCGCTGGTGATCGGCGCCGGTGCGGCCGCCTACGGCCTCGCGATGGTGGCGTTGGGGTTGCGGCCGCGGCACCTGCGGCACTGACTGTCGCAGCGGGCGGGTCCTTGCGGTCTGCGGCGTGGCGGCCGCGCCCGCTATAATCTCCGGTCACCTTCCGGAAGGCGGCGCCCGACGCCGCTTCCGCCCCGACGAGACGCCATGAGCAGGCTGTTCCGCGACATCGCCGGCGGGTCCGAGTGTGCCGACGGCAGCGTGGTCTGCATCGGGGCGTTCGACGGCCTGCACCTCGGGCACCAGGCGCTGGTGCGCCACGCGGTGGCGCGCGCGCAGGCCCTGGGCGTCGCGGTCGCGGCATTGAGCTTCGAACCGCTGCCGCGTGAGTTCTTCGCCGCAGACGCACCGCCGCCGCGGTTGGGGCCGGTGCGGGCGAAGATCGAGGGCCTACGCGCACTCGGTGCAGACGTCGTCGGCCTGCTGCGCTTCGATGCGCGGATGGCGGCGATGTCGCCCGAGGCCTTCGTCGAGCAGGTGCTGCTGGCGCGGTTGGGCGCACGCGAGGTCTGGGTCGGGCCGGGCTTCCGGTTCGGGCACCGGCGCGCCGGCGATCTGGCGACGCTGCAGGCGCTGGGGCGCGAGGCCGGCTTCGTCGCCGGCGAGATCGCGCCGCTGGCGATCGACGGCGAGCGGGTGTCGAGCACGCATATCCGGGCCGCGCTCGTGGCCGGCGATTTCATCCACGCTGCCCGCTTGCTCGGACGCCCGTACGCGGTCTCCGGCCGGGTGGTGCGCGGCCAGCAACTCGGCCGCACGCTCGGTTACCCGACCGCGAACCTGCGCTTCGGCGGCAAGGTGCCGGCCCTGCGCGGCATCTACGCCACGCGCGTGCACGGCGTCGGCGATGCCCCGTGGCCTTCGGTCTCGAGTTTCGGCACCCGGCCCACGGTCGGTGGCGTCGAGCCGCTGCTCGAGGCCCATCTGTTCGATTTCGACGGCGACCTGTACGGGCGCAGGATCGAGGTCGAGTTCGTCGCGCGACTGCGCGACGAGGAAAAGTTCGACGACCTGCCCGCCCTGGTCGCGCAGATGGATCTGGACGCCGTGCGCGCCCGGACCCTGCTCGCCGAGGCGACCGCCGGCGCCCCTCCACGACAAGAACCGCAACGACAGGACGACGCGTGAGCGCCCAGGCCGACAACTCTCCAAACCCCTACAAGTCGACGATCCACCTGCCGGCGACCGACTTTCCGATGCGCGGCGACCTGCCCAAGCGCGAGCCGGCGATGCTGGCGCGCTGGGAGGAGACCGACCTGTACGCACAGTTGCGCGAGCATGCGCGCGGCCGTCCGCTGTTCATGCTGCACGACGGCCCGCCGTACGCGAACGGCGCGATCCACCTCGGCCACGCGGTCAACAAGATCCTCAAGGACATCATCGTCAAGTCAAAGGGCATGGCCGGCTTCGATGCGCCCTACATCCCGGGCTGGGACTGCCACGGCCTGCCGATCGAGATCGCGATCGAGAAGAAGTGGGGCAAGGTCGGGGTCAAGCTCGATGCGGTCGAGTTCCGGCGCAAATGCCGCGAGTACGCCAACGAGCAGATCGACATCCAGCGCCGCGACTTCAAGCGCCTTGGCGTGATCGGCGACTGGGACAATCCCTATCGCACGCTGGACTTCCGCTTCGAGGCCGATGAGATCCGCGCATTGGCGAAGATCGTCGACAACGGCCATCTGACCCGCGGGGTCAAGCCGGTGCACTGGTGCTTCGACTGCGGTTCGGCGCTGGCCGAGGCCGAGATCGAATACGCCGACAAGGTCTCGCCGGCGCTCGACGTCGCCTATGTCGCCCGCGATGCCGCGGCGTTCGCGCGCGCGTTCGGCGCCACGCTGCCGGCCGGTGTCGAGGTCGCGCTGCCGATCTGGACCACGACGCCGTGGACACTGCCGGCGTCGCTGGCGGTGTCGCTGGGCGCCGAGCTCGAGTACGCGCTGGTCGAAGGCCCGCCGGCGCAGGATGGTCACCGCCGCTGGCTGGTGCTGGCCGATGCGCTGGCCGAGAACGCGCTGCGCCGCTACGGCATCGAAGGCGACATCGTCGTGCACGGCCGCGTGGCCGGCAGCGCGCTCGAGCACCTGGTGCTTGGCCATCCCTTCTATGCCGAGCGCGATATCCCGGTGATCCTCGGCGATCACGTCTCGGCCGAGGACGGCACCGGCGCGGTCCACACCGCGCCCGGCCACGGCCAGGAGGACTACCTCGTCGGCAAGGCCTACGGCCTGCTCGAGCGCTACAGCGCCGCGCAGCTCAACCCGGTCGACGGCCGCGGCGTCTACCTGCCGTCGACGCCGCCGATCGGCGACACCGCACTGGCCGGCCTGCACATCTGGAAGGCCAACGACATCATCGTCGACGCGCTGCGCGCGCAGGGCAGCCTGCTGGCGTTCGCGAAGCTCGAACACAGCTATCCGCACTGCTGGCGCCACAAGACGCCGATCGCGTTCCGCGCCACGCCGCAGTGGTTCATCTCGATGGAGCAGGGCGGGCTGCGCGCCGATGCGCTCGCCGCGATCGAGGGCGTGACCTGGTACCCGGCCTGGGGGCAGGCGCGCATCGCCGGCATGGTCGAGGGCCGCCCGGACTGGACGATCTCGCGCCAGCGCACCTGGGGCGTGCCGATCGCGCTGTTCGTGCACCGCGAAACCGGCGAGCCGCATCCGCGCACGGTCGAACTGATGCGCGCGGTCGCCGACCGCGTCGAACAGCACGGCGTCGACATCTGGTACACGCTCGATGCGACCGAGCTGCTCGGCAGTGATGCGGCCGACTACGACAGGATCACCGACATCCTCGATGTCTGGTTCGACTCGGGCGTCACCCACGAAGCGGTGCTGCGCGCGCGCGGGTACCCGAAGCCGGCCGACCTCTACCTCGAGGGCTCCGACCAGCACCGCGGCTGGTTCCAGTCCTCGCTGCTGACCGGCGTGGCGATCGACAAAGCGGCGCCGTACCGGCAGTGCCTGACGCACGGCTTCACCGTCGATGAGCACGGCCGCAAGATGTCCAAGTCGCTGGGCAACGGCATCGAGCCCCAGGACATCATGAAGACGCTGGGCGCCGACATCCTGCGCCTGTGGATCGCCTCGGCCGACTACAGCAACGAGATGTCGCTGTCGCAGGAGATCCTCAAGCGCACCGCCGACGCCTACCGCCGCATCCGCAACACCGCGCGCTTCCTGCTCGGCAACCTCGCCGGGTTCACGCCGGCGAGCGATCTCGTCGCGCCGCAGGACATGGTCGCGCTCGACCGCTGGATCGTGCATCGCGCCGCCCAGTTGCAGGCGCGCGTCGAGGACGCGTACGCGCGCTACGACTTCGCCGAGATCGTCCAGGCGCTGTCGAACTTCTGCAGCGTCGACCTGGGCTCGCTGTACCTCGACGTGACCAAGGACCGCCTGTACACGATGCCCGAGCATTCGGTCGGGCGGCGCAGCGCGCAGACCGCGATGTACCACATCGCCGAAGCCTTCGTGCGCTGGGTCGCGCCGGTGCTCAGCTTCACCGCCGATGAGATGTGGGGCTATCTGCCCGCACCGGCGCAGGGCACGCGCGAGGCCAATGTGCAGTTCGCGACCTGGTATACCGGACTGACCTTGCTCGATGGCGACGCCGATTGGGGGCCGCAGGATTTCGAGCGCGTGCTGGAGCTGCGCGAGCGTGTGGCCAAGGTGCTCGAACCGATGCGCGCCAGCGGCGAGATCGGCGCCGCACTCGATGCCGAGATCGAACTGCGCTGCGGCGTTGCCGACGCCAACTGGCTCTCGCCGGTGGTCGACGAATTGCGTTTCCTGCTGATCAGCGGCGACGTGACCCTGGTCGACGACCCCAGCGCGACGGCGATCGGCGTGTCCGCACGCGCCACCGACAAGCCCAAGTGCGTGCGCTGCTGGCAGCGCCGCGCCGATGTCGGCGCGCACGCCGAGCACGCGGGGCTGTGCGGCCGTTGCGTGGAGAACATCGCGAGCGACGGCCGCGATGGCGGCGGCGAGACCCGGAGGTGGTTCTGATGGCCCGTCCCGTCCCCAACGCGCTGCCGTGGCTGACGCTCTCGGTGGTGGTGATCGCGCTCGACCAGCTGACCAAGTGGTGGGTGCTGACCTCGCTGCCCGAATACACCGCGATCCCGGTCATTGAAGGATTCTGGAACTGGTACCGCACCTACAACACCGGCGCGGCGTTCAGCTTCCTGGCCGATGCTGGCGGCTGGCAGAAGTGGTTCTTCACGATCCTGGCGATCGTCATCAGCGGGGTCCTGGCCGTCTGGCTGGCCAGGACCCCGCGGCGCGACTGGCGCACCGCGCTGCCGTTCGCGCTGGTGATCGGCGGCGCACTGGGCAATGTCATCGACCGTCAGATCCACGGCCACGTCGTCGATTTCATCCAGTGGCACTGGCGCGACCACTACTGGCCGGCGTTCAACCTCGCTGATGCGGCGATCGTCGGCGGCGCGATCGGGATCGCCCTGTTCGGCTTCTTCCCGGCGAAAAAGAAGTAGCTTCCGCCGCCAAGCCATGTGATCAGCGCTCTTACGCGGGATCTGACAGGCCGCGATTGCCGCCCCTTCTCCCGCAGGCGGGGCATTGCACCCGTTACGGGTGGAAGGCTGGGATGGGGGCGCGCTTGGTTCGCATCGCTCCGGGAGGTCGCCAGCGCAGCCAACCGCCCGGGCGGGGGGAGGCGCTAACCGCGTCACGCGAGCGTTCAGCGTCGCGCAGAAGACACGCCGTCCTGCCGCCGTTCCGCTTCGGAACCGCCGCCTCCGGTAGACTGCGCATCTCATGGATATCGTCCTCGCCAACCCCCGCGGCTTCTGCGCCGGCGTCGACCGCGCGATCGAGATCGTCAAGCGCGCGATCGAGACGCTGGGCGCGCCGATCTACGTGCGCCACGAAGTCGTGCACAACCGGTTCGTGGTCGAGGACCTCAAGCGCCGCGGCGCGATCTTCGTCGAGGAGCTCGATGAAGTGCCCGACGGCGTGACCGTGATCTTCAGCGCACACGGCGTCTCGCAGGCCGTGCGCGAGGAAGCCGCTCGGCGCCGACTCAAGGTCTTCGACGCGACCTGTCCGCTGGTGACCAAGGTGCACTTCGAGGTCGCGCGCCATTGCCGCGCCGGCCGCGACGTGGTGCTGATCGGCCACCAGGGCCATCCCGAAGTCGAAGGCACGATGGGCCAGTGGCGCGCCGAGGCCGGCGCCGGCAGCATCTACCTCGTCGAGGATGAGGCCGATGTGGTCGCACTCGACGTCGGCCAGCCCGAGAACCTGGCCTACACGACCCAGACCACGCTGTCGGTCGACGACACCCGCGGCGTCATCGCCGCGCTGCGCGAGAAGTACCCGGCGATCCAGGGCCCGAAGAACGATGACATCTGCTACGCCACCCAGAACCGCCAGGACGCCGTGCGCGACCTGGCGAAGGAATGCGACCTGGTGCTGGTCGTCGGCTCGCCCAACAGCTCCAACTCCAACCGCCTGCGCGAACTTGCCGAGCGCGACGGGGTGGAGGCCTACCTGATCGACGGCGCCGACGAGATCGACCCGCGCTGGGTCGAAGGCCGCCACCACATCGGTGTGACCGCCGGCGCCTCGGCCCCGGACGTACTGGTGCAGGGCGTGCTCGACCGACTGCGCGAACTGGGCGCCAACGGCATGCGCGAGCTCGCCGGCGAGCCCGAGAGCATGGTCTTCGCCCTGCCCAAGGAACTGCGCCTGCGCCTGGTCGATTGACGGCCGGTCCCCCGCTCCCTAGAATTCGCGTCCCATGCCGGAATAGCTCAGTTGGTAGAGCGGCGCATTCGTAATGCGTAGGTCGTAGGTTCGATTCCTATTTCCGGCACCATGTTTATCAAGCACTTAGGCCGCCTTCGGGCGGCCTAAGTGCTTTTCGGGAAGGCGTCCGAACACGGTTCGAACACGAACCGTCAGTGCCTTGAGCATTCATGCGGTTTGAATCGGAAAGATGGCAGCGCCGCCTCGCGAGACTTGGCCAACCCAGAGTGGTCCTTTCCGAGCCCTTCCGTCTCACCTCGCGAGAGAGCGACCCATCACAGTAGACAACCTAGACCTGCACGAGGCTTCCCTCCCGAGCTGCAATGGATACAATCTGGATACACGCTGTGTATCCAGGTGCGGCAATGCACAATCCATCAAGTGGTCTAAGGATTCGGGTCGATCTGAAGCTGAGGCAGGAGTTCCTAGATGCCTGTCGTAGCCAGGATCGAGTCGCCGCTCAGGTCCTCAGAGACTTCATGAGGAGCTATGTGGCCGAGTACTACGAGGGCGCGCAGGCAACTCTCTTTGAAATCGCAGCAAATAAGAATGGAAAGAAGGCTCTATGAGTGCCCATAAGAAAATTAAGACGCTTAGCTTGTTCTCCGGCGCGGGTGGCTTGGACATTGGCTTCCACAACGCCGGGTTTGAGATCGTCGGCTGCGTTGAGCTTGAGTCTGCTTACTGCAAGACGCTCGAGGCGAACTCGGGGACGGGCAAGTTCTTCGGTGGTCAGACGAAGGTGTATTGCACTGACATTCGCGAGTTCGATCCAAAGCCTTACGCGAACTCGGATATCGAATGCGTCATCGGTGGCCCTCCTTGTCAGACCTTCTCAGCGGCGGGGCGTAGGTCCGGAGGAGTGTTGGGTACCATTGATGCACGCGGACGCCTCTTCGAGTCCTACTGCCGCATCTTGCGAGTGATAAAACCGAAAGTCTTCGTTTTCGAGAACGTTTACGGTCTGCCGGGCGCCAATGGTGGTGGTCCCTGGCGGGAGATCTGCAAGGCATTCTCTGCGCTTGGTTATGAGCTGAAGGCCGAAGTTGTCGACTCGGCAGACTATGGCGTGCCACAGCATCGAGAGCGCCTAATCATCGTCGGCTACAAGCATGATGAGTTGGATTTCGCTTTCCCTGAGCCGACGCACGGACCCGATTCCAGTTCTGGAAAGGGGCTTATCACTGTGCTGGATGCAATCTCTGATCTGCAAGATGATGACGAGCCATATCACGAGTTCGATGGCTTGTATGGCCATCTTTTGCCTCTTGTGCCTGAGGGGTTGAACTACTCATTCTTCACGCGGGAGATGGGGTACCCGAAGCCATTCTTTGCGTGGCGCTCCAAGTTCCATGATTTTTTGTACAAGGTTGACCGTGGTTCTCCCTCACGCACCATAAAAGCCCAGCCCGGGAAGTTCACTGGTCCGTTCCATTGGAAAAACCGACATTTCAATGTCGCCGAGCTAAAGCGGCTGCAGTCGTTCCCGGACAACTACGAGATTGCTGGCTCCTACGGAAAGGTAGTGGAGCAGATCGGAAATTCCGTGCCTCCGAAGCTAGCGGAAGTGGTGGCGATTTCGGTGCGTGAGCAGCTGCTGCGGCCACGCCGTACTCTCACTTACCCAGTGAGGACGCCTGGTTTTGAGTCAACTTTCAGGCAGCGACAGCGAGAGAGGACTAACCATTTCAAGAAGGTCGCCGCAGACGAGATTGCTAAGCGGTTCCCGAATGTTTTGAAGTTCGAAACGCCAAAAGCGGAAGCTATCGAGAATTACTTCGTGGGTTATGAGAACAACTTCACGAAGCACACGCTTCCGGCCATGCAGGACATGGAGTTGGGACGAACATACTACTGTGTCAACGAGCGGCGTAATGGCGAATTAATTACGCTGGACGTGAGTCCAGTGGGCGGACAGAAGCGTGGCGCCAAGAAGGTCACTATCGAGATTTTGGGGCTTTCAAAGTACTTGCTTGATGTGGATAGGCTTGAGTGTACGGCTCAGCTCAATAGTTTCGAGGACCTCTTTAGGGTTTGGAGCATTGTTGAGGGAGCGCTAACAAAGGGGAGTCAGTTCTACACGCTGATTGACATTTACGGGCACTACGCAAACCGCGGAGACACAGTCAGGGTGAAGACCGCCTTTGCAGGTCGAAAGAAATCGCTGCTAGAAAGCGCCATCGAGTTCTTTGGCTGTTCGGAGAACTCGGGAGCCTTCATGACTCAGAAGGCCGTTGCGGACATTCTTGGGGCCAAGAAATCTGAGATGTCGGACTTGATTTCTCAACTCCGTGCCATGCGCTGGGATGTGCGGTCTCCAAAAACTCATCCAACCATCCAGCATGATTCCATTCTTTGCACCTACCCGTTCCCCCTCCTATCGGGGAAGGCTCAGCTTGAAAGAAAGGTCAGCTTGAGCTAGTTCATCGGCGCCGGATGGGAGTTTCCGCCGGCGCCTATTCTGCCCATGCGTATTTGCCTTCATAGTGCGCATAGCGGTTTTCGAACATTTCACGCCGAGGCCTATGGGTCGGTTGCGTGGGAGGCTCCAGTCGCTCGCGGGTTGACTCGACGAAATGCCTCGTGCCCACGTTCGTGCGGGCCTCCTCCAGAAGCGAGGGGTGAAGTCGAATCGCCTTTGTTGCAGGATCAACCCAGATAAGGTGCTGGTCGAAGGCGCCGTGATGGTTGTGGCATAAGCTCAGGCCGTTCCAGACCTCATCCGTGGAACCAGGCGCTTCCACCGGGAAGATGTGCGCTCCTTCGAGCAGGTTGGAACCAATGCCGCACATCGCGCAGGTGTAGGCATAGGCTGAACGGATCTTTCGCCCAGCACCTGCTTTCCGGACCAGGATCTTGACTGCCTTCGTAGCGCGCGCCGCAGCGGCAGCCATTGCCGCCGGTTGATCCTGTGGTGTGTCTGCTGCACCGGATGCAGATGCGGCTTCAACCATCTGCACAACAGACAGCATCTCGCCTGCACGAACCTGTTCTATAAATGCAGGGAACAGAGCTGGAAGGAAGGCGTATATCTTTTCGCCAGTGTTGGACTCGTATACGGCCCAGCCGTTCGCCCTAGCCTCTGCAAGAATTCTCTCGTGAAACAGAATCGAGAAACGAGTAGTTCTACCTAGACGGGTACCCCCATCTATGGCGACAAACACACTTGGCTGAGCTGAGTGGTCTAGTCCGAGCAGGATGGGAGTTGCTGTTCCATTGAGGTCTGAGACAGCGGGGCGCGGCTCGCTGGCGGGGTTCTGAAACCTCTTCTCGTATGGCTTTCTAGCGTGCGAAGAGACGCTAGATACATGCAGGGCGACGTTTACGTTGCCAGCTTGCGTCTGAATAATCAGGCTGCCAGGCCAGCCGTTGCCGGGGTCTGCATTGCCAATGACAAGCGGGCCAAGCAGGTCGGCAGCCGTTCGGAATTTCTTAGTTCGTTGGGTCATTCCCAAAGAATGAACCACGAATAGGGAGGCACACAAGTAGCGCTTCGAGGTGGGTCACACGGCCTCGCCAGGCAGCCCGTGTCGCGTCCGGGTCCGCACGGCCTGATACCGAGCAGCCCGGACGAAACCGGACGACCCGGACTCATCGGGGAGTCCGGGTGCAATGCTGGTATCAACGCGCAAGCACCTCTGGCAGTTTTGATTCGTCGGCGCCACCAGCCGCCGACGCCAGGCTTTCGGCGGCCTACATGAGTCGAGACCCGCCCCCGACTGAGGGGAGCAAACGGGCCCATCTCTGCGACGCAAAGCAGGTAGTCCCCGCACGGCACGTCGCCGGGCGGGGATCGCACCTGCACGGAGTCCAGAAGATGTCCTACGAACCGAAGAAGTTCTCCCACGCTGAACTCGCCGAGCTGCACGCACTCCCCGACGACTTGCTGCTGACCGCCCAGGAGGCGGCGGCCTTGTTGCGCCTGAAGTACGGCACGTTGGCCTGGTATCGCTGCCAGGGCGGCGGCCCGGCGTTCACCCGAGTCGCGACGTACCCACGCTTTCAGTAGCGGAGCTGTTTGGAGTCCGTGTTCATCGTAGCGGCTTTGCCGCAAGTTGTTTCGCATAGGCGGCGGGCGTCAGCCCGCCGATGCCTTTCTTGGGTCGCTCCTCGTTGTACTCCCGGCGCCAGCGCTCGATCTCCGTGCGGGCATGTAGCAGCGTCGGGAACCAGTGTTCGTTGAGGCACTCGTCTCGCAGACGCCCATTGAGCGATTCGACGTAGGCATTCTGGTTCGGCTTGCCTGGCTGGATCAACCGCAGCGTCACGCCTCGTTCGTGCACCCACGCCACCATCGCCCTGCCGCAGAACTCCTTGCCGTTGTCGGTCCGGATCACTTGCGCGAGACCATGGTTGAGCGCCAGACGGTCAAGGCATGCCCACGCCGTAGCGTTTGTGACGGTGCGCCAGCGCCTGGATCTGTTCCCGCAACTCGACGTTACGATCCGCACGCGGTGTGTAGCGAAGCGCGCTCGCACTCATGCCAACGACCCGCAAGGCGCGCCGCTCGCACAATCCCTTGCTTGCCGTGTAGCGCACCTGCTCGCGGCGGGCCGGTGCGCTCACCATTTTTTTTGCAGCACGTCCTTGATCACTTCGTTTTCAAGCACCTGCTCGGCCAACAGCTTCTTCAGCCGGGAATTCTCCGTCTCCAGCTCCTTCAACCGTTTGGCCCCGGACACGTTCATGCCGCCGAACTTGCTGCGCCACAGGTAGTACGACGCCTCGCTGAAGCCATGCCGACGGCGCAGCTCCTAGACCGGCAGGCCGGCCTCGGCCTCACGCAGGAAGCCGATGATCTGTTCTTCGCTGAAACGCTTCTTCATGTCCAATCTCCGGATCGTTGGGGATTGGACTCCAAACCAGGCTGCTACTCAATTGCGGGGGACGTCGGTCGTCCCCGCCCGAGATGCCCCCACAATGATCCGCTCCCCTATACTTCGCCGGACCCGATGTGTTCCGGCCCGATGCCCGCGCGAGCGACCGCGACGATCAAGTAGCAACGCACGGACGCGCTAGGCACGCCCGTTGCGGTGACCAACGCATCCAACGCCTTGTCGAGAGCAGCGAGTACGAGCCCTATGAGCAGCTAGTGGAGCTGCTAGTTTTGGTCTAACACCCAGCTTGCACTAGTGGTCAAATCCCGCCGGCAGGCCGTGATCTCCGCGAGTCAGGGCTCTTCCAAAGTCACCGCCAGCCCGTCATCAGTGCCACCAGCGGCATGCCGGCACGCTTTGGACCCCTCGAATGCGGAGACGCTGGGTGCTAACGTCGGTCAGGTGCTTGCTCAGATCAACACTGCAGTAAATGCTCTTTGCGCGGCAGCATTTGGTTTGTCGCGCGTATGGAAGGCGAGGGCAGGCTTGGATTGTAGGAGGTAGGCTTGGAGACAGACGATGGGCGCGGTGCGCGCCGTGACGATGCCGCCGCGGGCACGCGACGTGTGCTGATCCACACCGTGGAAGGCGATTTCCATGCGGCCGTGACCGGGCATGCGCTGCGGTTGCGAGGGCATGAGGTGGTGCGCTGGCGCGGTGATCACTATCCCGAGTTCAGCGCCAGCACGGTGCGCTTCGGACGCGACGGCATGCAGGGAACGCTGGTCTGCGACGGGCGCACGGTGTCGTCGGATGCGGTCGATGTGGTCTGGTATCGCCGGCGGCGTCTGGTGTCGTCGCCGGATTACGTGGATCCGCGCGACCAGGCGTTCTGCACCGAGGAGCTGCGGATGGCGGAGCGCTCGCATCCCGAGGCCTTCGCCGATGCCTTCTGGATCAACCCGCCGGCCGCGTCCCTGCTGTGCGAGGTCAAGGCGCACCAGTTCCGTCATGCGCTGGCGGCCGGGCTCGCGGTGCCGCGCACATTGATCAGCAACGACCCGGCGACGATCCGGAACTTCATCCTCGAGGTCGAGGACTGCATCTACAAGCCGCTCGGCGGCTATATCTGGAAGGAAGACGGGGCGAGCCTGAAGACTTACACCGCGAAGGTTGCGATGGACGATCTCCCGTCCGACGCGCTGTTGCGCGCGACGCCGGGCATCTTCCAGGAGAAGGTCGCCAAGGCGTACGAGGTGCGGGCGCAGTTCTTCGGGCACAGTTGCTTCGCGATCAGGATCGACTCCAACACGCTCGAAGGCGGCGATCTGGACTGGCGGCTCGACCAGAGATCGATCCGGCGTTGCGAGCCGGCGCCGTTGCCGGCCAAGGTCGAGGCGGCCTGCATCGCGCTGATGGCGCGGCTGGGGATCGTGAGCGGGGGATTCGATTTCATCGTGACCCCGGAGGGCAACTGGCAGTTCCTGGAGGTCAACGAGGCGGGCCAGTTCTTCTTCATCGAGTCCTGGTGCCCGGACCTGCCGGTACTCGATGCGTTCTGCCAATTCATCGAAGCCGCGCGTGCGGATTTCAGGTATTCGGCGCCCGGGACGCCGATAACTTTGACGCAGGCCACGGTTTCGGCCTATGAGCACGGGCTAATCTCGAAGTGATGCGCGAAGTGCAAGGAATCGCAAGGGCCGCCGAGCGCGGCATCTTTCGACGTCGCGGCGGTGTGCCGCGATCGTGATGTGGTGGTGTCCCATCCAACCAGAGGAGTGGTTATGTCCATCAAGTCTGAAGCTCGTACGGCGGTGGCTGCGGAAGGCCGGGTGTTGGCGCGTGTGCTGTCCCGCGAGGAGATCGCGCACGTCAGTGGCGGGGCTGGTGCGTTGGCCGAACCGACCGATTCGTGGGTCGACAACGGCACCTGCACGCCCAAGAGCGATCCGCCGCTCGTGTCGGATCCGCATCTCTGAACCATCGTGCGTCCGCGTCTGACGATCACGCGGGCGCCGATCCTGGCGGCGATTCCATCGCCGCCAGGACGTCTTCGTTGGGAGTGATCGCATGCAGGCGCGTCTTGCGGGGGCGTTGCTGGTGCTGGTCTGCGATGCCGCACTGGCCGTGACGGGGACGCCATCCCCGTCCGATCCCTATATCGAATTTCTGTGGTCCAAGACGCCCGAGGGCGCGTTGGCCAGACAGGAGACGCGGTCGTTCGTGCTCGGCGAGCGCTTCGGGCATCAGGTCTGCGTCGCGGTACTCGATGCAGACGCCACAACATCGGGGCTGACGATCGAGATGCGTGACACGGCGGGGCGGGTGGTCGCGCAGCAGGCGCATCCGGATTTCGATGGCAGCAAACGCTGCTTTCCCGCGCAACTGCCCGCGGACGCGACGCCGGGGACCTGGCGCGTGGTCGTCTATCTGGATGGCGCAGCGGCGCCGGCCGGCAGCCGCGAGGTCGAGGTGTATCCGACACTCGATGCGCTGATCGCCGCCACGCCACAGGACATGCCCTATGTGCTGGGGCGTCCGAACTACGACGCGGCAATCGCGCCCGAAGCGTTTGTCGGTGAGCTGGCCTGGGTCATGCACATCGCACCCGACGGCAGCGTGGATCGGGTGGAGATCGAACGTGCCGAGGGCATCGGCCTGAAGATTCAGGACCGCGCGATTCGCGCCGGTGAGATTTCGCTGTTCCCGCCGCGCTCGGGACCCGAATCGACCTCCACCTTCCGCCGGCAGCTGTCGTTCCGGAACGACGAGTAGCCACGGCATCACGGGCACCTGGCAGGTGCCTGGGCGGCCTCGCCGCGTCTGCCATCTGTTCGCGAAGCGCGACAGCTGCAGCGGTCCCGCCGTCAGCCAACACCAGCCCAAAGACAGCGGCATCGGGTCGCATTCCCGGTGTCGGCCGGCGCCGCGACAATGCGGTCCCTGCCGTCGTACTCGCCGCGATGATCCGTTCCCTGTACCTCGCCGGACCCGATGTGTTCCGGCCCGATGCCCGCGCGCGCGGGACTGAGTTCAAAGCGCTGTGCGCGCGCTTCGGGATCGAGGGCTTGTATCCGCTCGACCAGGACGTGCCGTCGGCGCTCGTCGATCCGGGCGATCAGGCGCGGTGGATCTACCGCGCCAACATCGGCCTGATCGAGCGCGCCGACGCGGTGCTCGCCAATCTGGATTTCTTCCGCGGGCCGGAGCCAGACAGCGGCACCTGTTTCGAGGTCGGCTATGCGGTCGCGCGCGGCAAACCGGTGTACGGCTACATCCCCGAGGGCGGCACGCTGGCCCAGCGCATCCGCCAGCGACATCCGCACGCGATCGGCCCCGACGGCGTGCTCGACGCGCACGGCTGGAACATCGAGGCGTTCGGCTTGCCGCTGAACCTGATGCTGTCGGTGCCGGCACCGCTGGTGGTCGGCGATGCAGCGATGGTATTGGTGCAGTTGATGCGTTGCGGCGAGACGCCGCTGCCGGCGGAGATGCCTCGCGCGTCCGAATGTCGGATTGACGTCGCAGGTGTCTAGGCGAGTGCGCCGGGCTCAGGCCACCGCCACGCAATTGCGCCCGGCGGCCTTGGCGCGGTAGAGCGCGCCGTCGGCATCGCGCAGCCAATCCGCTGGCGAGACGAACTCCGGACGGGTCGTCGAGACGCCGATGCTGGCCGTGCACGCCAGCGTTGGATGGCCGTCGAAGGACAGTGCGGCGATGCCGGCGCGGACGTATTCGGCAACCGCGCACGCGCGCGCCGGCCCGGCAGGGGCGAGCAGGATCGCGAATTCGTCGCCGCCGATCCGGGCCGGCGTGTCGGTGGCGCCGGCGGCGGTCCGCAGCACATCGGCCACCCGTCGCAGCACGAGATCGCCGACGCCGTGGCCATAGTGGTCGTTGATCGATTTGAAGGCGTCGATGTCGATCATCAGCAGTGTGGCTGGATCGCCGTTGTGATCGAAGCGCGACAAGGCGTCGCGCACCCGGATATCGAAATGCCGCCGGTTGGGCAGGTCGCTGCCCGAATCCGTCCGGCTGCTGCGTTCGAGCTCGCGGTTCTGCCGGGCAATCGTTCTGCCCAGGCGATAGGTCACCAGGCTCAGCGCGATGTGGTAGCCGAACATCAGCGGCAGGCAGGCGAGCAGGGTGCGTGTCGAGGTCGATGGCGCGAACGGAAAGCCGGCAAGTGCCCAGCCGGCCGCGAAGGCGAGTACGAACAGGGCGGCCGCGCGCCGGAACAGGCGCCAGCCGCCGGCGGCGAGCCGGTCGGAGGCCAGCACCGTCGCCATGACCGTGGTCGGCAGCAGGCTGAGTGCGATCGCCGCGACCCACAGGCCGCCGGCCACCGCGTCGACGAGCAGGTTGCGATATTCGGTGGCTACCGGATCGCGTGCGCGTCGCGACAGCATCCAGGCGACCTGCGGCCACACCAAGGCATTGACCGCGAGTGCGGCCCAGAGCCAGGCCGGGGCCCCGCGCTCGGCCAGCACCGATGCGATCGGCAGCGCGCACAGCGCCGCGCCGAGCATCCGCATCCGGAGGATGCGCGACGGGAACAACAGGGCGGCAAGACGGGCCCGGTCGTGGTGGTCGTCGCGGTCGGGCATCGGGGGCGACCCTCCGGGCCGGTCTGTCCGAAGCGATTGTAACGGTGCCTCGTGGGGACGCGCGTGCATGGGCACCACGCGGCAACCGCGTCTCCTTGGGTGCGACTGCTCTCGGCTATCCTGCCGATCCCTGCAACGGACCGATCGTCGATGGCCAAGCCCGCCGCCAAAGCCCGAACCGCCTTCGTGTGCAGCGAGTGCGGCGCCGACTACAACAAGTGGCAGGGGCAGTGCAGCGCCTGCGGTGCCTGGGACACGATCGCCGAGATCGTGCTTGAGAGCGCGGCGTCGGTCCGCTCGCCCGCGGCGCGCCGATCGGGCTGGGCCGGCAAGGTCGATGCGCCCAAGGTCATGGCGCTCAAGGATGTGCAGCAGGGCGAGGACGTGCGGGTGTCGACCGGCATCGGCGAGTTCGACCGGGTGCTGGGCGGCGGTCTGGTCGAAGGCGCGGTGGTGCTGGTCGGCGGCGATCCTGGCATCGGCAAATCCACGCTGCTGCTGCAGGCGCTGGCACGGATGGCGCACACGTTGCCGGGGCTGTACGTCACCGGCGAGGAATCGCTGGCCCAAGTCGCCGGGCGCGCGGTCCGGTTGGGCCTGTCGCTCGACGGTCTGCACGCGCTGGCCGAGACCGGGATCGAGCGCATTCTCGAGCACGCCTCCAAACTCAAGCCCGGGCTGATCATCGCCGACTCGATCCAGACCCTGTGGACCGAGTCGCTGACCGCGGCACCCGGCTCGGTGAGCCAGGTCCGCGAGTCGGCCGCGCGGCTGGTGCGCTATGCCAAGGAGACCGGCACCGCGGTGTTCCTGGTCGGCCACGTCACCAAGGAGGGCGGCATCGCCGGCCCGCGCGTGCTCGAGCACATGGTCGACGCGGTGCTGTATTTCGAGGGCGACAGCGGCAGCCGCTTCCGGGTGATGCGCGCATTCAAGAACCGCTTCGGCGCGGTCAACGAACTGGGCGTGTTCGCGATGGGTGAAAAAGGCCTCAAGGAGGTCGCCAACCCGTCGGCGATCTTCCTGTCGGGGGCGGGCGCGCAGCAGCCGGGCAGTTGCATCATGGTCACCCGCGAGGGCACCCGGCCGTTGCTGGTCGAGGTGCAGGCGCTGGTCGACGCCTCGCCGCTCTCGAACCCGCGACGCGTCGCGGTCGGCATGGAGGGCAACCGGCTGGCGATGCTGCTGGCGGTGCTGCATCGGCACGGTGGCATCATGACCGGGGACCAGGACGTGTTCGTCAACGTCGTCGGCGGCATCCGCGTGCAGGAGACCGCGGCCGACCTGCCGGTGCTGCTGTCGGTGCTGTCGTCGTTGCGCGACATCCCGCTGCCGGACAAGACCATCGCCTTCGGCGAGGTCGGCCTGGCCGGCGAGATCCGGCCGGTGCCCAACGGCGAGGAGCGCCTGAAGGAGGCCGCCACGCACGGCTTCGTGCGCGCGATCGTGCCGCGCGCCAACGCGCCCAAGGCCGGTGCCTACAAGGGCATGGAGGTCATCGCGGTCGAACGGCTGGCCGAGGCGCTCGAGCATGTCTGAGTGCCGGGCTGTTCGCCCGGACAAGCCGGCCTGAGCGGTGATGCCGATCGCACGCATCGTCTCGATCGCGCTGCATCCATTCGTCGTGTTCGCGGCGCTCGCGTTGCTGGCCGCCTGGCGTGTCGACCCCGCCTCGCTCGGGCGGACCGTGCTGGGGCTCGTCGCGGGGGTCGCGATCGTCGCGGTCTTCATCTGGCAGCGGCGTCGGGGTGGGCACTGGGAAACAGTCGATGCGTCGCGACGGCAGGAGCGGCCGCTGCTCTATGCGCTGCTGTTGGTCATCGCCGGTGGCTACTGGCTGTGGATGGGCGGAAGCGGCTCGGCGACCTCCACCGGCGTGCTCGCGGGCGCGCTGATGCTGTGCGCGGCCGGCCTCGCCAACCGCTGGATCAAGCTGTCGCTGCACATGGCGAGCCTGGCGTTTGCGGGTGTGGCGATCTGGCCGTTGTCGCCCGTGGCTTCGGTCGCAGCGCTGCTGGCCCTGCCGGTGCTGGGCTGGTCACGGCTGCGTCTGGCGCGGCATACGTGGCCCGAGACGATCGCCGGCACCGCGCTCGGGCTGGTCACGGGCCTGGTGCTGCTGGCCGTGGGCTGACAACGCGCGCCCAGACGGCGCGCGTCGCCGCTCAGTGGCCGCCGGAAGCCGCGCCCCCGATTTTCGCCGCGAACGGGGGCCGCGCCATCCAGACGAACGCGATCACCAGCAGGAACAGGAGGCCCAGCAGATGGAAGATCTCGTTGAAGCCGATCTGGGTCGCCTGCTGGGCGATCATCTGATCGAGCACCATCGCGCCGCGTTGCACATCGCCCTGGCCGAGCGCGGCGACCGTCTGCTGGATCGCAGGATCGTGCGCGGGGATATGCTCGGTCAGCTGCGCATGGTGGATCGTGCTGCGCTGGTTCCAGGCCCAGGTGGTCAAGGATGCGGCGAAGCTGCCGCCGAGCGTGCGTACGAAGGTTGCCAGGCCTGAGCCGGCGGCGATCTCGTGCGGTTCGAGATCCGATAGCAGGATGGTGAGCACCGGCATGAAGAACAACGCCACGCCCAGGCCCTGCCACAGCTGCACCATCGCGACATGCTGGAAGTCGACCTCGAGATTGAAGCCCGAGCGGATGAAGCTGGTGAAGGCCATCACCATGAACGCGAACGTCGCCAGGATGCGCAGGTCGAAGCGGGTGGCGTACTTGCCCACCAGCGGGGTGAGCAGCACCGGCAGGATGCCGATCGGCGCGGTCGCAAAGCCCGCCCAGATCGGCGTGTAGCCCAGGTTGCGCTGCAGCCACAGCGGCACCAGCAGGCCGACCGCGAAGAACGCCGAGTAGCCGAGCACCATCGCGAGCGTGCCGAAGGCGAAGTTGCGATGGCGGAATAGCCGCAGGTTGACGATCGGGTCTTTCTCGGTGAGCTCCCAGATCAGGAACACCGCCAGGCCCAGTACCGAGGTGATCGCCAGCCACACGATCTTGTTCGACTCGAACCAGTCTTCCTCGTTGCCCAGGTCGAGCAGCGTCTGCAGTGCGCCGACGCCGATGATCAGCGTGATCAGACCGACGTAGTCCATCTTCGGTTTCTCGAGCTTCTCCGGGCGCCCGCGCAACTGGCTGGCGACGACGAGGCTGGCGAAGATGCCGATCGGCACGTTGATGAAGAAGATCCATTCCCAGCTGTAGTTGTCGGTGATCCAGCCGCCGAGGATCGGGCCGCAGATCGGTGCGACCACGGTGACCATCGCCAGCAGCGCGATCGCCTGCCCGCGTTTGGCCGGGGGATAGATCGAGATCAGCAGGGCCTGGGTCACCGGATACATCGGGCCGGCGACGAAGCCCTGCAGCGCGCGGGCAGCGACCAGGAACCCCATGCTCGACGCCAGGCCGCACAGCAGCGAGGCGATCACGAACGCGAAGGTCGCCCACACGAACAGCTTGCGCTCGCCGAAGCGGCGGGTCATGAAGCCGGTCAACGGCAGCGCGATCGCATTGCTGACCGCGAACGAGGTGATGACCCAGGTCGCCTGGTTCGAGCTCGCGCCGAGGTTGCCGGCGATCGTCGGCAACGAGACGTTGGCGATCGTGATGTCGAGCACCTGCATGAACGACGCCAGCGCAAGGCCGATCGTCGTCAGCGCCAGATTCGGCGGACGGAAGGCGGATGCAGCGGCCGGGGCGGGGGCGCCCGGCGCGTCGGCGGTGGTCGTGGACATGGCGGGCTCGATGCCGGAAGGCGGCTCAGCGGCGGGCGGTGATCTGGGGCAGGTTGGCCTCGATCGTGCGCGTGATCAGCGCATCGGCCTGGGCCTGCTGCTCGGCGTAGGCATCGGTCGACAGCAGCGGCGCGGCGCGCTTGGCCTGCGAGGTGGCCAGCACCGGGCCGTCCTGGTCGCGCACCGCGACATCGACGTGCATGCTCAGGCCCAGACGCAGCGGATGCTCGGCCAGCTGCGCGGGATCGAGTTCGATGCGCACCGGCACGCGCTGGACGATCTTGATCCAGTTGCCGCTGGCGTTCTGCGCCGGCAGCAGCGAAAACGCGCTGCCGGTGCCCATGCCGAGGCTGGCGACCTTGCCGTTGTACCGCACCTTGCCGCCGTAGAGGTCGGCGCGCACGTCGACCGGCTGGCCGATGCGCATGCCGGTGAGCTGGGTCTCCTTGAAGTTGGCCTCCACCCAGACCTGCTCCAGCGGCACGATCGTCATCAGCGTGTTGCCCGGCTGCACCCGTTGGCCGAGCTGCACCTCGCGGCGGGCGACGTAGCCCGACACCGGCGCGACGATGGCCATGCGCTGCAGGTCGAGCCAGGCCTGGCGCAGCTGCGCGGCGGCGGCCTGGACCTGCGGCTGGCTCGCGACCTCGGTCGCGTCGACCAGCGCGCGACTGCGAGAGAGTTGACCTTGCGAGGCCGACAGCGCGGCCTCGGCGCCGGCCAGCACGTCGCGGGCGTGCGCCAGTTCCTCGCGCGAGACCGCACCGCTGGCGACCAGGCCTTCGCGGCGCCGCACGTCTTCGCGGGCCTGACGCACGGCGACCTGTCGCGCCGCCAGTTCGGCCTGGCCGGATTCGACGCTGCTGTAGAGGCCGCGCACCTCGCGGACCGTGCCAGCCAGATTCGCGGCCGCCTGGTCGTAGGCGACCTGCGCGTCGTTGGGGTCGAGATGCACCAGCGCCTGACCGGCCTCGACGCGCATGCCTTCGTCGGCATCGATCGAGACCACCGTGCCCATGGTCTGCGGGACGATGCTCACGACATTGCCCTGCACATAGGCATCATCGGTGTCCTGGTGCCAACGCGCGACGAGCAGATACCAGGCCGCCCAGCCGACGCCGGCCAGGATGGCGACGGTGGCGAGGATCGTGAGGGCGCGGCGGCGCTTGCCATTCTTCTGCGGCGGGGTGGCGGTGTTGGATTCGGAGGTCATGGCGTGGTCGCCCCGGCTTGGGTCTGCGTGAAAGGGATGGGCGCGGCGAGGGTCAGGCCACCGCCGAGCGCGCGGTCGAGATCGACCGCGGCGCCGAAGCGTTGCGCGCGCAGCGTCGCGAGTTGCTGTTCGAGCTGGAACAGTGGTCGCTGCGCGGCGAGGACATCGAGCTGGTTGCCGATCCCGGCGCGGTAGCGGGTGTCGGCGAGCACGAACGCCTGGCGGGCGGCCTCGGTCGCGCCGGCGACGGTGTCGATCTGCGCGTCGAGCGCGCGCGCCGCCTGCAAGGCGTCGGTGACCTCGCGCAGCGCGCCGACCAGCGTCTGGTCATAGCTGGCGACCGCGGTGTCGTAGTCGGCATCGCGCTGGGCCAGGCCGGCGCGCAGCCGGCCGCCGTCGAAGATCGGCAGGCTCAGCGCCGGGCCGCCGAAGCCGAGCACCGCGTCGCTGCCGAACAGGTCCGAGAGGCTGCCCGCCGCCAGGCCGACGAGGGCGCTGAGGTTGACGCTGGGCTTGAAGGCAGCCTTGCCGGCGTCGACGCCGCGGGCGGCGGCCTCGACGCGCCAACGCGCGGCGACGACATCGGCGCGATGGCCCAGCAGTTCGCTCGGCAGCACCGTGGGCACCGCTGGCGGCGGTGCTTGCAGCAGCTGCGGGCGGGCGATGTCGAGGCCGCGGTCGGGTCCCTTGCCCAGCAACGCGGCCAGCGCATTGCGCGCCGCATCGATCTGCTGTTGCGCGGCCTGCGCCTGCTGGCGCGCGATGCCGATCGCGGTGTCGGCATTGCGCAGCTGCAACTGGTTGTCCAGACCGGCCTCCACGCGCTGCTGCGCAAGGTCGCGCAACCGGCTGGCGCGGTCGATCTCGCGCTGCGCCACGTCCTGCGCGTCGAAGGCCTGCGCCAGCGCGATATAGCCGCGGGCGACATTCGATGACAGTGTCAGGCGCGCGGCCTGGGCGTCGACCTCGGCGGCGCGCGCCTGCCCGGCTGCCGCCTCGAAAGCCGCGCGCTGGCCGCCCCACAGGTCGGGCGCCCACGCGAAGTCGAGCATCAGCACGTCGCTGGCCTTGAAGTCGCCGCCGATCGGGTCGGGCGCCAGGGTCTCCGGCAACTGCACGCCGCTGACGCGCGCGCTGGCGCCGAGGGTCGGCCGACGCTGCGCATCGGCGAGCCCGGCCTGCGCCTGCGCGCTGCGGGTGCGGGCGTCGGCGGCGGCCAAGGACGGGCTGTCGCGCAGCGCCTCTTGGATCAGCGCGTCGAGTTGAGGGTCGCCGAACGCGGTCCACCAGTCGCTGCGCGGAAAGTCGGCAGCGCTGAGCGGGGCGCCGGCCAGGCTGCGGCCTGCGGCGAGCGTGTCGGCATCGCTGGGCGTGAGTTGCGGTGCCAGGCCGCGACTGCTGGCGCAACCCGCCAGCAGCAGCGCGGCGACGATCGGCAACACCGCAGCCGGCACCCGTTGCCGGGCGCGTGTCGTGGGAGAAGGCATGGTCACTGTCCCGGGAAGGAGAGGTTATCGCGAACCTGTTCGAGAAGCTGGATCAACTGCTGTCGCTGGGCGTCGTCAATGCCCGACATCGCACGCTCGCGCACGCGGTTGCCGCATTGGTCGATGTCGCGCCAGATCGCCTCGCCTTGTGCGCTGAGCCGGATGCGCACCACGCGGCGGTCATCGGGATCGGCGTGGCGTTCGACCAGGCCGCGGTCGATCAGCTTGTCGATCAGACGGGTCATGGCGCCGGGGTTGAGTTCGGCCGCGCGGGCCAGATCGGTGGCGTTGCTGGTGCCCATCGCCAGCTTCTTGATGGTGATGTACTGGCTGAAGCTCAGGTCATGCCCGGCCTGGGCGAGCTCGTCGGCCATGCGCGCCCACATCCCGTCGCGGACCTGCCGGAAGAGCAGACCCAGCGACGAACCGCTGGCGGAGGCACAAGGGCGGGGAGGCGACGACATGGCGGCGCATATTCCCCGCCTCTGCAATTGTTGTCAATGCAAGTATTGCCGCGACAAACGCCGTTCAGGCAGGCGGCTGGGATCGGTTCAGGCGCCGGCCCGACCGTTCAGGGAACAGGTCGGATGTCGTAAGGCTGCCGGAACTGGCGCAGCGGCTTGGCCGGGTCGGGTCCGATGCGGTAGAGCCGGGCGGCCGCTTGGCCCGCGGTCCGCAACCGCGTCGCGGCCAGTCCTTCTGCGACTTCGGTCTGGACGTCCACGACGTGGCCGTCCGGCCCGAAGCCCAGAACCCAGACGAGCCGGCCCACATAGTCGACCGGCGCGAGGTCGTCTGGATAATTGGTACGTCCGTGGACGTACATGCGGTCGCCTCGTGCGAACGCAGCCGAGGCCAGGGACTCGGCCACCTCGATCGTCGTCTGCGCCGCGATCTGCCCATCGAAACGCAGGACGATGCGACGCAGGCCGGGTGTCACGCCCAGCGCGGCGAGGTCGATCGTGCCGCAGCGGACGAACTTCGATTCGGTTCCAGGTTCGGTGCCTGACCACAGCGTGTGGCGGCCGGCGCTGTCGTCGATCTCCAGCCGAATATCGACCGCGCGCTGCGGGAAGCCCTGCGTCTTCCAGCAGGCCAGGTGCGGTGTCTCGGGATGGCGCAACAGGCCCTGGGCGACCGGGCGGGCGCCGGACCCCGCCACCGGCGCGTTCCAGAGAAACTCGATGTGGCCGAAGATCGGCGACTGCGCCTCGTCGTCCGCGGTGGCGTTCGACATCGACGCGGCGAGTACCAGGGCGAACATCCATGCGCGCATGCGGATCGTCCCGATCAGCGAGATTAGCTCGGGCGCTTGAGCACCAGCTCAAGCACGAACTTGCTGCCGAAGAACGCCAGCACCAGCAGCGCCATCGCCGCCAGTGTCCAGCCGACCGCGCGGGGGCCACGCCAGCCGTGGCGCCAGCGGCCCAGCAGCAGGGCGCCGAAGGCCAGCCACGACAGCACGCTCAGCACGGTCTTGTGGATCAGGTGCTGGGCGAAGAAGTCGTCGACGAACAACACGCCGGTGACCAGCGTCGCGGTCAGCAGCGCGAACCCGACCCCGATCGTGCGAAACAGCAGCGATTCGAGTTCGGTCAGCGGCGGCAGTGCGCGCAGCCAGCGATGGAACTCGCGTCGGCGCAGCGCGCGTTCCTGCGCCCACAGCAGCAGCGCGAGCAGCGCGGCGATCGCGAGCGTGGCGTAGGACAGCAAGGCGCATGCGGCATGCAGCTGCAGGCGCCAGTCCGGCACGCTGGACGCGACATGCGCGCCCCGGCCGTAGGAGATCAGCGCCGCGGCGGCGATTGGAAACACGATCACGCCCAGCGCGGCGACGCGCCCGCGGATGTCGTAGAGCATGGTCAGCACCGCCATTCCCAGGCCGACCAGCGACAGCGCGGCGTAGAAATGCAGCTCGGTGCCCACGTCGCGCCAGACCAGCATGTGCGCGGCGGCATGCAGCGCGACGGCCGCGCCGGCCGGCACCGCCCACCACGCGTTGCCGGGCGCAGGGTCGCGCCCGACGCCGTGCACAAGCGCCACGGCCGCGGCTACGTAGAGCAGGGCTGCGATGAGAACCATTGTCATCGCGGAAGTGTCGCACAGGAACGCCCTGAACGCGCCTGTCGCCCATTGGCGTGGGCCGGAGCGCCGGGGCGTGCGGGCTATAATCGTCGACCGTTTGCAAGCCAGCCCGAGTCCCGCATGTTCGAGTCCCTGACCCAGCGCCTGTCCGGCACCATCGAGCGCCTGCGCGGGCGCGGCCGTCTGACCGAGGAGAACATCCGCGAGGCGACCCGCGAGGTGCGCATCGCGCTGCTCGAAGCCGATGTCGCGCTGCCGGTGGTGCAGGCGTTGATCGAGCGGATCAAGGTCCGCGCGGTCGGCCAGGAAGTGCTCAAGTCGCTGACCCCGGGCCAGGCGCTGATCAAGGTCGTGCGCGATGAGCTGACCGCGGTCATGGGCGCGCAGGCGACCGAGCTCAATCTCGCCGTGCCGGCGCCGGCGGTCGTGCTGATGGCCGGCCTGCAGGGCGCGGGCAAGACGACCACCGTCGGCAAGCTTGCCAAGCTGCTGAAGGAAAAGCGCAAGAAGAAGGTCATGGTCGTCAGCGCCGACGTCTACCGTCCGGCCGCGATCGAGCAGCTGCGCACGCTGGCCGAGCAGGTCGATGTGCGGTTCTTTCCGTCCGAGGCTTCGCAGCAGCCGGTCGACATCGTGCGCGCGGCGATCGCCGATGCGCGCAAGTCGTTCATCGACGTGCTGCTGGTCGACACCGCCGGCCGTCTGGCGATCGACGAGGCCATGATGGCCGAGATCAAGGCGCTGCATGCCGCGGTCAATCCGGTCGAGACGCTGTTCGTCGTCGACTCGATGACCGGCCAGGACGCGGCCAACACCGCCAAGGCCTTCGGCGAGGCGCTGCCATTGACCGGCGTGGTGCTGACCAAGACCGACGGCGATGCCCGCGGCGGCGCGGCGCTGAGCGTGCGCTACATCACCGGCAAGCCGATCAAGTTCGTCGGTACCGGCGAGAAGGTCGACGGCCTCGATGTCTTCCATCCCGAACGCGTTGCCAGCCGCATCCTCGACATGGGCGACGTGCTGTCGCTGGTCGAGCAGGTCGAGCACCAGGTCGACAAGGACAAGGCGGCCAAGCTCGCGCAGAAGGTCGCCAAGGGCAAGAAGTTCGACCTCAACGACATGAAGGACCAGCTCGAACAGATGCAGAACATGGGCGGCATCGGCAGCCTGATGGAGAAGCTGCCGGGCCTGGGCCAGGTGCCCGAGCACCTCAAGCAGCAGGTCCAGCAGAACAAGGAAGTGCCGCGGATGATCGCGATCATCGACTCGATGACCAAGAAGGAACGGCGCAATCCGACCCTGCTCAACGGCTCGCGCCGCGCGCGCATCGCCGCCGGCTCGGGCACCACGCCAGCCGACGTCAACAAGTTGATGAAGCAGTACATGCAGATGGAAAAGATGATGGGCAAGATGGCCCGCGGCGGCATGAAGGGCATGATGCGCGGCCTGCAGGGCATGATGGGCGGCATGGGCCGCATGCCGTTCCGGTGAGCGTGGGCGCGCACCCGGCGCGCCAGCGGGCCGACGCGTTCTGTGCGCGTTTCGGCCTGCGGATTCCGGTCCTGATGGGGCCCATGGCCGGCGCCTGTCCGCCGGCGCTGGCGGCGGCGGTCGCCGAGGCGGGCGGCCTGGGGGCGATGGGCGCGGTGCTGTCGCAGCCGGCCGATATCGACACGTGGATGCGTGCGTTCCGTGATCGCACCGCGGGCCCGGCGCAGATCAACCTGTGGATTCCAGATCCGCCGCCGTCGCGCGACGCAGACGCCGAAGCGGCGACCCGGGTGTTCCTCGAGCGCTGGGGGCCGGCGGTGCCGGCGTCCGCCAGCGACGCCACGCCGGCCGATTTCGATGCCCAGTTCGACGCCTTGCTGGCGGCGCGGCCGACCGTGGCCTCGAGCATCATGGGGGTGTTTTCTGCGGTGCAGGTCGAACGCCTGAAGACGGCCGGCATCGCCTGGTTCGCGACCGTCACCACGCTCGATGAGGCGCGCCAGGCGCAGGCCGCGGGCGCCGATGCGGTGGTCGCACAGGGCGCCGAGGCGGGTGGACACCGCGGCGCCTTCGAGGCCGCCGAGGCCGAACACCGAATCGTCGGGCTGTTCTCGCTGCTGCCACGGCTTGTCGACGCCCTCGAGGTGCCGGTGATCGCCGCCGGCGGCATCGCCGATGGGCGCGGCATCGCGGCGGCCTTGTTGCTGGGGGCGAGCGCGGTGCAGGTCGGCACCGGCCTGTTGCGCACGCCCGAGGCGGCCATCACGCCGGTCTGGGCGGACGCGTTGGCGACCGCCGAGCCGGAGGCCTGCTGGCCGACCCGGGCGTTCAGTGGCCGGCTCGGCCGCGCGCTGGCGACCGACTACGTGCGCGCAGCCGCGGCCGACGACGCGCCACCGCCGCGGCCGTACCCGGTCCAGCGCGGACTCACCGCGCCGATGCGCGCGGCCGCGGTCCGCGAGGGCCGGCTCGACGCGATGCAGGCCTGGGCGGGCCAATCGGCCTGGCAGGCGCAGGCACGGCCGGCGGGTGAGCTCGTGCAGGACTGGTGGCGCGACGCGCAGGCGTTGCTGTGACACGCGCTGCGCTTGCTCTCAGTCACTGGATCGACGGCCGGCCGGCCGAGGCGGTCGACCTTGCCGCCGCCCTGGTCAACTACGGGCATTTCTCGACATTGCAGGTGCGCGGACGCGCGGTGCAGGGGCTGGACTTGCATGTGGCGCGGTTGCAGGCCGCCAATCTGGAATTGTTCGACAGCCCGCTGGCATCGGATGCCCTCCTGGCTGCGATGGCCTCGGCCCTCGCGGCTGCTGGCGTCGACGATGCGACGTTGCGCATCGCGGCGTTCGCGCGCGATGTGCCGGCGGTCGAGCGCGGCGAGGCGGTGCCGGTGGTCCTGCTGGTCGCGTTGTCGCCCCCGCGCGAGCCACCGGCCGCGCCATTGCGGCTGGCCTCGCATGTCCACGTCCGCGCGCTGGCCCATCTCAAGCACGCCGCGACGTTGCCGCTGCTGCATGCGCGCCGGCAGGCGGCGCTGGCCGGCTACGACGATGCGCTGCTGGTCGATGCCGATGGCACGATCGGCGAGGGTGCGCTGTGGAACGTCGGCTTCGTCACTGGCGATGCGGTGGTGTGGCCGATCGCGCCGGCGTTGCGGGGGACGAGCGAGCGGCTGCTGCAGCGCGCGCTCGAGGCGGCGGGCATCGCGCAGCGCCACGCCCGTGTCGGCTTGGCCGATTGCGCGGACTTCGATGCCGCATTCGCCTGCAACAGCGGCGGGCTGCGTGCGGTGGCCTCGATCGACGGCTGGCGCTTTGCGGCCGACGCGGCGATGCCCGGGCGCTTGCGCGCGCTGCTCGCCGCCCAGCCCTGGATGCCGCTCGCGGGCGCGCGCTGACCGGTGCTTGCGCCGGCGGCCGCCGCTTCCGCTATAATCGCCGGCTTACCTCGCCACCCTGGCGACTGGGCAACACAGGAAGCAAAGCAATGGTCAAGATCCGACTGACGCGCGGCGGCGCCAAGAAGCGTCCGTTCTACCACATCATCGTGACCGACTCGCGCAGCGCGCGCGACGGCCGCAACATCGAGCGCGTGGGGTACTACAACCCGGTCGCGACCGGCGGTGAGCAGCGTGTCGTCCTCGACACCGAGCGCGTCGACCACTGGGTCAAGAACGGCGCCCAGATGAGCGACAAGGTCCGCGCCCTGTACAAGGAAGCGGGCAAGGCTGCGGTCGCCGCTGCCTGATCCATGGGCCGCGCCTGCGGGCGCGGCCATGCCGATATGAACGACCCGACGCGCCAGCCTCCCCAGCGGATGATCCAGCTGGGCAAGGTCCATGGCGCGTTCGGCGTGCGCGGCGAAGTGAAACTCGAATCGTTCACCGATCCGCGCAGCGCGATCTTCCGCTACCAGCCCTGGGTGCTGCGCGATGGCCGCGGGGGCGAGCGCATGCTGTCGGGCGCGCGCGGTCGCGAGACGCCCAAGGGCGTGGTCGCCACGCTGCCCGACATCGCCGACCGCGATGCCGCCGAGGCCGCACGCGGGCTCGAGGTCTGGGTGCCGCGCGAGGCGCTGCCGCCGCCCGCGCCGGGCGAGTACTACTGGGTCGACCTCGAGGGCCTGCGCGTGCGCAATCTCGACGGCGTGGACCTGGGGACGGTGTCCCATCTGTTTTCGACCGGCGCCAATGACGTGCTGGTCGCCCAGGGCGAACGCGAACGCATGATCCCGTTCGTCGTGCCCGACTATGTCGTCTCGATCGACTTCGACGCCGGCCTGGTGACGGTCGATTGGGATGCGGACTTTTGAACGCCGCGAGACGCGATTGCTGATCGGACGCTGCGGGTCGTGGCCTGCGAAGCTGCGCCACCCCCGGGATCGGCCATCGCAGCCGTCTCGTCGTTCGTGACCGGGAAGGACCGCCATGTCGTCCGAAGCTCAAACGCAGCACGCATCCCAAACCGGCGATCACGCTGCCATCCGCATCGATGTCGTCAGCCTGTTTCCCGAGTTCATCGACCAGGCGGCCGCGGTCGGGGTGGTCGGGCGTGCGCGTGAGCGCGGACTCGTCGCGCTGCAGGGCTGGAATCCGCGCGACTACGCGCAGGGCAATTACCGCCGGGTCGACGACCGGCCGTTCGGTGGCGGGCCGGGCATGGTGATGCTGATTGAGCCGCTGCGGGCCGCGCTCGCCGCTGCGCGTGCGGCCGATCCGGCACCGGCGCGGACGATCTACATGAGCCCCCAGGGGCGGCCGCTGAGCCAGGCCAAGGTGCGCGAGCTGGCCGCGCTGCCGCGGCTGATCCTGCTGTGCGGCCGCTACGAGGGCGTCGACGAGCGGCTGCTCGAGGCCGAGGTCGATGAGGAGCTGTCGATCGGCGACTACGTGCTGTCGGGCGGGGAACTGGCCGCGGCGGTCGTCGTCGACGCGGTGGCCCGGTTGCAGGATGGCGCGTTGAACGACGCCGATTCGGCGGTCCAGGACAGCTTCGAGGGCGATGGCCTGCTCGATTGCCCGCACTACACGCGGCCGGTCGACCATGCGCTGGGACGGGTGCCCGATGTGCTGTTGTCGGGCAATCACGCCCAGATCGCGGCCTGGCGCCGGCAGCAGTCGCTGGGCCGTACTGCCGAGCGGCGCCCGGATCTGCTCGACGAGTCCGCGCTGGGCAAGGTCGACCGGCGGCTGCTCGCGGCCTGGCGGGCCGAGCGAGGCGAGGATTCAGACGCCTGAGCGCCGCCGCGCCGGCAGTGGCATTCGCCGGGCGGCTGGGCCTATAATGCGCGGCTAACCAAAACAACGGGCCATCGCGCCCGCCATGCCAGAGCGTGCGTCCACGTGCACCACGCCTACAACGACTCCAACAGGCCAAGACCATGACCACCAAGCCCTCCCTGAACACCCTGCTGCAGGAATTCGAAAGCGCCCAGACCGCGCGCGAGCTTCCCGACTTCGGCCCCGGCGACACCGTCGTCGTCAACGTCAAGGTCAAGGAAGGCAACCGCGAGCGCGTGCAGGCCTACGAAGGCGTGGTCATCGGCAAGAAGAACGCCGGTCTGAACTCCGCGTTCACCGTCCGCAAGATCTCGCACGGCTACGGCGTCGAGCGCGTGTTCCAGAGCCACAGCGCGCAGATCGAGTCGGTCGAAGTCAAGCGCCGCGGCAAGGTCCGCGCCGGCAAGCTGTACTACCTGCGCGGCCTGGAAGGCAAGAAGGCGCGCATCAAGGAAGACCTGTCGGCTTCGGCGAAGGCCAAGAACGAGAAGGCACGTGCCGACAAGGCTGCTGCCGCCGCCGCACCGGCGCCGGCTGCCGAGTAATCGGCCCCCGGTTCCGTAGTCGCACGACGGCCGCCGCAAGGCGGCCGTCTGCGTTTAGGCGTCGTGGGACCGGGATGTCCCGACATGCCGCCCGCTCCCTGATCGCCGCGCTTGATTTGCCGGCCGGCGCACCGATATCGGACCAATGAACCAAGCCCCTGGCGCCCATGCCGCCGACGGCGTCCGCCTCGACCTCTGGTTGTGGGCGGCGCGCTTCTTCAAGACCCGCGCATTGGCCAAGCAGGCGATCGAGACCGGCAAGGTCGACGTCGGCGGCCAGCGGGCCAAGCCCGCGCGTGCGGTGCGCCTGGGCGATGCGTTGCGTGTGGCCCGGGGCGAGGAAGTGTTCGAGGTCGTCGTGGCCGGGCTGTCCGACAAGCGCGGATCGGCCAGCGTGGCGCAAGGGCTGTACACCGAATCCGAGGACTCGCGCGCTGCACGCCTGGCGCGTGTCGCCGAGCAGCGCGCGCAGCGCGCCGGTTATCGCGCGCCCGAGCATAAGCCCGACAAGCGCGCCCGGCGGTTGATCCGGGCCCTGGGCGATATCGACGCGCTGTAGCATCAGCGCAGTTGGAGGGCTGGAATCATGTCCGAACGCGCGACACGGCTGCTGCGCCTGCTCGATGACCTGCGCCGCCGGCGCCGGCCTGTCCCCGGCCGCGAACTGGCCGACCGGTTGGGCATCAGCCTGCGCACCCTGTATCGCGACATCGAGGCCTTGCGCGGGCAGGGCGCCGAGATCCAGGGCGATCCCGGGCTGGGCTATCTGCTGCGCCCCGGATTCCTGCTGCCCGCGATGATGTTCTCCGATGAGGAGCTCGAAGCGTTGGTGCTCGGCGCGCGCTGGGTCGGGAGCCACGCCGATCCGGAACTGGCGGCCGCGGCCACCCGTGCACTCGACCGCCTGGTCGGCGTCCTGCCTGGTGCATTGCGCTTGCAGGTCGAGACCAGCGGTCTGTTCGCCCCACACTGGGCGCCATCGGAGCCCGAGCCCTGGCTGCCGATCCTGCGGCGCGCGATCCGGGGCGAACGTGCGCTGCGCATGCAGTATGCCGACGCCGCGGGGCGCGGCAGCGAGCGCACGATCTGGCCGTTCGCGATGGCCTTCCTGTCCGATACCCGCCTGCTCGCCGCCTGGTGCGAGGCGCGCGGCGATTTCCGTCATTTCCGTGCCGACCGGGTCGTGGCGTTGGAGGACACCGGGGTGCGGTATACCGTGCGTCGCCACGAACTGCTGCGCAGGTGGCACGCGCAGCGACGGACCGAGCAACATGCGGCGCTGGCCGGCGACGACGCTGCTGACAGCCACTGACAGCGGGGCCGCGGAGACTGGGCGCTCCTTCCTGACCGAGCAAGCCCGATGACCGAGACGCTGACCTTCTACACCCATCCGATGTCCCGTGGCCGGGTGGCCCGCTGGATGCTGGAGGAAACGGGATTGCCCTACGAGGAAGTGCTGCTGAGCTACGACGGCAGCATGAAGTCGCCGGCGTACCTGGCGATCAATCCGATGGGCAAGGTGCCGGCGATCCGCCATGGCGATACGGTCGTGACCGAGAATGCGGCGGTGTGCGCCTACCTCGCCGAACTGGTCCCCGACAGGCAACTGGCGCCCCCGCCCGGTTCGCCCGAGCGGGGCAGTTACTACCGGTGGCTGTTCTTTCTGGCCGGGCCGCTCGAATCGCTGCTCACCGCGCAAGAAACCGGCGCCCTCGCGCCGGCGCGTACGGCCGGCTACGGCAATGCGGACGATGTGATGCGGACCTTGGAGCAGGCGGTGACGGGCAGAACGTTCCTGGCCGGCGAGCGGTTCAGTGCGGCGGATCTGTACATGGCCGCGGTGCTGGGCTACTACATGCAGATCGGCGCGCTCCAAGCGCGGCCGGCCTTCGTCGAGTTCGCGCGCATCCACGCCGCACGCCCGGCGGCGCGGGCGGCTGCGAAGCGTGACGATGCCCTGGCTGCGCAGGCCTCGGCAGGCAGCTGACGTCCGATCGCGGACGGCGCATTGCGCAGCCGTCCGCGTTGCCTGCAGTGAGACAGCTCAGCGCAGGTCGAACCGGTCGAGCTGCATCACCTTCGCCCAGGCCGCGACGAAGTCATCGACGAATTTGTCCTGGGCATCGTCGCTGGCATAGACCTCGGCCAGTGCGCGCAGCACGGCATTGGACCCGAACACCAGGTCGACGCGGGTGCCGGTCCACTTCACCGCACCGCTTCGACGATCGCGTCCCTCGAACACGTCGCGCGCCTTGGAGCGGGGCGACCAGGCGGTGTCCATGTCGAGCAGGTGGACGAAGAAGTCGTTGCTCAGCACGCCGGGGCGGTCGGTGAACACGCCGTGCCGGGCATCGTCGACGCCGATGTCGAGCACACGCAGGCCGCCGATGAGCACGGTCAGTTCGGGCGCGGTCAGCGTCAGCAGTTGCGCCCGGTCGATCAGCAGCGCTTCGGAGGGAATCGCTGAAGCGCCGGCCAGATAATTGCGGAAGCCGTCGGCGTGCGGCTCGAGCACCGAGAATGCGTCGACATCGGTCTGCGCCTGGGACGCGTCGGTGCGACCGGGCGAGAACGGCACGGTCACCTCGTGCCCACCGGCCTTCGCTGCCTCCTCGATGCCGGCATTGCCTGCGAGCACGATCAGATCGGCGAGCGAGATCTGCTTGCCGCCCGGCGCGTCGAGATTGAACGCGCGCTGGAGGCGCTGCAGCACGTCGAGCACCCGCGCCAGTTGGTCGGGGCGATTGACCGGCCAGTCCTTCTGCGGCGCCAGGCGGATGCGTGCACCATTGGCGCCGCCGCGCTTGTCGCTGCCCCGGAACGTGGACGCCGAGGCCCACGCAGTGCCGACCAGCTCGGACACCGTCAAGCCAGACGCCAGCACCTGGGCCTTGAGCGTGGCGACGTCGGCCGCGTCGATCAACGGGTGCTCGGCCTCGGGCAGCGGGTCCTGCCAGAGCAGCGTTTCCTTCGGGACCTCGGGGCCGAGGTAGCGCGCGCGCGGGCCCATGTCGCGGTGGGTCAGCTTGAACCAGGCGCGGGCGAAGGCGTCGGCGAACGCCTGTGGGTTCTCGAGAAAGCGGCGCGAGATCTTGCCGTACGCGGGATCGAAGCGCAGTGCAAGGTCGGTGGTCAGCATGCGCGGCCGGTGCTTCTTCACTGGGTCATGCGCATCGGGGACGATGTCGCCAGCATCGCGGGCCACCCACTGGTGCGCACCGGCGGGGGATTTCTCCAGTTCCCATTCGAAGCCGAAGAGGTTTTCGAAGAAGTTGTTGCTCCACAGTGCCGGCGTCGTCGTCCAGGTCACTTCCAGGCCACTGGTGATCGTGTCGCCGCCCTTGCCCGAGCCGAAGCTGCTGCGCCAACCCAGCCCCTGTTCCTCCAGCTCGGCCGCTTCGGTTTCCGCGCCGACATGCTCGGCGGGGCCCGCGCCGTGGGTCTTGCCGAAGGTGTGGCCGCCGGCGATCAATGCGACCGTCTCCTCATCGTCCATCGCCATGCGGCCGAAGGTGTCGCGGATATCTTGCGCGGCGAGCAGCGGGTCGGGGTTGCCGTCCGGACCTTCGGGATTGACGTAGATCAGGCCCATCTGCACCGCGGCCAGCGGGCGTTCGAGCCGGCGGGTGTGGACGTCGCCGTCGGCATCGTCGTCGGACACCAGGACCGCCGTGTCGCCCGGCTTCTCGACGCCTTCCGAACCATGCGCGTAGCGCACGTCGCCGGCGAGCCAGGTCGTTTCGCGGCCCCAGTACACGTCCTGGTCGGGTTCCCAGGTGTCCTCGCGCCCGGCGGCGAAGCCGAAGGTGCGAAAGCCCATCGTCTCTAGCGCCACGTTGCCGGTGAGGATCAGCAGGTCCGCCCACGAGATCCGCCGACCGTACTTGCGCTTGATCGGCCACAGCAGGCGGCGGGCCTTGTCGAGATTGACGTTGTCGGGCCAGCTGTTGAGCGGGGCGAAGCGCTGTTGGCCCCGGCCGCCGCCGCCGCGGCCGTCGCCGGTGCGGTAAGTCCCGGCTGCGTGCCAGGCCATGCGGATGAACAAGGGGCCGTAGTGGCCGAAATCGGCCGGCCACCAGTCCTGGGAGTCGGTCATCAGTGCGCGCAGGTCGCGCTTGAGGCCGTGGTAGTCGAGTTTTTCGAACTCGGCCGCGTAATCGAAATCCGGGCCCATGGGGTCGGACTTGGCGGAGTGCTGGCTGAGCAGATCGACACGCAACTGGTTGGGCCACCAGTCGCGGTTGCTCGTGCCCTGGACCGCGGCGTCGTGATGGAAGGGGCATTTCGCTTCGGTGGACATGCGGGCGTTCTCCTCGGGTCGTCGGCTGGAGATCGCGACGGATCCACGGGCCGGTGCAACGGTGGGCATCGACGACGCACGGCCGGGGCGGGCGTCGGGTGCAGGCAGTGGCAATGCCGGCGACGCATCCACAGCGGCGATGTGTGCTGGCGTCGACGAGATTGGCGCCACCGTGCATGAAAGGGAAATTGATTGTTCGCCCCTATTCGATAGGGCATTGCTATCGGCGTGTCCTTGCGCTCGATCGCCTGCGGCGAGCCGGCGAGGCGACATGTCGATACCCGCGGTGGTGGAAGATCGATGGCGCACACGAAAATCTTAGATAAGTAATTGATATTGAAGGAATAGCCTGCAATCAAAAGATACTCACATTCTAGTGAGTGAGTATTGACGGCGGCTGTCGGCGGGCGTACTGTCGGCTCGGAAACAACGTGCTGATAGCAGTATCTCTTGGGAGGGAGAGCCTGTATGAGAAGTCGTTTGTTCGCTGCCGCGTCCGTGGCGGCATTTTTGGCTGTACCCGTCTCCGCGCTGGCACAAGCCACCGCCGATGCGCTCGAGGTCGACAATTCCCGGCGCGATGCCCGGGATCCGGCCAAGCAACTGGACACGGTTGTCGTCACCGCCACGCGCCGCAGCGAACCGCTGCAGGACGTGCCGATCAGCGTCACCGCAATGTCGCAGGACGAACTGGATGCGAAGGGCATCGTCGGCTACGAGGGGCTGGCGCATGAAACGCCCGGCGTGGTGTTGAACCGGGCCAGTGCGAACTTCAACAACTTCACCGCGCGCGGTATCGCCACCAACGGCTACAACGCCAACTTGCAGAGCACGGTGGCGATCTATGTCGACGAGCTGCCGATTTCGGCCAACGGCAACTCGACCATCCTCGATCCGAGCCTGTACGACGTGGAGCGCGTCGAATTCCTGCGCGGGCCACAGGGCACGCTGTTCGGGTCGGGCTCGCTGGCAGGCGCACTGCGCATCCTGACCCACGCGCCGGATCCCAACGTGTTCGAGGGCTCGGTCCTGGCCGACGTCGGCATCACCGGCTCGAGCTCGCTGCGCCAGCGCTACAACGCGATGCTGAACGTGCCGCTGGTCGAGGACCGGCTGGCCCTGCGCGTCGTTGGTTTCTCGCGCGACGAGGAAGGCTACATCGACAACGCGGGCACCGGGATCGACAAGGCCAATGCGCTGGAGAGCTGGGGCGGCCGGGCCACGCTGCTATGGGAACCCACCGACCGCATGTCGTTGCAGTTCCGGCTCTCGCGCGAGGAGAGCACGCCGAAGGATTCGTCACTGGTCAATCCCGATCGCGGCGAAGACACGCGCTATTCCGATCGTCCGGATCTGTTCTCGGGGGTGATGACGACCCAGAACGTGACGCTCGGCTACCAGTTCGACAGCGCGAAGCTGACCAGTTCGTCGACATGGTCCGACTACAAGGCGCTGTTCAACGTCGATCTGGCCGGCACCTACGGTCAGGCGTTCGCCTTCGCATTGGACGCCCCTGGCGAGGTCGAGACCTTCGTGCAGGAAGTGCGCCTGGTGTCGGACACCAGCGGACCGCTCGACTGGGTGCTGGGCGGCTTCTACTACAAGCGCGACCGCGATGTGCATTACGGCTACCGCTCCAACGAAGCGTATCTGGCCGAAAGTGGCATCACCGGCCTGTCCGACGTGTACTACCTGCGCTACGACACCTTCGACCGGTTGACCGAACGTGCGCTGTTCGGCCAGTTGACCTATCGCTTCACCGACGATGTCTGGACGACGGTCGGCCTGCGCTACGGCAGCACCGAGGCGCAGGGCTTCACGCGGGCGGGCGGCTACGGCAGCGACTACCTGACGCTGGCCTACGCCTGCAGCTTTCTCGGCGTCTGCGGCCAACCGGTGACGATCGCGCCCGTCCCGGCGGCCGAGGGTGCCAAGGCCAAGGAAAGCGGTCCGTCCTATCGAGTGAGTGCGTCGTGGCGGCCGACGCCGTCGATCACCACGTACGCCGCGGTAGCGACCGGCTTCCGCGCACCGGTGGTCAATGCTCGCGCCGGCAGCATCAGCGTGCTCGATCCAGGTGATCTGGTGATTCCGGCCGGTGCCGATTCCGACGAGCTGATCAGCTACGAGCTGGGCATGAAGGGACGCTGGCTGGGCGGTCGCCTGACGGCGAACCTCGCGCTGTTCCAGATCGACTGGAACGATATCCAGGTCCAAGCCAACCGCGTCTCCGATCAGGTGCAGTTCGCCACCAACATCGGCGGTGCCTACAGTCGTGGACTCGAGTTCGAGTTCATGACGATGCCGAACGCGAACTGGACGATCGCGCTCAACGGAGCGTTCAACCGGGCCCGGGTGGACACGCTGTCGAGCGAAGAAGCGGCGGTCTCGGGTGCGGTGATGGGGGCGCGTCTGTCGGGTCCCGAATTCAGCGGATCATTGACGGTCAACTATGGATTCGACGCCTTCGGCGGTGCGGCCGGCAACGCCTCGCTGGCCGTGGTGCACGTGGGCGGCTTTCCCGCGTCGTTCCCGAACGTGCCCGGCCGGCCCGGCGTGATCAGCCCCACGTTCGACAGCACCGATGACTACACCCTGGTCAACGCCAGCGTGGCCGCGGCGTTCGACCGCATCACCATCGGGCTCTACGCGGAGAACCTGTTCGACGACCGCTCGGTCACCTACGTGCACCCCGAGGCCTTCATCGACAGCCGCTACGGTGTGGTCCGGCCGCGGACGGTCGGCGTGCGGCTGGGGTACCGGTTCTGATGGCCGGCATTCCGCTGTCACCGGTGGTGCCGGCGTCCGCTGTGACGCGTCCGGGCGCGCGCGCCTGGGCCGTTCTGGCGATCCTGTGCTTCGTCTACGTGCTGAACTTCCTCGATCGCCAGTTGCTGTCGATCCTGGCCAAGCCGATCCAGGACGAGTTGGGCGTCACCGACGGCCAGCTCGGGCTGCTGGGCGGGCTGTACTTCGCGATGTTCTACTGCATCCTCGCGATCCCGGTCGGCTGGCTGGCCGACCGCACCAACCGGGTCAAGGTGCTGGCGTTGTCGTGCGGGCTGTGGAGCGCGGCCACCGCCGCCTGCGGTGTGGCGGCGAGCTATCCGCAGCTTGCCGCGGCGCGCATGGCCGTGGGGGTCGGGGAGGCGGGCGGCGTCCCGCCGTCGTACGCGATCATCTCGGACTATTTCCCCTCTGGCACGCGCGGCATGGCGTTGAGCCTATTCAACCTGGGGCCGCCGATCGGGCAGGCGTTGGGCGTGGCCTTCGGCGCGTCGATCGCGGCGGCGTACTCGTGGCGATCGGCGTTCGTCTGGGTCGGTGTGGTCGGCGTGGTCACCGCGCTGATCATCTGGTGCTTCGTGCGCGAGCCCAGGCGCGGCGGCCTCGACGCCAAACCCGCGGCACCGGTCGTTCCCCGGGCGGCCGCTGCGAACGCACCGGGCAAGCCGGGCTTCTGGGGCACCTGCCGGATGTTCTTCACCCATCCGGTGCTGCTGCGGGTCGCCCTGGCCTGCGCGGCGACCCAGTTCATCACCTACGGCTCGATGAACTTCACCGTGCTGTTCCTGATGCGCGAGAAGGGCATGGCGCTGGGCGACGTGGCGGTCTGGTACGCGCTGCTGGTGCTGCTGGGCGTCAGCGCGGGCATGCTGACGTCCGGGCGCCTGATCGATCGCCTGGTGCCGCGCAACAAGGCGGCCTACGCCTATGTGCCGGCCGCCGGTCTGGCGCTGGCGGTGCCGTTGTTCGTCGGCTTTGTCTGGGCACCGGGCTGGCCGTTGGCACTGGTGTTTCTGCTGCTGCCGATGGGGCTGAACTACTTCTACCTGTCGCCGGCGGTCACGCTGGTCCAGGAGGAGGTGCGGCCCGACCAGCGCGTGCTCGCGGGCGCGCTGCTGCTGCTGGTGATGAATCTGGTCGGGCTCGGTCTGGGGCCGACCTATCTGGGCTTTGCCAGCGACCACTTCCGCGCGACTCATCCCGACAATTCGCTGCAGATGGCCTTCTACACGCTGGCGCCGTTCTACGGCGTGGCGATCGGCCTGTTCCTGTGGCTGGCCCGGGCGCTGAAACAGCAATCCAAGGAGGCTGCATCATGATCCGATCGATCTTGTCCATGCTCGTGGGCGCGGCTGCGCTGTGGCTGGCCGCGCCGGTGACCGCTGCGCAGGCGCCGGTTGCCAGGACGCCGGATGGCGCCCTGCGCGGCGAGGCTCTGGAGACGGTGGATGTTTACCGGGGCATCCGCTATGCGCAGGCGCCGACCGGTCGCCTGCGCTGGCGGCCGCCGGTGGCGGCGACGCCGTGGCGCGACACGCGCGATGCGACCCGCTTCGGGCCGGCATGCCACCAGCCGCCCTCGATGCCGGGCAGCCTCTACGCACCGGCGGCGCCACCGGCCATGAGCGAGGACTGCTTGTCGCTGAACATCTGGGCGCCGCGTGATGCCGGCAAAGCACCGGTGTTCGTCTGGATTCACGGCGGGTCGCTGACCGGCGGGGCAGGCAGCGAACCGATGTACGACGGCGCGCGCCTGGCCGCGCACGGTGTGGTGGTCGTGACGTTCAACTACCGGCTCGGCGCGCTGGGCTACCTGGCCCATCCGCAGCTCAGTGAAGAATCGCCGGACGGCGTGTCGGGCAACTACGGTCTGCTGGATCAGATCGAGGCGTTGCGCTGGGTCGAACGCAATATCGCGGCGTTCGGGGGCGATCCGGGCAACGTCACCATCGCCGGCGAATCGGCCGGTGCGCTCAGCGTGATGTACCTGATGGCCGCACCCGCCGCGCGAGGGCTGTTCCACAAAGCAATTGCGCAGAGCGCCTACATGATTTCGACCCCGGCCTTGCGCGAGACCGCGCACGGCACGCCGTCGGCCGAGGACGCCGGATTGGCGCTCAGCCGCAAGATCGGGGTGCGCGGGCTCGCACGCCTGCGCGGCATGGACGCGCAGGCGCTGACCGTGCAGGCGGCGCTGGCCGGCTTCCTCCCGCTGGGCACGGTCGATGGCAACGTCCTGCCCGACCAGATCGTCGACATCTTCGACAGCGGCCGGCAGGCACCGGTGCCGATCCTGGCTGGGTTCAACGCGGGCGAGATCCGCTCGCTGCGCTTCCTGTTGCCGCCCAAACCGGCCGACGCCGCCGCCTATGAGAAGACGATCCGCGCCAGCTACGGCGATCTGGCCGACGCGATGCTCGCACGCTACCCGGCCTCGGATCTGGAGGAGGCCATGCTGGCGACGACCCGCGACGCGATGTACGGCTGGACCGCCGAACGTCTGGTGCGCAAGCAGACGGCGCTCGGCCAGTCGGGGTTCCTGTACTTCTACGACCACGGATATCCCGCGACCGATACCGCCGGGCTGCACGCGTTCCACGCCAGCGAACTGCCGTATGTCTTCGGCACCCTGGATCGCACTTCGCCCAATTGGCCCCGGATTCCCGACACCGCGGGCGAGCGCGCGCTGTCGGACGCGATGGTGGGGTACTGGGCCGCCTTCGCGCGCGACGGCCGGCCGGCCGCCGACGGTGCGCCGGCGTGGCGGGCCTACGGCGACGCGCGCGCCTACATGGCCTTCAAGGCCGAGCCGCGTCCGGGCGAACACCTCATGCCGGGCATGTACGAGCTGGTCGAAACCGTCGTGTGCCGGCGCCGCGCCAAGGGTGATCTGCCCTGGCACTGGAACGTCGGCCTGGCCGCGCCGCCGTTGCCCGCCGGAGTGACTGGATGTCCGTGATCCACGGGGAGATGCAGCGCTATGCGCTGACCCTCGACAAGTTCCTGGCGCATGCGGCCAAGTGGCATCCCGACGCGGAGGTGGTCAGTGCCCGCGATGGTGATGGCGCCGATCGGATCGGCTATGCGCAGTTGCAGCAGCGCAGCCAACAGGTGTCGGCGGTACTGGCCGGTCTGGGCGTGGGCCACGGCGACGTGGTCGCGACCCTGGCATGGAACACGCGCGCTCATGTCGAGGTTTGGTATGCGGTGATGGGCATGGGGGCGGTCTGCCACACCCTCAATCCGCGCCTGGGCGACGCGCAGCTGGTCGAAATGCTGGACAAATCCCAGGCACGGGTGCTGATCGTCGCCCACGATCTCGCACCGGTGGCGCATCGCCTCGCCGCGCAGGCGCGTGCGATCGAGCGCGTGCTGTCGATCGACGGCGCGGCGGGCGAGGGCGGCGATGCGCCGGCGATCACGCCGCTGTACGCGCTGCTCGAGGCGGCGGGCGGGGCGTACGCATGGGGCAATTTCGACGAGCACGCGCCCTGCGGCCTGTGCTTCACCTCGGGCACGACCGGTGCCCCCAAAGGCGTCACCTACACCCATCGCGGCAATTTCCTGCATACGCTGCGCACGCTGCAGGCCGATGCGATGGCGCTTTCGAACCGGGACAGTGTGCTGCTCGCGGTGCCGATGTTCCATGCCAATGGTTGGGGCGTGCCATTCGCCACGCCTGCTGTGGGCGCGCGCTTGGTCCTGCCCGGGCGGCATCTGGATGGCGCCCGCCTGGCCGCGCTGATCAACGCCGAGTCGGTGACCGTGGCGGTGGGGATCGCCACGGTCTGGCTGGCGCTGGTCGAGCACCTGGAAGCGACCGGTGGGCAGACGCCTTCGCTGCAGCGGGTCGTCGTCGGGGGGGCGCCCTTGGCGCCGGCGCTGATGCAGCGGATCGAGCAGCGGCTGGGCGCGACGGTGCAGACCAGTTGGGGCATGACCGAGTTGTCGCCGACGGGCACCGTGGCCGCGCCGGATGACCCGGCACGCGCGGCGCATCGCGCCGGGCGGCCGGCGATCGGCATGGACCTGCTGCTGACCGACGCCGATGGCGTCGCGCTGCCCGAACAGCGCGACACCGAGGGGCACCTGCGCGTGCGCGGTGCGAGCGCGATTCAGCGTTACTTCGGCGACACCCGGCCGGCGGTCGACGAGGCCGGCTGGTTCCCGACCGGCGATCTGGCGCGGATCGATCGCGCGGGCCACCTGATGATCACCGGACGCGCCAAGAACCTGATCAAGTCCGGCGGCGAATGGATCAATCCTGCCGAGATCGAAGAGATCGTCGGCGCGTTCCCGGACGTCTCGCTCGCGGCGGTCATCGGGCGCGAACACCCGAAATGGGGCGAGCGCCCCGTGCTGCTGGTGGAGATGCGCGAAGGCAGCGCGACCACCGACGCGGCGCTGCTCGCGTCGCTGCGCGCCCGCGTGGTCTCGTGGTGGGTGCCCGATTCGGTGATCCGGTTGGCACGCATGCCTTTGGCAGCGACCGGTAAAATTGACAGAATGCGCTTGAGAGCCGAATTCGGCGGCGCAGGCGGAGACCCCGGGGCATGAGGCCCCGACGCGGCGCACGCCGGGCGACGAGTTGGAGACGGCAACGTGCAGAAGGACGCGATTTCCCCGCCCGGGAAAGCGAGCAAGGCCAAGCGGGGCAGATCGGGAGCGAAGCGTCCGACCAAGGCCGAGCAGCGCGCGGAGATGACCGAGCAGATTCTCGATGTGGCCGAGCACCTGTTCTCCCGGGATGGCTTCTACGGCGTGACGCTCAAGGACGTGGCCAAGCGCGTCGGCGTGCACCACACCCTGCTCAACTACTACTTCAACGACAAGCAGACGCTGTTCGATGCGGTCATCGCGCGCCGGGCGGGTGTGACCAGCAGCGCGCGCATGCGTGCGCTCGATGCCTACGAGGCGACCTGCGGCGACACGCCGACGCTCGAGGGCGCGTTGCACGCCTTCCTCGACACCGACCTGGATCTCTACAGCCAGGGCGGCGAGAACTGGAAGAGCTACGGCGCGCTCGGTGCGCTGATGTCCAACACCCCGCACGGTGGCGAGTTGATGGACAAGCATTTCGATCCGGTGGTGTTGCGCCTGATCGCGTTGCTCAAGAGGGCGATGCCCGAGTGCGCCGAAGAGGATCTGTTCTGGGGCTATCACTTCGTGACCGGCGCGCTGATGTTGACGCTGGCACGCACCGGCCGCATCGACCGGCTCTCGGGCGGCCTGTGTCGATCGGACGACTACGAAGCGGTCAAGGCGCGCATGGCGACGTTCATGGCCGCCGGCTTCCGGGCGATCGGCGAGCGACGGGACAACGACGCGGCGGGCTGAGTCCGCACACCGCCCCGTCGGTTCTTTCATACAGACGGGGAATGCAGCAATGCCATTGAAGCAACGTGTCGCCATCATCACCGGCGCCGGCGGCGGACTGGGCCGCCAGCACGCGCTCTACCTGGCGCGCAAGGGCGCGCGGGTGCTGATCAACGATCTGGTGGCCGAGCCGGCCGACGCGGTGGCTGACGAGATCCGCGCGGCGGGTGGCGAGGCCATCGCTGTCGCCACCTCCGTGACCGACGCGGCTGGTGTCGAGGCGATGGCGGCACGCGCCATCGAGGCCTGGGGGCGTATCGATATTCTGGTGAACAACGCCGGCATCCTGCGCGACAAAAGCTTCGCCAAGATGACGATCGACGACTTCCGCCGGGTCGTGGACGTGCACCTGATCGGCACGGCGATCTGCTGCAAGGCGGTCTGGGACACGATGCGCGCGCAGCAGTACGGCCGCATCGTCATGACGACCTCCTCATCGGGTCTGTACGGCAACTTCGGCCAGGCCAACTACGGCGCGGCCAAGATGGCGCTGGTCGGGCTGATGCAGACCCTGGCCATCGAAGGGGCCAAGTGCGGCATCCGCGTCAACAGCCTGGCGCCGACGGCCGCCACCGGCATGACCGCGGGTGTGCTGCCCGATGACAGCCTGCGCGCGCTGGACCCGGCGCTCGTCAGCCCGGCGCTGCTGCCGCTGGTCGTCGAGGACGCGCCGACGCGCGCCATCGTTTGTGCCGGCGCCGGGCATTTCGCCCGCGCCTACGTGACGCTGACCCAAGGGCGCCAGTTGGGCGCGAACGCGGGTGAGCGCCTGATCGCCGAATGGGACGCGATGTCCGATCCGACCGGGCAGATCGTCCCGGACTACGGATTCGTCCAGGCCGAACGCGAGGTGGCCAGCGCGCGCCCGGCGGACGCTGTCTCGACGTGACCTCTGCCCGGCGTCCGCGTGCGGCGGTGACGCCGTCGCCGCCCGTTCCCCTGTCCTCCAAGCACTGTCGGAGAGCGCCATGCCCATCCTGACGACCCGGCACGACGCGTGCGTCGTACTTGAGTTCTCCTCGCCCCCGGTCAATGCCCTCGGGCGTGAGCTGGCCGAGGCGCTGGCCCGCGACATCGTGAACGTCGGGTCCGAACCGGGGACGCGCGCCATCGTCCTGACCGGGGCGGGCAGGCTGTTCTGCGCGGGTGCGGATGTCGCCGAACTCGGTCGTCAGCCCGGTCCGGCAGCGGCGATCCGCGCGTTGATCGAGACCGTGGAGGCCTCTCCGGTGCCGGTCGTCGCCGCCATCCACGGCTTGGCCTATGGCGGCGGCCTCGAACTGGCGCTGGCCTGTCATGCCCGCGTGGCGACGCCCGATGCGCGTTTCGCATTTCCCGAGGTGACGCTGGGTCTGCTGCCGGGGGCTGGTGGCACCCAGCGCACGCCACGCCTGACGGGTGTGGCGGCGGCGCTGTCGCTGTTGATGGACGGCAAGCCGATCGCGGCGGACCGAGCCTTGGCCATCGGCTTGATCGATGCGATCGCCGATGGCGACCTGCGCCTGTGTGCGGCCGGGTATGCGCGCACGCTGGGCGAGGAATGGGGGCGGGTCCGCGATCGCAGTGTGCCGTTGGACGGCGCGAAGGCGGCGATCGCGTCGGCGCGCGAAGCGGCGGGCCGGCGCCGCGATGGTGGTGCGGCCGCGGCCATCGTCGATTGCGTCGAAGCGGCGATCGCGCACACCTTCGATGCCGGCCTCGCCTTCGAACGCCGCCTGTTCGAGACCTTGCTCGCCGATCCCGCATCGCGCGGCTTGCGGCATGTCTTTCTGGCCGAGCGCGCAGCGGCGCGGCTGCCCGCGCCCTTGGCCGGCGGTGCCGCGCGACCGGTCGGCAAGGTCGCGGTCATCGGCGCCGGCGTGATGGGATCGGGAATCACCACGGCCCTGCTGGCCGCGGGCCTGCCGGTCGCGCTGGTCGACCCCGAACCCGCGGCGCTGGAACGGGCCATCTCCCGGGTCGGCGAGGCGTTTCGCCGTGACGAACAGAAAGGGCGCATGTCCGGCGAGGTCGTGCAGGCGCGGCTGGCCGCGTTGGCGACGACCACTGAGATCGAAGCCGCGGTCGCCGATGCGGACCTGGTGATCGAGGCGGTGTTCGAAGACATGGCGGTCAAGCGCGAGGTGTTCGCAGTGCTCGATCGCGCGGCGAAACCCGGCGCGATCCTCGCCAGCAACACCTCGACCCTGGACGTCGACGCCCTTGCCGATGGGGTCCGCGATCCCGGACGTGTGCTGGGGCTGCACTTCTTCAGCCCCGCCAATGTGATGCGCCTGGTCGAGATCGTGCGCGGCGCCCGCACGCGCCCCGAGGTGCTGGGCACGGCGATGGCGTTCGTGCGCAGGATCGGCAAAGTCGGTGTGGTCGCCGGGGTCTGCGACGGCTTCATCGGCAACCGGATGTTCGAGGAACTGCTGCGGCAGGCCTACTTCCTGCTCGAGGCGGGTGCGCTGCCGCAGCAGGTGGATCGTGCGATGGAGGACTTCGGTTTTGCGATGGGACCGTTTCGAGTCATGGACCTGGCCGGTCAGGATATCGGCTGGCGGATCCGCCAGCGTCGCGCGATCGAGCAGCCCGAACGTCCGTATTCGGTGATTCCCGACCGGATCTGCGAGCTTGGGCGCTTCGGTCAAAAAACCGGGGCTGGTTTCTATCGCTATCCCGACGGACGCAAGGCCGTGGTGGACCCGGACATCGATGCCCTGGTGATCGCGTACTCGCGCGAGATCGGCATCGAACGTCGCACGATTGCCGACAACGAGATCGTCGAGCGCTGCGTGTTGGCGCTGGTCAACGAGGGCGCGCGCCTGCTGGATGAGGGGATCGCCTGGCGCGCGGCCGACATTGACGTGGTGTGGACGGCGGGCTATGGCTTTCCGGCGACGCGCGGTGGCCCGATGTTCTATGCCGAGCAGATCGGTTTGTCGCAGGTGTTGGCATCGATCGAGCGCTTCGCCGCCGGCGATCACAGCTGGGCCTGGCAACCGGCCGATCTGCTGCGGCGACTGGCACGCACGCACCGTGGTTTCGGAGACGCCGATGACTAATCTTCCATCCCGATCGCTCGCCGCGTTGTTCGATCTCGGCGGCCAGGTCGCCCTCGTCACCGGCGGGTCGCGCGGGCTCGGCCTGCAGATTGCCGAAGCGTTGGGCGAGTACGGCGCGCGGATCGTGCTTGCGGCGCGCAGGACCGCCGATCTCGATGCTGCGGTGACGCACCTGGGCGCGCTCGGCATCGCCGTGGACGCGATCGCCTGCGACCTTGCAACGCCGGACGCCGCAGACGCACTGGTCGCGCAGGTCATGCAGCAATGGGGCCGGCTCGACATCCTGGTCAACAATGCCGGCACCAGTTGGGGCGCGCCGATGGAGGACTACCCTCTGGCGGGCTGGCAGAAGGTCATCGACCTGAACCTGACCGGCCTGTTCCTGTTGACCCAGGCCGCCGGTCGCCGCGCGTTCCTGCCGCAAGGGCACGGCAAGGTGCTCAACATCGCCTCGGTCGCAGGGCTGCAGGGCAACTACCCCGGAATGATCGGGACCATCGCCTACAACACCGCCAAGGGTGGGGTGATCAACTTCACCCGCGCGCTCGCCGCCGAGTGGGGGCCCAGGCACATCAACGTCAACGCGATCGCGCCGGGCTACTTTCCCAGCAGACTGGCCGACGCGATGATCGAAGCGCACGGGGATATGATCATCGCGCACACCCCGCTGGGCAGGCTGGGCGGCGAGGACGATCTCAAGGGCGCGGCATTGCTGCTGGTGTCGGCGGCCGGACGGCACATCACCGGCCAGGTGCTGGTGATCGACGGCGGCGCGGCGGTGATCTGAGCATGGCCGTCCCGTTGCTTGACCGTCGCGATCTCGACTTCCTGCTGTTCGACTGGCTGCGGATCGAGTCGCTGCTCGCGTGTCCGTACTATGCCGGACACACGCGCGACACCGTGACCGCCGTGCTCGACCTCAGCGAACGGCTGGCCACCGGCGCCTTCCTGCCTGCACTCAAGCCCAGTGATCGGTACGAGCCGAGACTGACGCCCGATGGGGTCGAACTGGCGCCGGAGGTCGTGGCTGCGGTCCGCCAGTATGCGCAGGCCGGGCTGCTGGCGGGTCCGTTCGCGCAGTCGGTCGAGGGCATGCAGTTGCCACACCTGCTGCATGATGCCTCGCTTGCTTATTGCATGGCGGCCAGCCTCGCGACGGCTGCCTATCCGATGCTCACGATTGCCAATGCGCGTCTGCTGGTCGCGTTCGGCAGCGCAGCGCAAGTGGCGGCATTCGCGCTGCCGCAGATTCGCGGCGAGGCCCTGGGCACGATGTGCCTGTCCGAGCCGCAGGCCGGCTCGTCGCTGGCCGACATCCGCACGCTGGCGGTGCCCGATGGCGAGGACGCGCTGGGGGCGCGTTATCGGTTGCACGGTCACAAAATGTGGATCTCGGCGGGTGACCACGACATCACTCGGGACATCGTGCATCTGGTGCTGGCCAGAACGCCCGATGCGAGCGGCGTGCCGCTGCCGGGCATCGGCGGCATCTCCCTGTTCGTGGTGCCCAAGTGGCTCCCGGACGGCACCCGCAACGACATCGCGGTGGCCGGGCTGAACCACAAGATGGGCTATCGCGGCACGTCCAACTGTCTGCTCAATTTCGGCGAAGGCCTGCACGCGCCGTCGGGGGCGGCAGGCGCGCTCGGATGGCGCGTCGGGAACGCGGGCGAAGGCCTGGCGCAGATGTTCCACATGATGAACGAGGCGCGCACCGGTGTCGGACTCGGGGCCGCCGCGGCCGGCTGCCGTGGGCACTTGCTGTCGGTGGACTACGCGCGCAGTCGGGTGCAGGGGCGCGTGACCTGTGGCGACGGCACCCAGCGGCCGGCCGCGATCATCGAGCATGCGGACGTCAAACGCATGTTGCTGGCGCAGAAGGCCTATGCGGAAGGCGCGCTGGCACTGGTGCTGTACGCCGCGCGCCTGCTGGACGAGCAACAGACAGGTGATGCGAAGCAAGCCGCATATACGGGCCGGCTGCTCGACCTGCTCACGCCCGCGGTCAAGACCTGGCCGTCCGAGTACGGCCTGGCGGCCAACGACCTCGCGATCCAGATCCACGGCGGCTACGGCTACACCCGGGACTACGACGTCGAGCAGCTCTACCGTGACAACCGGCTCAATCCGATCCACGAGGGCACCACCGGCATCCAGGCGCTCGACCTGCTGGGCCGCAAGCTGCTGCGCGACCGCGGCGCGGCATTGGCCGATCTGCGCATACGGGTCGACGCCACCGTGGCCGCGAGCCGCCTGCAGCCGGCGCTGGCGGTGCATGCGGCGCAGTTGGACGCCACATGGGCGCATGTCGGGCAGGTGGTCGAAGCCCTGACGGCATCGGACGGGCCGGACATCCTCGACGATGCGACGCTCGTCCTGTGGTCGTTCGGTCACGCCGTGGTCGCCTGGCTCTGGCTCGACATGGCCTGCCTGTGCACCGAGGGCACGCCGTTCCATCGCGGTAAACGGGCCGCCGCCCGCTATTTCTTCGAGTACGAGCTGCCGAAGGTCGCCGCCTGGCTCGATCAGGCCGCGGCCCGCAGCGATTTGCTGGCGTCGACCACGCCCGACGACTTCCATCCCTGACGAGTCCGCTTCATGACCGACATTTTCATCGTCTCCGGCGTCCGCACTGCGATCGGGACCTTCGGCGGCGCACTCAAGGACACGCCGCCTTCGGTGCTCGGCGTCACCACCGCGCGGGAGGCGATCGCGCGTGCCGGCGTGCCCGTCGATGCCATCGGCCATGCCGTCTATGGCCAGGTGTTGCCGAGCGAGCCGCGCGATGCCTACATGGCGCGCATCGTCGCCATCGAGTCCGGCCTGCCGGTGGAAACGCCCGCGCTGACCGTCAACCGCCTGTGCGGCTCAGGCCTGCAGGCTATCGTGTCGGCGGCACAGGCACTGTGGCTCGGCGACTGTTCGGTGGCACTGGCCGGTGGCGCGGAATCGATGAGCCGCACGCCGTTCTACCTGCACACGCATCGCTGGGGACGCAAGCTCGGCGACGCGGCGCTGGTGGACGGTCTGAACGAAGGCCTGAAGGACCCGTTCGACCACGTGTTGATGGGCGTTACCGCCGAGCATGTCGCGCGACGTCACGGGATCGACCGCGCCCGGCAGGACGCCCTCGCGCTGGAGAGCCACCGGCGCGCCGCGGTCGCCATCGCCGAAGGACGCTTTGACAGCCAGATCGTGCCCGTGCGGGTGGGGCGGCGCGGCCGCGAAACCGACTTTCGCAACGATGAGCACGTGCGCACCGATCTTCGCGCCGACGACCTCGCCGGCCTGCGCCCGGTGTTCCAGGCCGACGGCACGGTGACCGCCGGCAATGCATCGGGCATCAACGACGGCGCCGCCTCGCTGGTGCTGGCCACGGGCGAGGCGGTTCGGCGCCACGACCTCAAACCGCTCGCGCGCCTGGTCGCCTATGCCCATGCCGGCGTCGAGCCGTTGTCCATGGGCATGGGACCGGTGCCGGCCACGCGTGCGGTGCTGGCGCGTGCCGGGCTCGCGGTCGACGCACTGGACGTAATCGAATCCAATGAAGCCTTCGCAGCGCAGGCCTGCGCGGTGTCAGACGCGCTTGCGCTGGATACGGCCAAGGTCAATCCCAACGGCAGCGGCATCGCGCTGGGCCATCCGGTTGGCGCGACCGGCGCGATCATCACCGTGAAGCTGGTGCACGAGTTGCAACGCACGGGCGGCCGTTACGGACTGGCGACCATGTGCATCGGCGGCGGGCAGGGCATTGCCGCGATCTTCGAGCGGACCTGATCGCGGACGCCCTGGCGCGACACGAAGCAGCGGCCCGCGGTGTTCGTCGGCACGCCCGCTCACGCCGATCGCGCATCGCGTGCCGGCAGTCGTCGTCTCAGGCGAGCGCTTTCAGGCGATAGAGCGCTTCCAGCGCCTGCTTGGGCGTCAGTTCGTCGGGGTCGATCCCGGCCAGCGCTTCGACCGCGGCCGAGGGCGGCGCGAACAGGCCGATCTGCTGCGGCGCGCCGAGCGCATCGGCCGACATCGGCGGGGCGGGCGCGTCCTGGCGCCGCTGTTCGAGCTCGGCCAGCCGCGCCCGGGCGTCGCGCACGACTTGTTTGGGCAGGCCGGCCAGCGCCGCGACCTGCAGACCGAAGCTGCGGTCGGCTGGACCGTCCTTGACCGCGTGCATGAACACCAGCGTCTCGTTGCCCTGCTGGTCGCGATGCTCGACTGCGTCCAGATGCACGTTGGCGATGCCACTGCCGGGCTGCGCCAGCGCGGTGAGTTCGAAGTAGTGGGTCGCAAACAGCGTGTAGCTGCGGTTGCGACCGGCGAGGTGACGCGCGCAGGCGTCGGCCAGCGCGAGTCCGTCGTAGGTCGACGTCCCGCGGCCGATCTCGTCCATCAGCACCAGCGACGCGTCGGTGGCGTGGTGGAGGATATAGCTGGTTTCGGCCATCTCGACCATGAAGGTCGACTGGCCCTTGGCGAGATCGTCGCCGGCGCCGATGCGGGTGAGGATGCGGTCGATCGGGCCGATCGTCGCGCGGGCCGCCGGCACGAAGCTGCCGATGTGTGCGAGCAACACAATCAGCGCGTTCTGGCGCATGTAGGTGCTCTTGCCGCCCATGTTCGGGCCGGTGATGACCAGCATCCGCCGGTCGCCGAACTCGGGGCCGTCGCCGAGCACCAGGTCGTTGGGCTCGAACGGCTCGCGCCGCACCGCCTCGACCACCGGATGACGGCCGCGCTCGATGCGCACGCCAGGCTGGGCATCGAGCTGCGGACGCGACCAGTCCAGGGCCTGCGCGCGCTCGGCGAAGCAGGCGAGCACGTCGAGTTCGCTGAGCGCGCCCGCACACTGCTTGAGGGTCTCGAGGCTGGCATTGAGCGCGTCGAGCAACTGTTCGTAGAGCAGGCGTTCTCGGGCCAGCGCGCGCTCGCGCGCCGACAGCACCTTGTCCTCGAACTGTTTGAGTTCCTCGGTGATGTAGCGCTCGGCATTGGTCAGCGTCTGCCGCCGCGTGTAGTGCGCGGGGGCCTTGGCCGAGTGCGCCTTGCCGATCTCGATAAAGTAGCCATGCACGCGGTTGTAGCCGACCTTGAGCGTGGCGATGCCGCTGGCCTCGCGCTCGCGCGCTTCGAGGTCGACGAGGAACTGGTCGGCGTTGGTGCTCAACCGGCGCAGCTCGGCCAACTCGGCATCGTAGTCGTCGGCGAACACGCCGCCGTCGCGCGCGAGCACCGGCGGTTGCTCGACCAGCGCCGTGGTCAGTAGGTGGGCCTGCTCGCCGTGTTCGCCGAGGGCGTCGTGCAATGCGCGCAGGCGCGGCGAATCGATCGCCTGCAACGTGGTGCGCAGGTCGGGTAGCAGCGCCAGGCCGTCGCGCAGCGTAGACAGGTCGCGCGGTCGCGCCGAGCGCAGCGCGATGCGTGTGAGCACGCGCTCCAGGTCGCCGAGCGCGCGGAAGCGCTCGCGCAGGGCGACATCGGCGCCGCCTTCGATCAACGCCTCGACCGCGTGCAGGCGCTCGCCCAGCACGCCGCGATCGCGCAGCGGCCGGTGCAGCCAGCGGCGCAACAGGCGCCCGCCCATCGGCGTGACTGTGCTGTCGAGCACACCGAGCAGGGTGTTGCGCGTGTCGCCGTCGACGCGGGTGTCGAGTTCGAGATGCCGGCGCGTGGCGGCGTTCATCGCGATCGCGCCATCGCCGCTTTCGACTGCGATCGAAGTCAGGTGCGGCAGCCGCTGCTTCTGGGTCTCTTCGACGTAGCCCAGCAACGCGCCGGCTGCCGCGATCGCCAGCGGCCGGTCGTCGATGCCGAAGCCGGTGAGGTCGTGCAGGCCGAAGAACTGCAGCAGCTGGCGGCGGCCCGAATCGGCGTCGAACAGCCACGGCGGTCGCCGGCGCATGCCGCTGCGCTCGCTCAGGAATGCCGGCCAGCCGTCCTCGTCGGGCACCAGCAGCTCGGCCGGGTCGAGCCGCGCCAGCTCGGCCTCCAGCGTGTCCTCGTTGGCGCATTCGCAGACCAGAAAGCGCCCGCCGGCCAGATCCGCCCAGGCCAGGCCGTAATGACCGGCGCGATTGCGCGCGACCGCCATCAACAATGTGTCGCGACGCTCCTGCAACAGCGCCTCGTCAGTCACCGTGCCCGGGGTCACGATGCGCACCACCTTGCGCTCGACCAGCCCCTTGCTCGCGGCCGGGTCGCCGATCTGCTCGCAGATCGCCACCGACTCGCCGAGCGCGACCAGCCGCGCCAGATAGCCTTCGGCCGAATGGTGCGGCACCCCGGCCATCGGGATCGGCGCGCCGGCCGAATTGCCGCGCTGGGTCAGCGTGATGTCGAGCAACCGCGCCGCCTTGCGGGCGTCGTCGTAGAACAGCTCGTAGAAATCGCCCATGCGGAAGAACAACAGCACGTCCGGGTGCTCCGCCTTGGCGGCGAAGAACTGCTGCATCAGGGGCGTGTGTTGGGGGGCGGTCATCGCGTCTCGAAAGGGGCCTGCCGGCCGGCCATTTTGCCTCAACGCCCGATTCCTCGCCGCCGGCCGCTAGAGCTGCTCGAGGAAATCGACGATCGCCTCGATCTCCTCGCGCTGCAGCCCGAGTGGTCGCAGCAGCGGGTCGGGGCGCGGAAACGTCGGATCGTCGCGCTGGGCGGGCGATGGACGCGGCGCCGGCATGCCGGCATCGTACGCGCGCACCACGCCGAGCAGATGCGGGAACAGACCGTTGTGCATGTACGGCGAGGTCCGGGCGACACCGCGCAGCGACGGGGTGCGGAACTTCCCCGCGTCCGCCGGATCGCCGGTGACCTCGTAGCGGCCCAGGTCCTGGCGGCGGCGGCCGTGGAAGTGCAGCCCGAGATTGTGGAACGCGTGGTCGGTCATCTCCGGGCCGCTGTGGCAGTTCATGCAGCGTGCCTTCGTGCGGAAAAGGTGCAGGCCCCACAGCTGGCGATCGTCGAGCTGGTCCGTGCGGCCTGCGAGGAACCGATCCAGCCGTCCGGTGCGCGGTGCGAGGCTGCGCTGGAACGTCGCCAGCGATTTGGCGATCAACTGCGCGTCAATGCGATCGCTGCCGTAGGCGTCCGCGAAGGCAGCGCGATACGCCGGATCGCGCCGCACGCGCCGGATGGCCGTGGCCAGCGACCGGTTCGCCATCTCGCGCCCGTCGACCAGCGGGTGCAGCGCCTGCGCTTCGAGCGATGCCGCCCGACCGTCCCAGAACAGCGTACGCATCCAGGCACTGGTCGCCACCGAGATCGCATTGCGGCGCCCGGTCTGGCGGTCGTGCCCGAACGACACACTGCGCCCGTCGGCCCAGCCCAACTGGGGATCGTGGCAGTTCGCGCACGCGATTTGGCCCGAGCGCGACAGTCTCGGGTCCTCGAACAGACGCTTGCCGAGCGCGATGCGCTGGGGTGTGGACGGATTGTCGGCCGGCGTCGGCGGCGTGCGCGGCAGCGGTGCCAACTCTCGCCAGGCCACGCCCGGATCGACGTGCGGCGCTGGCCAGCGTTCGCTGGGCTGCGTGTAGGCGGCACGCAGGCAGGCCGGCTCGGGCGACGTAAGGATCGCTTGGAGTTGCGCGCGGCAGCGCGGATGCACGTCCGGGTCCGTGCCGCTGTCCGCACCGTTGAAGGCTACGATTGCCAGCGGCCACGCGAGCAGGACGCTCAACACGCCCCCAACAAACGACCGTGGAGCGCGCGACGCTTCGCCGTGGCCCATGTCGCACCTGCGATTCATCAGAACCGGTAGCCGAGTTCGAGCCAGTAGCTGCGGCCGGGCTCATAGTAGGTGCCCGTGGCGGTCGTACCCACGATCCGGTTCATGCGGTTGAACACGTTGGTTGCCTCGACCCTGACGTACGCATCGATGCGAGGGATCGGCAGGTCGTACTCGATTGTGGAATCCCAGGTCCAGCTACGCGGGTAGTCGACATCGTCGTAGACATCAAGAGCGGCACCATCGACCTCCGCCTCGTCGACGATTCCGATGTCGCGGTATCCCGCCCGATAGCGAAAGAAGTTGCTCCAGGAAAGACCCAGTGCCTCAAAGCGGGTCTGTGTGGAAAGGCGCGCGGTCCAAGGACGATTGAAGTTCGTTGCCGGGATGTCGTACCTGGAGATCACATCACCCTTGTAGACGATCAGTTCGTTGAATGCATCTTCATTCCAGACCGTGTCGTAGTCGTTGTAGTTTCGGCGGACATCGCTCTGGTCGAGCGCAAGCGTGAAACCGGTGCTCGAGCCGAAAGCGTTCAAACGTACGGTCGGCGTGACAGTCAGAGAATAGATTCCGCTGGCACTGCGTCCGTTGTTGTTGTACTCGTAGACGTTGGTCTTGTAATAGCCGGTCGAGTCGTCGCTGCGGACGCTCTGGCGAAGCACCTGTCTACGGCTTTCGCGGTTCACATACTTGAGATTGAAGTCAAAGCCGGACAACTGCTGGCGAATGCCGATTGTCCACTCGTCGGTGTAGGGAATGTCCAGGTCTGAGATTCGGTTGTCTGTGGCCTGGACGGTTCCGACGACCTCGTCCCACCGCTGCGCGGCACTGGTCCGCCTCTTTTCCGTCGCGAGCTTGCCACGTGCTTCACGCATCAGATACGTAAAGAAATTCCTGCCGTAGTAACGATTCACACCGCCTGTCAGTATGGTCCTGCCGTCGTCGAGGACGTCCCATGACGCGGACAGGCGCGGTGCGACAGATGGACGGCCCCAGATACTGTCGTCGTCGAATCGCAGGCCTGGCCGGACGCTCCAGTTACCCATCCGGATATCGTCTTGGACCCACGCGTTCCACTCGTCACCTTCGACCTCGATGCTGCCGGCGCGGTAGAGGACCGCGCGTGCGAGGTATTGGCCTTGACCGATGACGACCTGAGCGCGCGACTCCGTAACTGGAGCCAGTGAACAGGTATCGAGGTCGATTGCGCCGTCGGAGAGCGTGCAGCTGGTCGTGGCGGTGGGGGTGTAGTAATAGCTGTGGACGTTCGGACGCTCGTAGAACGCCTTGCGTTGCTGATAACCGAAACCAGCGCTGAGCGTGTGCTCGACCCCGCCGAGCATGAAGCTGTCACGCATGGCACTGAACTTGTAAGCGATCTTTCGGTCGTGCTGATTGATGGCGCCGCCGCTGCCTTCGTCGTTGCTACTTGCCGAATTCCAGTACTTGTCCTCCGAGTGGGCCCACGACTTCCAGTAGTCCACGGGCGTCGCGCGCGAACTCTCGACGTCGCTGTAGCTGATGGCGTTGCCGAAGCGCCAGGCGCCGTGCTCGAAATCCGCTCGGAACGACATCACCGGCCCCCCTGATTCCAGGTCCATCCAGGAGTCCTTCTGGTTGACGATGAAGTACCGATCGTCGCTCGGCGCGTGTTGCAGCGAAGCATTGAGTGACACGCCATCGTTATTGGCCCAGTCGATGTTGAGCGAGATTGCGGTGTTTTTGCGCGTTTGCTCCTTGCTATTCGCGTCTGCAATGCTTTCGGTAGTGCTGTAGGCCTTGAGCGGGATTGTCGAGCGGGTCTGGGTGATCGTGCCGATGATGCCGAGACCCTGCTCGGTGCGGCCTTCGAGTCGCAGACCGAACTTCTGCTTGTCGTAGTTCGGTTGCCGAATATAGGTTGTGGAATCGGCAAATGCGGCTTCATTGCCCTCGGCGACCAGGATTTTGTCCCAGGCAGAACGGGCCATGCGGAACCAGGCCTTGCCGGAAAACGTATCGCGTGCCCGTCGTGTACGCGCGTCGACCACGCCACCGGTGAATCCGCCGAAACTGGCCGGTACGTTACTGTCGTAAACGTCGAGCCCTTCGATGAGCTCGGTGTCGAGCGCGATGCCTTGGCCGGTGCTGGGAACATCGAAGAAGTGGTTCACCACTACACTGCTCGAACCGTAGATAGTGTTCCCCGGGTCGATGTCGTTGTTGAAGCTGGCACCATCGACAATGAACAGGTTTTGGTAGTACGGAGCGCCATTGATGCTGATGTCTGTAGGGCGGATCTCGCCGCCATTGCGCGAAGTACGCGCGTTATCAGCGAACTGCACGGCGGGGTTGATCCGCAGCAGCGTTGCCAGGTCGCCATCGGCGGTGTTCGTGTTGCGAATGTAGTCCTCGCCCAGCGCCATCCCCTCCTGGTAGCGGAACACCCGCTGGCCGGGCACACGCAGCGGGCCGAAGCGCAGGGACGTGGTCGGGAGGACATCGTCGCCGGTTGCGGCTGGAGCGGCGTCGGAACGATCGGGTGGAGCGGGGATGACGTCGGTGGACTGTCCGGCAGCGTGCGCGGACATGGCGAAAAGGCCGATCGAAACGGCCAGCGCGAGGCGGTGCATGCAAGGTCCTGTCAGCGAAAAGACGGGCGAAGTGCCCATGTGCTGGCGAGGAAACCTGGAACGGCCCTGATGCTGGCGGCGCGGCATGATCGCGCGATGGCGGCGACGGGTCAATTCCCTGAATGCGCGACGCGCGCGTGCGAATGCGGTAAAACAGGCCTTTGAACAGGCATGCAGGACGATGAGCGCAACTCCCGACGACGCGACCTTGCAGGCGATGGCCGCCCGACTGGGTGGCCTGCTGCACGACCGCCACCATCGCCTGGTCACCGCCGAGAGCTGCACCGGCGGCTGGATCGCCAAGGCGATGACCGACATCGCCGGTTGCTCGGACTGGTTCGATTGCGGCTTGGCGGCCTACAGCTACGAAGCCAAGCAGGCATTACTGGGCGTTAGCCTGCAGACGCTGGAGACGCATGGCGCCGTCAGCCGCGAGACCGCGATCGAAATGGTCTCCGGCGCACTGGTCAATTCGGGCGCCAGCATCGCGGTCGCGGTGACCGGGATCGCCGGGCCCGGCGGCGGCAGCGACGACAAACCGGTCGGCACAGTGTGGATCGCGTGGAAGCGCCGCGGCGACTATGCGCGCGCGCAGATCCATCATTTCGTCGGCGACCGCGAGGCGGTGCGGCGACAGACCGTCGCAGCGGCGCTGCATGGGCTCGAAGCGACGCTCGACTGATGTGGGAGACGCTCGCCACCGTCCGCGATCTGGGCCGCATCCAGGAGATCGCATCGGTCCTGGTGCGCTACGGCTTCGGCGATGTCGTGCAGCGCATTGGTATGGCTGGGGCGCTGGAGCGTGCCGGTCGCCTGTTGCATCTCCACGCGGCCGACACCGCGCGCATGACCCAACCCGAGCGGGTCCGCCATGCGCTGCAGGACCTGGGGCCGACGTTCGTCAAGCTCGGGCAGATCCTCGCCACGCGCGTCGATCTGCTGCCGCCGGACTGGATAGAAGAACTGGGCCGGCTGCAGAGCCGTGTACCGCCGGTGCCGTATGCGGCGATCCACGCCCAGTTGCTCGAAGACCTGGGCGAGGCGCCGGACACCGCGTTCGCGCGGTTCGAGCCCGAGCCGATCGCCGCCGCCTCGCTCGCGCAGGCGCATCTGGCCTGGCTGCACGACGGCACGCCGGTCGTGCTGAAGGTGCGGCGCCCCGGGATCCGCGAGATCGTCGAGGCCGATCTGCGCCTGCTCGCGCGATTGGCCGAGATCGTCGAGTCGCAGGCGCCGGACCTGCGCCGCTACCGACCGGTGGAGGTCGTGCGCCAGTTCGATGCCTCGCTGCGGCGCGAGCTCGACTTCGCGGCCGAGTGCCGCAACGCCGAGCGCATCGCAGCGAATTTTGTCGACGATCCGGCCGTGCTCGTGCCCCGGGTGCACTGGCAATGGACCTGCGAGCGGCTCAATGTGCAGGATCGCGTGGTCGGCATTCCCGGCGGCGATCTGGCCGGCATCGACGCCGCAGGCCTCGACCGCCACGCGCTTGCGCTTGCGGGCAGTGCCATCGTCATGAAGATGGTGTTCGAGGATGGCCTGTTCCATGCTGACCCGCATCCGGGCAACCTGTTCTTCCTGCCCGATGGTCGCATCGCATTGATCGACTTCGGCATGGTTGGCCGCGTGCCGCCGGAACTGCGCTACCAGGTCGCGCGACTGCTCCACGGGCTGGTCTCCCAGCAGCCGCAGAGCGTGTGCGACGTGCTGCTGGACTGGACGACGAGCGATGTCGAAGTCGACGAGGGCCGATTGCAGAGCGAGATCGACGGTTTCGTCGACCAATATCGAGGGCTGCCGCTGCGGGATTTGCGGATGGGCGCGATGCTCGCCGACATCACCGGCCTGCTGCGCCGGCACGGATTGATGTTGCCGCCCGATCTTGCGCTCTTGATCAAGGCGTTCCTGACACTCGAGGGGCTGGGCCGCCAACTCGATCCCGGGTTCGACATGACCAGTACCGCGCAGCCGTGGCTGGAGCGGGTGATGCTGCAGCGTTACTCGCCGCGCGCGCTGGCGCGGCGCGGGCAACGCACGCTGTCGAGCACGATTGATCTTCTGGCCGATCTGCCGCGCGATCTGCGCCGTCTGCTGCAGACCGCGCGTCGTGGTCGCTTGCGCGCGCAGATCGAGGTGACCTCGCTCAAGTCGTTCGGCGATCAGGTCAACGCGGCGGCCAACCGGCTCACGGTCGGCGTCGTCACCGCTGCGCTGATCATCGGCTCGTCGATCGTCATGAACAGCGTCAGCGGCGGCGCGACGCACCGCTGGCTGATGGCGCTGGGCGTGCTCGGTTTCGTCGGCGCGGGCCTGAGCGGCGTGTGGATCCTGCTGTCGATCTGGCGCAGTGGCCGCAAGTAACGCGTAGCTCGCTTGGGCGGCGCAGCACGCCGCCCGATCGCACGATCAGCGCACCGGCATGCCCGGTTGCGCACCGTCATCAGCCGCCAGCAGTGCGAGCGCACCGCCGTCGAATCCGGCCGACAGGATCATGCCTTCGCTCAGGCCGAAACGCATCTTGCGCGGCGCGAGATTGGCAATGAACACCACGTTGCGGCCGACCAGTGCTTCTGGCTCGCTGTAGCTGGCACGGATGCCGGAGAAGATCTGGCGCTTGCCCAGTTCGCCGGCGTCGAGCTCGAAGCGAAGCAGCTTGTCCGAACCCTCGACGGCCTCGCAGACCAGGACCTTGCCGATCCGCAGGTCGAGCTTGGCGAAATCGTCGATGCCGATATAGGCGGCGTCGGCGGCCGCGGGCGCGGAGGTTGCGGCCGCCTTCGCCTCGGTCGTCTTCGGGGCGACTGGGGCAGGGGCGGCGAGCGTGTCCTTGGAGGCTTCGGTCATGGCGGTGAGCAGCGTCGGGTCGATACGGGTGAACAGCGGCACATAGGCCTGGATCGTCCGGCCGGTCAGCGGCTGGTCGAGATCCTGCCAGTGGGCGACGGGCGCGGCGAGGAACGCCGCGGCCTGCGTACTGGTGCGCGGCAGGATCGGCTGCAGCGCGCCGGCGAGGATGCGGAACAGGTTCAGACCCTGGGTGCAGACGGCCTGCAGTTCGGCGTCGGCGCCCGCCTGCTTGGCGATCACCCAGGGCTTGCGATCGTCGATGTAGCGGTTGGCCTCATCGGCGAGCGCCATGATCTGGCGGATCGCACTGGCCGGGTCGTTGCGCGCATAGGCCTCGCGCACGCCCGACAGCGCCGCGACGAAACGCGCGTACTGCGCCGGATCGGGCAGTGCGTCGGCCAGCCGCGCGTCGAAGCGCTTGTGGATGAAGCCGGCGCAGCGGCTGGCCAGGTTGACGAACTTGCCGACCAGGTCGGCGTTGACGCGTGCGACGAAGTCCTCGAGGTTGAGATCGAGGTCGTCGACGCCGCCCGAGGATTTCGCCGCGAAGTAGTAGCGCAGCGCTTCGGGGTCCAGACCCTGGTCGAGATAGGTGCGGGCCATGACGAATGTGCCGCGCGATTTGGACATCTTCGCGCCATCGACCATCAAATAGCCGTTGACGTGCAGCCGCGTCGGCACGCGCAGGCCGGCACCGTGCAACATCGCCGGCCAGAACAGGCCGTGGAAGTTCACGATGTCCTTGCCGATGAAATGGTGCAGCTCGACACCGCCGTCGGGCGACAGCCAGGCGTCGAAATCGATGTTCTCGCGCGCGCACAGCGTCTTGAAGCTGCTCAGATAGCCGATCGGCGCATCGAGCCAGACATAGAAGAACTTGCCCGGGTGGCCCGGGATCTCGAAGCCGAAGTAGGGCGCGTCGCGCGAGATGTCCCAGGCGCGCAGGCCGCCCTCGCCATCGAGCCATTCGGCGAGCTTGGCCTTGACGCCGGGCACTGCGACGTCGCCCGCGAGCCAGTCGCGCAGGAAGGCCTCGAAGTGCCCGAGCTCGAAGAAGAAGTGCTCCGACTCGCGGATCTCGGGGGTTGCCCCGCTGACCACCGACCTTGGGTCGATCAGATCGCTGGGCGCATAGGTCGCGCCGCAGTGCTCGCAGTTGTCGCCGTACTGGTCGGGCGTGCCGCACTTCGGGCAGATGCCTTTGACGTAGCGGTCGGGCAGGAACATGCCGCGCACGGGATCGTAGAGCTGCGCGACGGCGCGACGCGCGATATGGTCGCCGCGTTCCAGACGCGCGTAGATCGTCTCCACCATGGCGCGGTTGGCCGCCGAGTGGGTGGAGTCGTAATGGTCGAATGCGACGCCGAACGCGGCGAAGTCGCGCACATGCCCGGCATGGATCTCGGCGATGAACGCCTCGGCCGTCGTGCCGGCCTTCTCGGCCGCCAACATGATCGGCGTGCCGTGGGTGTCGTCGGCGCAGACGAAGTGCGCGATGTCGCCCGCCATGCGCTGGGCCCGGACCCAAATGTCGGCCTGGATGTACCCGACCAGGTGGCCCAGGTGCAGCGGGCCGTTGGCGTAGGGCAGGGCGGCGGTGACGAGCAGCTTGCGCGACATGGCGATGGCGACGGCAGGAACGGGGCCGGATTATCGCACGCCGCTCCGGCGCCCGGTCTTCGGCAAAAAAAGAGCCCGGCCTAAGCCGGGCTCCTTCATGACGCAATAAGCTGATTAGAACTTGTAGGTCGCACCGAGGTACACGAACCGGCCGACGCTGTCGTAGAACGCGTGGCTGGCTTCAGCACCGAAGTAGTTCGCCGGCGGGTCCTTGTCGAACAGGTTGTCCGCGCCGATGTACACCTTGATGCCCGAGTCCGGGAACGTATAGCCGACCTGGGCGTTGTGATAGGTGTACGAACCATTGCGGATCGGGCTGGTTTGGCCCGGGTTGCTCTGGTAGGACGCCGGCTCGACACGCAGGTTGTGGTGCATATAGCGAGCCGTCCACGAGACGTCCCAGTCGCCGCGCTGGTAGGCGGCTTCCAGGTTGCCGCGGAAGCGCGGGTCGGAGACCGCGGTCACCCACTCCTTGTACTCGTTCGGGAAGTCCTGGAACTCCCACTCGCGAGACTGGATCAAGCGGGTACCGACCATGCGCGTGACCATGTTGCCGCCCATGAACTCGAAGCGGTAATCGACTTCGAAATCAACGCCGACACGGCGGGACTTGGCCAGGTTTTCGTTCAACGCGCGCCAGCTGTAGATACTGTACGGATAGAAAAAACGGCCTTGATCGTTGGTATAACCGTCCGGACCGGCGCGCAGGATCTGGTCGCAGAAGAGGTTGTCGGTCACTCCGCCAGGGGAGTCCACGCAACGGGTTGCATTGGTCTGCGCCGACACCGCACCGATGGCGTCGTCGAGCGTAACGCGCCAGTAGTCGACCGAAATACCCAGTCCCTTGACGAATTCGGGTTGCCAGACGGCACCGAACGAGACCGTTTCCGCGGACTCTGGACGAAGATCCGGATTGCCGCCGCTCACGCCAGGGCGGTTTCCGGTGGTGCTGTCCTGCCAGTTGACCGGGATGCCCAAGGCGGTGCAGTTGGCCTGGCGCAGCGCCTGGTCTGCAGCAGTGCCCGGACGATTCGGGTTCGTCCCCGAGTAGTTGCAAGGATCGTTGATCGTCGCAAAGTTCTGCGACTGCGGATTGAACAGTTCGCCGATACCCGGCGCACGTACGGCCTTGGCGGTCGTGCCGCGCAGACGCAGCGACGGGAACATTTGCCAGTCCAGACCGATGTTCCAGGTCTTGGTCGAGCCGATGGTGTCGTAATGCGAGTAACGGCCGGCCAGATCGAGCGACAGACGCTCCACGCCCGGCAGATCGGCCAACAACGGGATCGTCGTTTCGAGGAACGCTTCGCTTACCTTGTACTCACCGCCGCGGCTGGCGATTGCGTTCAGGAAGGTCAGGCCCTGCGCGGCCAGCGGATCGGTGTTCTCCTGGCTGCGCTCCTGCCGATGCTCGACGCCCGCGGCGAAGCCGACGTCACCGGCCGGCATCGAGAACAGCGCGTTGTTGGCGACCGAGGCACTGTAGACCGTCTGTTTGAGTTTGGAGCGGTTGAGCGAGTCGACATTGAACCAGGCTGCCGCGGCGGGATTGGCCGCGACCGCGCCGTTGCCGAAGACCGAGAACGGGACGCAACCGGCCACGAGATCGGCGCGGTACTTCTGGAGGGTGTGGATGTTGAACGCGTTCGGATCGACCGTGCTGCGGCAAGCGAGGTTGCCATTGGCATCCAGAACCGTATCCAGGCCCGCATGCCAACGCTCGTTGATGCGGTTGTTGAGGTTCAGGCGGGAGATCGACGACTCGCCATAGTTGAACGAGGTCTCGTAGGTCCAGTTCTCGCCCAAGAAGCCTTCCAGGCCGATCACGATGCGCTTGGTATCGCGTTCGATCTGTTCGCCACGACGACCTGCATCGACGTTCATGCGGCCGATCTCGAAGTACTCGGCCGGTGCGCCGTCGAGCGTCGTGGTCCGCAGCAGGCCGGGGTTGGCAGCCATCAGCGCGCGGAGCTCGGGCGTGATGTAGGCATTGTCGGTGCGGATGCGCAACTGCGAGTCGAACGCCGACTGGCCGTAGAAGTGCGCTTCGGTCTTGCTGTACTTCGCCTCGGCGAACACGCGATGGTTGTCGTTGATGTCGAAACCGAAGATCGCGTTGACGCTGGTGCGGTCGAACTCCGGCTCGAGGTCAGCTAGCGAGTTGAGGTCGGTGAAGTCGCAATCGACGCACGACGTGCCGGCCGCGTTGTACCAGCCGTCGTAGCGGTTGCGCGAGATGCTGCCGTCGGGATTGAAGTGATAGCGCTGCGTGGGATTGAACGGGTTGCTTCTGGGATCAATCACGCCGCCGGTGTATAACGAGCCACCGAAGGAAATCGAGTGGTTGCCACCCGGACCGGCGAGGATGTTCTGCGGATTTGACTCGCTGGACGGCTTGGAGGGATCGTAGTTCGGGTTGGGGGTAGTGACCAGGTAGCGACGGCCGATCTCACGACTGGTGCGGCTGAAGCGGTCCTGCTCGCTGCGCTCAACCGAGAAGGCGACATTGCCGCGGCCGTCGGAGAAGTTGCTGCCGGCCGAGAAGCTGAGGAACTGCCGGCCGAAGCCGCCCTCGCTGGCCGCGCCCTTCTGGCCGCGCAGCTCGAAGCCCTCAAAGGACTTCTTGGTAATGAAGTTCACGACACCCGCAACCGCGTCGGCACCGTAGACGGCCGAGGCGCCACCGGTGATGACCTCGACGCGCTCGATCCATTCGACCGGGATGGTGTTGGTGTCGACCGCGGTCGAGCCCGGGGTCGCGCCGACATGGCGGCGGCCGTTGACCAGGACCAGCGTGCGCGAGGTGCCCATGCCGCGCAGGTCGAGCAGGCCGACGCCGGCGGTACCGATGAAGCGGGTCGAGTTGCCCAGCGTGTAGGTTGCGCTCAGCGCCGGCAGCTTGGTCATCAGGTCGCCGATCGTGATCGCACCGGTGGCGCGGATCTCTTCGGCAGTGATCGCTGTGACCGGCGAGGGGGTCACGAAGCCCGCACGCGCGATGCGCGAGCCAGTGACGTTCACCCGATCCAGGGTCTGGGTGTCCGTGTTGGGCGCCGCATCCTGGGCATGGGCAGCTGCCGTGGCCAGCAGCGACAACGCAATGGCCGCACACAGCGGTGCGGTCTTGTTAGAAATCATCAACATACATCCCCTTGGTAAAAAAAAGCCCGCCAGAGGTCGACCTTGGAGGGCGCTCGAAATTAACTCCGAGTTAACCTATTTTCCATAGGTTCGTAACGAAATCAAGATTTGTGGCCTCGTTCAACGACCGCGCTTGTCGTGATCCGGAATAGGGGATGACACTGACTGCGCTGACTGCGGACAGCGACTTCTTGCTGAATACGCCATGCATACGTATGCGCTTTCCCCCGATGCGCGAGCGATCAGGGGGCGGGAAGACATAGGACCCAAGCCTCTCGGCGGGATCCGAGGACGGCTTACTCTCGCTGCCAGACCTGTTCGCGGCAGATGAAGGCGATACAGCCCGACACCCCCAGCCGGTTGGCATCGATCAACTTGGCCTTCGATCGGTAGGTCTTGCCATTGGCGGGGTCGAGGATCGTGCCGCCGGACCATTCATTGCCGTCCGGCTTCAGGTCCCAGAGGATCGTCATACCGGCGATCGGCTGGTTGCGGCGTTCGCCACTGCACTTATCGCAGGTCGGGTTCGGCCCGCGATCGGAATGCAGCACCTCCAGGACCTTGCCACTCAGCGTGCCGTTCGCGGCCTGGCTGATCTCGACGATCGACTTCACCCGGCCGGTCTCGTCGTCGATGGTCTTCCAGCGGCCGGCCGGCGATTGTGCCGATGCCGAGAACGATGCGACGACGAGCGGCAGTGCCGCGAGTGCGAGCAGTGCGACCTTCTTGTTCATCTTCATTGCGCTCCCTCCCTCGGTGTCGGCGCGATGCCGACGCAGTTGGCGACGTTATAGCCGATCTGCTGGCCGCGCGCGTGTCGTCGTCGTGCGTGCGCGGCGGTCGAGCCGCAGATGCGACATCCTGACCATCGGGCAGCGTCGCGCGGCATGGGACAATGACGGCCCCAGCTCGAGCATTCGTCAGCCCATGCAACTCCCAAAGGCAGCACGCGCCGTCCAGGGCGCCCTCCACCCGCACCCGCGGATCCGCAACATCATCGCCGTCGGCTCGGGCAAGGGGGGGGTCGGCAAATCGACGACGGCGGTGAACCTCGCGCTCGCGCTGGCAGCCGACGGCGCCCGGGTCGGGGTGCTGGATGCGGACGTCTACGGGCCGAGCATCCCGACGATGCTGGGCCTGTCGGGCAAGCCGGATAGTCCCGACGGCAAGTCGATCCTGCCGCTGCAGGCGCACGGCATAGAGGCGATGTCGATCGGCCTGCTGGTCGACCAGGACACACCAATGATCTGGCGTGGGCCGATGGCGACGTCGGCCTTGCAGCAATTGCTCAACGACACGCGCTGGGGCGGCGAGGAAGGCCTGGACTACCTGCTGGTCGATCTGCCGCCGGGCACTGGCGACATCCAGCTCACCCTGGCGCAGAAGATCCCGGTTGCCGGGGCGGTGATCGTGACCACGCCGCAGGAAGTCGCGACGCTCGATGCCCGCAAGGCGCTGAAGATGTTCGAAAAGGTCGAGGTCGCCGTGCTCGGGCTGGTCGAGAACATGGCCCAGCACGTGTGCTCCAATTGCGGGCACGTCGAGCACCTGTTCGGGTCGGGCGGTGGCGAGCGCATGGCCGAACGCTACGGCGTGCCGCTGCTCGGGTCGCTGCCGCTGGAGATCGGGATCCGTGAGCAGGGTGATGCCGGCGCGCCGATCGTCGCCTCCGCGCCGGATTCGGCGGCAGCCGCGGCCTATCGGGCGGTCGCGCGCGCCATGGTCGCCGAACTCGAGAAGCGTCCGCGCGCCCCGATGTCGATCTCCGCGTCGCTGGTGTGATCGCGGCGGGGTGCGGCCGGCCGGTGCCGGCCCTACAATGCGTATTCACTGCCGCATCCGTCCCGGGAACACCGTATGAGCATCAAGAGCGACCGCTGGATCCGCCGTATGTCCGAGCAGCCGGGGGGCATGATCGAGCCGTTCGAGGCCGGGCAGGTCAAGCACGTCGACGGCCAGCGCATCGTCAGCTACGGCACCTCGAGCTACGGCTACGACGTGCGCTGTTCGCGTGAGTTCAAGGTGTTCACCAATATCAACTCGACGATCGTCGATCCCAAGCGGTTCGATCCCAAGAGCTTTGTCGACGTGGTCGGCGACGAGTGCATCATCCCGCCCAATTCGTTCGCGCTGGCACGCACCGTTGAGTACTTCCGCATTCCGCGCGACGTGCTGGTGGTGTGCCTGGGCAAGAGCACCTATGCGCGCTGCGGCATCATCGTCAACGTGACGCCGCTCGAGCCGGAATGGGAAGGCCACGTGACGCTGGAGTTCAGCAATACCACGCCGCTGCCAGCCCGCATCTATGCCAACGAGGGCGTCGCGCAGATGCTGTTCTTCCAGTCCGATGCCGACGACGTCTGCGAGACGTCATACAAGGATCGCGGCGGCAAGTACCAGGGCCAGACCGGGGTGACGCTGCCGCGCACCTGATCGGCCCGTCGCTTTGTTTTCATTGACGCGCGGTCAGCCGGGCAACACGGCCTGCAGGCGGGTGATGCGCTCGACCAGCAGGTCGGGCGAGTAGGGGCGGGCTGCGACGCGGCCCCAGACCGGGGCGGGCCATGCGGGATCGCCTTGGTCGCGACCGATCACATGCACGTGCAGCTGCGGCACCTGGTTGCCCAGCGCCGCGATATTGAGCTTGAACGGCCGGAACGCATCGCGGATCGCGCGCGCTGCGATGTCGATCTCCTCGGTCAGCAGGCTGCGCTGTTCGCGGCTCAGGTCGATCAATTCGCGGGCGTCGGGCAGGCGCGGGACCAGGATCAGCCACGGATAGTTGGCATCGTCCATCAACCGCATCTCGCTCAGGGCAAGGGTGGCGACGGGGTGGGTGTCGTCGGCCAACTGCGGGTGCAGGACGTAGCGGGGAGGGGCGGCGGTGTGCGGCATGGTCGACGTCCGGTCAGCGCAGCGCCGCGGCAAAGAACTTCATCGTCTGCCGGCGGGCTTCGGCGGCGCTTTCGGGGTGGTAGTGGGTCGGGTCGACGTCGCGGTTGAAGGCGTGACCGCCCGGATGAACATGGATCTCGGCGTCCGGCTGCCGTGCGCGGTGGGCGGCGATGTCGGCTTCGGAAATGCTGGCGTCGTCGGCGCCGAAGTGGAACAGCATCGGTGCCTGCAGCGGTTCGTCGAGAAACGGCACAGTGCGCGCGCCGTAGTAGCTGACTGCCGGCAGGCCCAGCCGGGTGTTGGCGAGGAAGGCGAGGCTGCCGCCCCAGCAGAAGCCGACAACGCCGATCTGGCGATGGCCTTCGCCGCGCAACAGGTCGCGGGTGGCGCGGACGATGCCGACCGCGCGGTCGATGCCGAGTTCCGCGACGAGCGCGCGTCCGCGCTCGAAATCGGCGGCTTCATAAGTCAGCTCGACATGCCGCGCGACCGGGTCGAACAGCGCCGGCGCGATCGCGACATAGCCGGCGGCCGCATAGCCGTCGGCGACGCTGCGGATGTGGGCGTTGACGCCGAAGATCTCCTGCAGCACCACGATCGCGCCCTTGGCGGCGGCGCCATACGGCGGATCGGCCCGCCAGGCGTTGATCGGTCCCGACGCAGTGACGACGACGATGTCCCGGCCCATGGCGGCGTCCTGTTCAGGTGACGCCCCGAGTCTACCCCAGGCCGGTGGCCGCAGGACCGCCCCGGCCGCCGCCGCTATACTGCGCGGCCCCTCGTGCCCGCACCCACGGACCGGCCCATGCCGGCCGGCGGCGCGCGTGGGCTCCTCCCTCCTGCACCCGCCACGGTTCCCATGTCCGCAGCCAGTCCCAAGGTCGGTTTCGTCAGTCTCGGTTGTCCGAAAGACATTGTTCGTAAACTTTGAGCGCGCGTTAGGCGGGGAAGCAATGTCAAGACGACCTGACCTCAAGCGACGACGCGGCCTGCGCCAAGGACCCTAAAGCACGGCTCGTACTGGTCTGGCAGCTCGCCCTTTCGGCTGGCCGCGCGGCGATTGCGCACTAACGCGCCAGCAGCGGGTGGCATCGCCTGCGGCACCATTCGACTTGCGGTGCGCTGAGCAAGTCGCGGCCATACGGAAAACGAATGGAAGACTGATCTCTGCAACCGGTATTGATAATCAATATCGTTTGGGCTAAGTTCATGGTGCATCCATTTGAGCGCCGAAGATGAGATCTGGATCCAAAAATGCTATGCGCCCGCTTCCGTTGGCCATCGCAGCATTTGCCGCGTTGGCTGCGTCTTTCACTGTCCGAGGGCCCATTGCACCTATCTCCCTGATCATATGCATTCTTCTAGCCATCCCATTGATGCTTGTGAAGATTAGGCCCTACCCGGCGATTGGGGTAACTGTGCTTGCTGTAGCCATTGGAAGGGGTCTTGTCTATTTCATTTATTAAAGGAGTAATTTATGTGTAGAATAGGACTGGCCGCATTCTTGCTTTTATTTGCTGGTCTAGTGGTTGCAGATGCGCAGGCTCAACAAAGAGGTGGATTGTATGCCGTGCCTTGCGAAGGCTGCTCGGTACAGCAGATGAGAGAAGTGGCTGATGCTGAGCTCGATATTGGAGGTGTGATCGTTTACAACCTCGCCAACGCGCAGATGATCAGCATCATTAAAACGCCATATGGCGTAATGCATGACGGCCCAATCAGCGCTGAGCTGCAGTACTACTTCGATGATTTGGTGGGGCTGTATCAGGCGAACGGTAATTCCCTGGATTACATCGTCGAATTGACGGATTTTCAGGGGGGCTTGAGTTTCCAGGTTGCGAGCCAGCCGGATAATCTGCCTTTGAGTGCTACAGAGGCGTTGGCGAGCTCGTCTCGGATGAACAATCTTCGCAACTATCTTTACAGTACATATGTCGGCTACATTGCTGGTGCGCATACATTCTTGCGTCCATTTAACCCGGTGACATGGCTAAATCCCGACTACGGGTTGATCCGCACGCAAGTAATTTTTCCTGACGGTTCTAGCATAGTTCTCTACTTTGACCCTGGTAGCAATGATGTTTCTCAGTGGACCTACTCTCCGGGAACGGCGCGTGACGCGAACAATAATTCGATACCACAAAATGCGGAGGAGTTCGCTGGAGGCGGCTATCGAGAGTATGACTTCAGTGGACTTCCGCAATCGAGTATCAACGACTGGGTGAATTGGGCTGCGATGAACGGCATTCCTGTCACGGGAGGCCAAACCGGAAGAATGGGATGCACGTCAGCTGGTGGAAGTACGGTGTGCACGTGGATTGCGTTCTGAATCTAGATGGGTGATTTGCGCGCACGTTTAGTTCGATTCGCTAACGAGAAGGGCTGCCGTTGGCAGCCCTTCAACGTGGGGCTTCGCGCCGAATGAGCCGTAAATCAGTCAGTTGGTCGAGGTTTTACAGGTCAGCCGAGTCAGTCGCTCAGCGTGGTCATCCAACGCATGCGCTGAGGATCAGGCAACATCGTAGTCGCCTCCCAGCGGTAAGTAGATGACATAGTCGTTGTTGAACAGGGCCGGGGCAATCGCGACATAGCCGGCGGCCGCGTAGCCGTCGGCGACGCTGCGGATGTGGGCGTTGACGCCGAAGATCTCCTGCAGCACCACGATCGCGCCTTTGGCGGCGGCGCCATGCGGCGGATCGGCCCGCCAGGCATTGATCGGTCCCGACGCAGTGGCGACGACGATGTCCCGGCCCATGGCGGCGTCCTGTTCAGGTGACGCCCCGAGTCTACCCCAGGCCGGTGGCCGCAGGACCGCCCCGGCCGCCGCCGCTATACTGCGCGGCCCCTCGTGCCCGCACCCACGGACCGGCCCATGCCGGCCGGCGGCGCGCGTGGGCTCCTCCCTCCTGCACCCGCCACGGTTCCCATGTCCGCAGCCAGTCCCAAGGTCGGTTTCGTCAGTCTCGGCTGTCCGAAGGCCCTCGTCGATTCCGAACGCATCCTCACCCAGTTGCGGGTCGAGGGCTACGACATCGTGCAGACCTACGACGATGCCGACGTGGTGGTCGTCAACACCTGCGGGTTCATCGATTCGGCGGTCGCCGAGTCGCTCGACGCCATCGGCGAGGCGATGGCCGAGAACGGCAAGGTGATCGTGACCGGGTGCCTGGGCAAGCGCCAGGAGATGATCCGTGACGCGCATCCGGGCGTGCTGTCGATCAGCGGGCCGCAGGACTACGGTTCGGTGATGGGCGCGGTGCACGCGGCCTTGCCGCCGCGGCACGATCCCTTCGTCGACCTGGTGCCCGATACCGGCGTCAAGCTGACGCCGCGGCACTATGCGTATCTGAAGATCTCCGAGGGCTGTAACCACCGCTGCAGCTTCTGCATCATTCCTTCGATGCGTGGCGACCTGGTGTCGCGCCCGGTCGACGACGTGTTGCGCGAGGCCGAGCGGCTGGTGCGCGGCGGCGTGCGCGAACTGCTGGTGATCTCCCAGGACACCTCGGCCTACGGCGTGGACGTGCGCTATGCCGAGCGGACGTGGCGGGATCGCGCGTACCAGACGCGGATGAAGGCGCTGTGCGAAGGCCTGTCGGAACTGGGCGTGTGGACGCGGCTGCACTATGTGTATCCCTACCCGCACGTCGACGACATCATCCCGCTGATGACCGAGCGCCATGCCGACGGCAGCCGCAAGCTGCTGCCGTATCTCGACGTGCCGTTGCAGCATGCCAGCCCGCGCATCCTCAAGCTGATGAAGCGGCCCGGCGCGATCGAGCGCACCCGCGAACGCATCGCGCGCTGGCGCGAGATCTGTCCGGACCTGACGATCCGCAGCACCTTCATCGTCGGCTTCCCCGGCGAGACCGAAGACGATTTCCAGCAACTGTTGGACTTTCTCGACGAGGCCCAGCTCGATCGCGTCGGCGCGTTCGCTTATTCACCTGTCGAGGGCGCGACCGCGAACCTGTTGCCCGATGCGGTGCCTGAGGCGGTGAAGCAGGAGCGGCTGGCGCGGTTCATGGACAAGCAGGCGGAGATTTCCGCAGCCCGGCTGGAGGCCAAGGTCGGCAGCGTGCAGTCCTGCCTGGTCGACGTCGTCGACGGCGACCTGGCGATCGCGCGCACGATGGGCGATGCACCCGAGATCGACGGCGTGGTGCAGATCCAGAATGGCCGCGAAGCCGGCCTGTGTCCCGGCGATTTCGTCGAGGTGGCGATCATGGGCAGCGACGAGCATGATCTCTACGGCGAAGTCGTGGAGACGGATGCATGAAACGATGGGCGAGCGGGATAGCGACGGGGCTGGTGCTGGCGTTCGTGGCCGGCACCGCAGGCGCGGCGGACGGGTTGAGCGGGACCTATCGCCCGGTGGACGAGGATCCGGCGACGGCGCCGGCCGACGCGCAGCTGACGTTGCGGGCCGAGGGGCGCGGCTGGCTGGCGATGTTCCGGGGCGAGGGGCTGGCGATGCTGCCGCTCAGCGAGCGCGAGCAGGCCGGGCTGTTTCCCGGTGTCCCGCCCGAGGCCGGGCTGCAGTGCGCGTCGTCGAGCGCGTTCCTGATGTGCCGCGTCGCACCGGGCACCGTGTTCCCGGACCAGAAGTTCACGTCGACGACCGGGTACTTCAGCGCGTTTTCGGACACGCAGATCCACGAGCTGCAGCGCATCGACTGAGCGTCCGGCGAGGCGCGGGTCCGGCGCGCGCGCCCTAGGCGTATCTACAGTGCGGGCGCTGCCTGCAAGGCCGTCTCGACATAGGCCCAGGTCGCCGCTTCGATCGCGTCGATCGCCGCGATCGCGCCGGGCAACAAGGCCCGTCCACCGTCGCCGCCATCGTCACGCATCCGCCCCGAGGCGTTGTAGTCGACCAGGGCCTGCCAGGCCGGCAAGCGCGCGTCGACGGTCGCAAGCAGCCGTCGCAGCGCTGCGTCCGCGGCCGCGTGCCCGGCACCATTCTCGTGCGCCGCCAGTGCGGCCTGCGCCCGCGCGCGGAACGCGGCGTCGAAATGGTGGGTGTCGGTCCGGGCCTCCCAGAACGTGCCGAGCCGGAAGCGCTCGTCGTCGGCAGCGCGCGCGCTGCGCCCGGAGGAGCTTGCGCTACGTTCGATCAGAAACGGCCGCAGCCGCGCGGCGAGCGCGGCATGGGCGTCGGTCGCCGCGTCAGCAGAAACCGGGACGGGCGCGGCCGCCGGCGACGTGGCGGTGGGGGCGGGGCCTGGACTGCAGGCGGCGAGGGCGCCGGCCAGCAAGCCGAGGCCGGCGCGGGTCCCGCCCGCGCGGTTCCGTCCGTTCGCAGCCGCGGCCGCCTGGCCACCGTGTCGGCGATTGCGGCGCATGTTAGTCCGCGACGTAGTCGACCGAGACGATCGCAAATGTGGATGGCCCGCCCGGCAGTTCGACCGCGACCTCGTCGTCGACGCGCTTCTTGAGCAATGCGCGCGCCAGCGGCGAGTCGATACTGATCCAGCCTTCGCGCGCGTCGGTTTCATCGGGGCCGACGATGCGGTAGCGGTTGCACTGCCCGTTGTCGAGGTCTTCCAGTTCGATCCAGGCGCCGAAGAACACCGCCTCAGGATCGGTCGGTACGGTGTCGACCACGCGCAGTGCTTCGAGCCGTTTGCCGAGGTAGCGCACGCGGCGGTCGATCTCGCCCAGCTGTTTCTTGCGGTAGGTGTACTCGGCGTTTTCCGAGCGGTCGCCCTCGGCCGCCGCGGCCGACAGCGCGCGCACGACCTCGGGCCGGCGCACCCGCCACAGATCGTCGAGCTCGGCTTTGAGCCGGGCGTGGCCACCCGGGGTGATCAGCGCGGTGCTCTTCTCCGGTGGCGGGCGCCAGCGGCTCATCGGCGTCCGATCCCGCCCAGCAGGTTGCGCACGATCCGGTTGGTGATCGAGCGCACCGCCTGCTTGCCGGCGGCTTGGACCGCCCCCTGGCGTCGCTTGGTGCCGAACAGGAACTCGTTGACCTTCTGGCCCAGCCCGCCCTCGGCCGCATCGGCGTCGCGGGACTTCGCCGGGGCGGCATCGCCGGCCGCAGTCGCGGCTTGCGCACGCTGGGCCAGCAGTTCGGCGGCCGATTCGCGATTGACCGGGGTGTCGTACTTGGCACCGACCGGGCTGCCGGCGCGCACCCGCGCGCGCTCGGCCTCGCTGATCGCGCCCATCCGGCAGCGCGGCGGTGCGATCAGAGTGCGCTCGACCGGTGCCGGCGCGCCGCCGGCCTGCAGCATCGAGACCAGCGCCTCGCCGGTCTTGAGCGTGGCGATCGTGGCGGCGACGTCGAGTGCGGGGTTGGGGACGAATGTCTGCGCGGCGGTGCGCACCGCCTTCTGGTCGCGCGGCGTGTAGGCACGCAGCGCGTGCTGCACGCGATTGCCGAGCTGGCCGAGCACGGCCTGCGGCACGTCGTCGGGGAACTGCGAGCAGAAATAGACGCCCACGCCCTTGGAGCGGACCAGGCGCACCACCTGTTCGATGCGTTGTTGCAGCGACGCCGGGGCGTCGCCGAACAGCAGATGCGCCTCGTCGAACACGAACACCAGCCGCGGCTTGTCGAGGTCGCCGACTTCGGGCAGCGTCTCGAATAACTGCGACAACAGCCACAACAGGAAGGTCGCATACAGCCGCGGCTTGAGGATCAGCCGGTCGGCGGCCAGGATACCGATCACACCGCGGCCGTCGCTGCGGGTGCGCATCAGGTCGTCCAGCGCCAGCGCCGGTTCGCCGAAGAACGGCGCACCGCCGTCCTGTTCCAGCCGCAGCACCGCGCGCTGGATCGCCGCGACCGACGGTGCCGAAACCAGGCCGTACTCGGACGAGACCGCCTTGCGCTCTTCGGCGACCAGCCCCAGCAACGCGCGCAGGTCGTCGAGGTCGAGCAGCAACAGGCCGCGGTCGTCGGCGAGCTTGAACACGATGTCGAGCACGCCAGCCTGGGTGTCGTTGAGCTCGAGGATGCGCGCCAGCAGCGTCGGGCCCATCTCGCTGACCGTCGTGCGCACCGGATGGCCGGACACGCCGAACAGGTCCCAGAACACCACCGGGCTGGCCTCGCCTGCGTAGTCGGGCACGCCGATGTGCGCGGCACGCTCGCGCAGCGCCTCGCCGATCTCGCCCGGCACCGCCAGGCCCGCGACGTCGCCCTTCACGTCGGCCATGAACACCGGCACGCCGATGCGCGAGAACCCCTCGGCCAGCGTGGTCAGCGTGACGGTCTTGCCGGTGCCGGTCGCGCCGGCGACCAGGCCGTGGCGGTTGCCCAGCGCGGGCAGCAGGTGCACGGGGCCGCCGTCGGGCGTGGTGACGGCCTTGCCGATGAGGATCGGTTCCATGGATTCGCAATGCTTGGAGGAAGTCGCGATTCTAGGACCTCGTCGCTGCCGGTGCCGTGCCGTCGTCGCGGTGCGTGGCGCGCGCACAATGGATGCCTGTTCCCTCGGATCGTCGCCATGCCCTCTCGACTCCCGTCGCGGCTGGTCTGCTTGATTGCCGCGACCTTGCCTGCACTGGCCTTTGCCTGCGCGCTGCCTGCCCCGGACGGGCCGCTGCCGGTGGGCCTGCAACGCTTCGAACTGGCCGACCCGGCACGGCGTGACGGGTCGGGCGATGCGTCCGAGGCGGTGCGGACACTGCCCGTCGTCACCTGGTACCCCGCCGCGCAGGCCGCGCCGCCACGCCCGTATCTGCCGCAGGACGAGGCGGCGCGGCTATTGCCGGCGCTGGCGCGCAATCTGGGCTACGCCGTCGACGACACCCGCGCGATCGACGCCTGCACCGCCGCAGGCGCCGGGACGGGCATGGCGCCGCGGCCTGAGGACGGCTTCCCGGTGGTGATCCTCAGTCACGGCTTCTTCCTGTATCCGGCGCAGAACACCGCGCTGGCGCAATCGTTGGCCAGTCACGGCTATGTGGTGGTGGCGCTGGGGCATCCCGGCGACGCGGTGGATCTCGCGCTGTCCGATGGACGGGTGGTGCCGACCGACATGCGCGCCGAGACGCCGGCGCTGCTGGAATGGCGCCGGCGTTTCCATGCCGCTGACGATCACGCCACGCGCGCCGCGTTGATCGACGGCTACGCACAGGCGCTGGCCGGCAGCCGGCTGGGGGCCAGCCAGGCGACCTGGCGCGAGGACGTGCTGTTCGCGGTGCGCGCGCTGCAGGCAGGGCAGGTGCCGCCGGCGTTCGCGCCGGTGCTCGCCGCGACCGACCCGCAGCGGCTGGCGATCGCCGGCATGTCCTTCGGCGGTTCGACCGCGGCGACCGCCTGCCAGCGATTGCCGACCTGCCGCGCGGCGGTGAGTCTGGACGGGTTGAATTTCGACCCCGGACTCTACGATGCCGACCTCGGTCGGCCGCTGCTGGCGCTGGCCAGTGACTGGGTGCGGTTTCCGCTCTACGACAGCACGCCCGCCGACCCTGCGTTTCACCACAACGACTATGCCTACGCGCGCTGGACACAGGTCGGGCTGGCGCCGGAGGTAATCCGGCTGCGCGTGCCCGGGACCCGGCACATGGCCTTCAGCGACCTGCCGCTGCTGATGACCGGACCGTCGTACGAAGCGCGCTTCGGCGATGCGGATGCCGCCGCGACCGCGCGCGGGATCGCCGCGGTGACGCGTGCGTTCCTGGCCCACCATCTCGACGTCGCGCCCGCGGCCGACCTCGATGCGGCGATCGACGCAGCCGGCTTCGCCCGCCATGACCCGGCACAGACCCGCGACTGGGCCCGCTCGCAGGCCGGGGCCGGGCAGCCGGACGGCTGAGCCCGGCGACCGTCGGTCGCCTTGCCGCGGCGCGATGGCCGGGGCTACCCTGCCGGCCCCTCAGAGCGAAGTCCCGCATGCCCGAGTCCCGGTTCTCCCGTCGTTTTCCGCTCGCGCACCTGGGTGCGCTGGCGCTGGCGCTGGTTCTGTCCAGTCACGCCACCGATGCGCAGGCCCAGTCGCGCCGCGACCGCGAGGCGGCCGAGGCGTTGAATCAGCGCATGCTCGATGCCGAGGGGCGCTACCGCGAAGCGCTGGTGCGCATCGCCAACGACGACCCGGCGGGCGTCGAGGCGAGCAATGCCGCGCTCGAGGACATGGAAGACGTGATGGTGGCCTGCGAGAAGCAGCGCGGCTGCAGCGTCCCGCAGCTGTTGACCAGCTACAAGCGCCTGCTCAAGGCCGATGCCGACGCGCAGGCCGGGCAGGGCGAGGACGACGCGCCGGTCGATGCGCCCGACGGCAGCCTGCCGACCGCCGATGTGCCCGCCGCTGCCAGCGCTTCGGCGCTGCTGAGCGAGGACGAGCGGTTCAAGCGCATGGTCGAGCTCAATCCCGCCGTCCAGGCCGGCATCCGCCGCTGGCTCACCGACATGCGCGTGTCGCTGATCACCAGCCACGAGAACTACCAGTACATGCGGCATCTGATGTCGCCGGCCTTCAAGCGCAGCGGCCTGCCCGAGGCGCTGCTGTTCGGCATCATGGCCAAGGAATCCAACGGCCGGGTACACGCGCGTTCCCGTGCCGGCGCCGCCGGGCCGCTGCAGTTCATGCCGGCGACCGGGCGCCGGTTCGGCCTGGGCCCCGACGGCAGCGGCTTCGACACGCGCTACGACCCGCGCCAGGCGGCCGATGCGGCGGCGGTGTATCTCAACGAGCGGTTCGCGCAGCACGGCAACGAGATCGAGTACTGGCTGGCCGCCTACAACGGTGGCGAGGGGCGCGCGCTGCGCGTCTATCGCGAGGCCGCGGGCCGGCGCTTCTGGGACCCGGACGTCTACAACCAGTTCCCGCCCGAGACCCGCGACTACGTGCCGATGGTGATTGCCGCGGCGTGGCTGTACCTGCACCCGCAGGAGTACGGACTGACCTTCCCCAAGGTCGATGCGCGGCCGGCGACGTTCCGTCTCGAGCGGCCGGCGTCGATCTACGAGTTGACGATCTGCCTGGGCAACGGCAATACCCGCGACGGCTACATGCGCGCGCTGCGCAACCTCAACCCCAGCTTTGAGGCCGAGAGCCTGCTGCCGGTGGGCACCGTGCTCAACGGCACCGTGCGCATGGCTGGGCTGTATCGCCAGTGGTGCGTGCGCGGTGCGCGCGCCGACCTCGCGGCCGAGCTGGTGAACAGCGACCCGCGCGCGGCGATCGTGCGCACCGGTGCGATCGAGGTGTTGCCAGACGCGAACGCTGACGTGCCGGCGGCGCTGCCGGCCGCGCCCGCCGCTCCGCGGCCGCCGCAGGTCACCCCTGCGCCGGCGCCCGCGCGCAGCCATCGCGTCGCCCGCGGCGACACGCTGGGCAAGATCGCGCAGCGCTATGGCTGCAACATCTCGACGCTGGCGCGCGCCAACGGCCTGCGCGCGCCGGCATACGCGCTCAAGCCGGGTCAGACACTGACGCTGCAGGGCTGCGCGCGCTGAACGCTGTGCGCGTCCTCTCCCGCATGCGGGGAGGGCGCGATGGTCACGCGCCCAGGCGCGTGGCCAGCCGTTCGCCCAGGCGCACCGGCGACTCGGCGTGCAGCGCCGGTGCCAGTTCGGCCACGCCAGGCGGCAGCAGCACGATCACCGTCGAGCCGTAGTTGAAGCGCGCCATCTCGGCGAAGCGCTCAAGCACGATGCCGCGCCCGCGGTAGTCCTTGCGCTGGATGCGGTCGCCGTAGGCGGGGATCTCTTCGCCGGCCCAGACCGTTTCCACGCCGGAAACCAGCAGCGCACCGACCATTACCTGGACCATTGGCCCGAAGTCGGTATCGAAGTGGCACACCAGCCGCTCGTTGCGCGCGAACAGCCGCGGCACATTGGCGACCGCGTCGGTGCCGACGCTGAACAGCCGGCCCGGAACGTGCACGGTCTCGCGCAGCGTGCCGGTCCAGGCCATATGCACGCGGTGGTAGTCGCGCGGCGACAGGTACACGGTGGCGTAGCGGCCGTCGAGGTAGGGCGCTGCGTCGTCGGCATCGCCGAGCAGTTCGGCGACGGTGAACGACTGCCCCTTGGCCTGGAAGATGCGATCACCGTCGATTGCGCCGCACTGGCTGATGTGGCCGTCGGCCGGCATCAGCAATGCGCGCGGGTCGGGGTCGGGGCTGCGCGCGCCCTCGCGCAGGGCGCGGGTGAAGAACGCATTGAAGCTGGCGTAGGACGCCGGGTCGGGATTGGCCGCCTCCGACAGGTCGACGCCGAAGCGGCGTACGACCGTGTCGATCAGCCAGCGTCGTGTGCCCGGATGGGTCGAGTAGGCCAGTCGGCGCGCCATCGACGACAGCAGACGGTGCGGCAGCGCATAGGTCAGCGTGGTCGTCAGGCTCATGGGCGCGCGTCCGGGGTCAGGCGCAGCAGGTCGTCGGCGATGGCCTCGGGCTGGGGTGTCTCGCCGTTGAGGACGCTGCCCGAGACCACGCCGGCCATGCGGCCCTGGGGGTCGAGCACTGCCATCGAGGCGCTGTGATCGATCGTGTAGGCGCCGGCTGGCGCGTCGCCGCGCAGCGGCACCTTGGCGAACACCATCGACAGCGCGCGCGTGAAGCGCTCGAGCGTCGGCAGGTCGGCGGTCGCGGCCAGGGTGTCGCGGTGGAAGGCATGTGCGTAGTCGCCGAGTCGCTGTGGCGTGTCGCGCTCGGGGTCCACCGACACGAACAGCACCCGCGGCCGGGTCGCCTCGGGTAGTGCTTCCCAGCGCCGCTGGGCTTGCGCCAACTGGGTCAGCGTCATCGGGCACACATCGGGACACTGAGTGAAGCCGATGAACACCAGGGTCCAATGTCCGGCCAGCGCACTGGTCGGCAGCGGGGTGCCGTCAGCCTGCTGCAGCGTGATCTGCGGCAGCGCGCGCGGCTGGGGATAGAGCTGCACGACCTGCAGCGGCGGGCGATCAGCGCCGCCGTCGGTGAAGTAGCGCTGCGCTGCGAGCAGGCCCAGCCCGCCGGCGAGTGCGATGCACAGGATCACGAGGGTGGTGCGGTTGAACATCCGTCTGGGGCCGCCGAGTCGAGGGATCGGCCATCATAGCCCGCCGCGTGCGCCCGTCCGGCTGCACGCGGGAGTGCGGCGGCGGCTGACCTATAATCGCCGGCCATCAGCCGTCCCCCGAGCCGCGCGCGCCATGACCGAAGAACTGCAGACGATCGTCGACCTGATCCGCTATGGCGCCAGTCGCTTCAACGCCGCCGGGCTGACCTTCGGCCACAGCTACGATAACGCGATCGACGAGGCCACCCAGCTCACGCTCCACGCGCTGCACCTGCCGCACGACCTGAGCCCGGTCTATGGGCAGTCTCGGGTCACGTTGGCCGAGAAGGAAGACGTGCTGGGCCTGTTCCTGCGCCGTATCGAGGAGCGGATCCCGGCGGCCTACCTGACCGGCGAGGCGTGGTTCGCCGGTCTGAGCTTCAAGTCCGACCGCCGCGCCCTGGTGCCGCGCTCGCCGATCGCCGAACTGATCCTGTCCGGCTTCGAGCCGTGGCTGGGCGGCCGCGAGGTGCGTCGCGCGCTGGACTTGTGCACCGGTTCTGGCTGCATCGCGATCGCGATGGCGCACCACAATCCCGATTGGCACGTCGACGGCGTCGATCTCAGCGACGAGGCGCTGTCGCTGGCGGCCGAGAACGAGGCCCGGCTGGAGGTGCGCAACACGCGCTTCCTCAAGTCCGATCTGTTCGAGGGCCTGCAGGGCGAGCATTACGACCTGATCGTGACCAATCCGCCGTATGTGACCAACGACGAGACCGACGCGTTGCCGCGCGAGTACGGCTACGAGCCCGAGATGGGCCTGCGCGCCGGCGACGACGGCCTGGACTTGGTGCTGAAGATCCTGCGCGACGCGCCGCTGCACCTGACCGAGGACGGGCTGCTGATCTGCGAAGTTGGCGAGTCCGAGCAGCATCTGATCAAGCTGCTGCCCGAGTTGCCGTTGCTGTGGGTCGAGTTCCAGGTCGGGCAGATGGGCGTGTTCGTCGTCGAGCGCCGCGACCTGGTCGCGCACAACGCACGTATCGCCGAGCTTGCAGCCGCGCGCGCATCAGTGTCGGGTGCGGCGTCCAGCACTGCCGCTGGCCCGGCCAGCGACCTGTTCTGACGCACCGCACCACGGGCCGGCCCAGCGCGTTAAGCTTGGCGGCCCTCCTGTTTCGACGGCGCACTGGCGCCGCGGTGCCATGTCCAGCAATCGTTTCGGTCAGATGTTCAGTGTCACGACCTTCGGCGAGAGCCACGGACCGGCGATCGGCTGCGTGGTCGACGGCTGCCCGCCCGGGATCGCGCTCGCGCCGGAGGACTTCACCCATGATCTGACGCGGCGGGCGACCGGCAAGAGCCGGCACACCTCGGCGCGCCGCGAGGCCGATGCGGTCGAGATCCTCAGCGGCGTGTATGAAGGGGTCACCACCGGCACGCCGATCGCGCTGCTGATCCGCAATACCGACCAGCGCAGCAAGGACTACGCGAACATCGCCGCGCAGTTCCGCCCCGGCCATGCCGACTACGTCTATTGGCAGAAGTACGGCATCCGCGACCCGCGCGGCGGTGGGCGTTCGTCGGCCCGCGAGACGACGATGCGCGTGGCCGCCGGCACGATCGCCAAGAAGTGGCTCGCGCAGCGCCATGGCGTCCAGGTGCACGGCTGGCTGTCGCAATTGGGCGAGCTCGTGCCGTCGGTGTCCGACCCGCAGGCGATCGACTGGGCCACGGTCGAAGCCAACGCGTTCTTCTGGCCGGATGCGGCGCAGGTGCCCGAACTGGAGGCCTACATGGACGCGCTGCGCAAGTCCGGCGATTCGGTCGGCGCGCGCGTGACCGTGGTCGCCGATGGCGTGCCGCCGGGCTGGGGCGCGCCGATCTACGGCAAGCTCGACGGCGACCTGGCAGCGGCGATGATGTCGATCAACGCGGTCAAAGGCGTCGAGGTCGGCGACGGCTTCGCATCGGTCGCCCAGCGCGGCAGCACGCACCGCGATCTGATGACGCCGGCCGGTTTCGCCTCCAACCATGCCGGCGGTGTGCTCGGCGGCATCAGCACCGGCCAGCAGATCGTGGTCTCGACCGCGTTCAAGCCGACCTCGAGCCTGCGTCTGCCGGCCGACGGCGTCGATGTCGACGGCAACGTTGTCGAGGTCATCACCACCGGCCGCCACGATCCCTGCGTGGGTATCCGCGCCACGCCGATCTGCGAGGCGATGCTGGCGCTGGTGCTGATGGACCAGGCGCTTCGCCATCGCGCGCAGTGTGGCGATGTCGGCGAGGTGGGGCCGCGGATCCCGGGGCGCATCGATGGCTGAGCCGCGTCCGCGGGTCTGGGTCGCGCAGCCGCTGTTCGACGACATCGTCGCGCGGCTGCACGCGCACTTCGACGTCGTGCAGGTGCCCTCGGTCGTCGAGCACGATGCGGCCGCCGTCGCCGCCGCGTTGCGCGACGCCGACGGCGCGCTGGTGACGCTCAACGAGCGCATCGGCCAGGCCGAGATCGCCGCGGCCCCGCGCCTGCGTGCGATCGCCAATGTCGGGGTGGGCTACAACAACCTCGATATCGCCGCGCTGCACGCGCGCGGCATCGTCGCGACCAATACACCTGACGTGCTCACCGAGACCACCGCCGACTTCGGTTTCGCGATGCTGATGGCCGCTGCGCGCCGCATCACCGAGGCCGAACGCCATCTGCGCGCGGGGCGCTGGCAGGGCTGGAACTTCAAGGGCCTGCTCGGCGCCGATCTGCACGGCAGCACGCTGGGCATCCTGGGCATGGGGCGGATCGGGCAGGGCATCGCCCGGCGCGCCGCCGGTTTCGACATGCGCGTGCTGTATCACAATCGTAGCCGCCTGCCCGCGGAGACCGAGCGCAGCTGCAACGCGCACTACGTCGAGTTCGAGGCGCTGTTCGCGCAGGCCGACCACCTGGTGCTGGTACTGCCGTACTCGGCCGCCACCCACCATATCGTCGATGCCGCCGCGCTGGCGCGGATGAAACCGACGGCGACGCTGACCAACATCGCCCGCGGCGGCATCGTCGATGAGGGCGCGCTGGCCGACGCGCTGGCGCATGGGCGTCTGGCATCGGCGGCGCTCGACGTGTTCGAGGGCGAGCCCGATGTCGACCCGCGCCTGCTCGCGCTCGACAACGTGGTGCTGACCCCGCACATCGCCAGCGGCAGCCTGGCCACGCGCCGGGCGATGGTCACGCTGGCGGTCGACAACCTGATCGCCGCGCTGGGCGCCGGTCCCGATGCTGGCCGCCCGCCGAGCCCGATCGCACCGGTCGGCCAGGATGCGAAACGACCGGGAACCGCCTGAGCTTCCGGGCGGGCGGTTCCCCGAGCCCCCTTCAGCGCCTGCGTTTCCCATGTTCCCCTTTTTCGAGAGTGCCCCTCATGTCCCAGTCCCCCTCCCGCGCCTTCCGCGTCGCTGTCGTCGGTGCCACCGGCGCCGTCGGCGACACCATGTTGTCGATCCTCGCCGAACGCGACTTCCCGGTGTCCGAACTCATCGCCCTGGCGAGCGAGCGCTCGGCCGGCACTACCGTCAAGTTCGGCGACGAGGACATCGTCGTGCAGGACCTGGCCACGTTCGATCCGAGCGGCGTCGACATCGCGCTGTTCTCGGCCGGCGGCGACACCAGTAAGACCTACGCGCCGAAGTTCGCCGCGGCCGGCGCGGTGGTCATCGACAACAGTTCGGCATTCCGCTACGACGACGACGTGCCGCTGGTGGTCAGCGAGGTCAATCCCGAAGCCGCACGCAACCGGCCGCGCGGCATCATCGCCAATCCCAACTGCTCGACGATGCAGATGCTGGTCGCCTTGGCGCCGTTGCACCGGCAGGCGGGGATCGTGCGGATCAATGTCGCGACCTATCAGTCGGTCTCGGGCGCGGGACGTTCGGCGATGGAGGAGCTCGGCCGCCAGACCGGCGACCTGCTGAACTTCCGCGATCTCGACCCGCAGAAGTTCCCGGTGCAGATCGCCTTCAACCTGATCCCGCACATCGACGACTTCCTGGACAACGGCTTCACCAAGGAGGAGATGAAGCTGGTCTGGGAAACGCGCAAGATCCTCGGCGACGACAGCATCCTGGTGAATCCGACCGCGGTCCGCGTGCCGGTGTTCTACGGACACTCCGAAGCGGTGGCGGTGGAAACGCGCGACAAGCTCACCGTCGAGGCGGCGCGCGCGCTGCTGGCGCAGGCGCCGGGCGTGGAAGTCGTCGACGAGCGACGCGCGGGCGGCTATCCGACGCCGGTCACCCACGCCTCGGGCCGCGACGCGGTGTTCGTGGGCCGCATCCGCGAGGATCTCTCGCATCCCAACGGCCTGAACCTGTGGATCGTCTCGGACAACATCCGCAAGGGCGCTGCGCTCAATGCGGTGCAGGTGGCCGAGCTGGTCGCGGCGGAGCGCTGAGCCATGCACGCTGGCCGGCTGCCGGACGCGGCGGCGTCGACGTTGCGGAGCGCGGCGGCCGGCCGCTACAGTCGGCCGATGGATCCGGGGAAGATCGTGTCGCGCATCGTGCAGCCCCTGCTGGTGGCAGGCGTCCTGCTGGGCGTCGCCGGACCGGCCTTGGCGCTGGGACTGGGGCGCATCGAGGTCCGCTCGCAGCAGGGCGAGCCGTTGCTGGCCGAGATTCCGGTGATCTCCAGCGATCCGGCCGAACTGCGTCAGCTGCAGGCCAGACTGGCGTCACCAGAGACCTTCGCCCGTATCGGTCTGGCGCCGCCGCGCGGCGTGGTCTCGGATCTGCGCTTTGGCGTCGCGCTCGATGCGCGCGGTCGGCCGGTGATCCGGGTCACCAGCGCCGCACCGGTGCAGCAGCCGGCGCTTGCCTTCCTGGTCGAGGTCGATTGGGGGCAGGGCCGGCTGGTGCGCGAGTACTCGGCGCTGCTCGCTGTGCCCGACACCGTCGCGGCCGAAGCGCAGCCCGCCATCCAGGCGCCGATCGCCGCGCCGGCCGATGCGATCGTGCGGCCGCCGGTCGTCCCCGCCACCGAGACACCCGCTGCACCTGTGCCGTTGCAGGCGCAAGCGCCGACCGCGACCCAACCGCCGCAGGCGCCGCCGCCCGCGGCGCCGGTGCGTGCAGCGCCCAGGCCTGCGCCCGCAGCACCGCCCGCGCCGCCCACGGCCACCGCCGCCCAGCCGGCCACCACCGATCGCGCGCAGACGCTGCCGGCCGTCCGGTCCGGCCAGACCCTGTCGACGATCGCCGCACCCTTGGCGCGCGAGGCCGGCATCAGCGTCAACCAGGCGATGGTGCTGCTGCTGCGGCACAACCCTGATGCCTTCATCGGCGGCAATCTCAACCTGATCCGCCAGGGCGCCGTGCTGCGCGTGCCGCCGCGCGACGACTGGGCCGAGGCCGGCGCCGCCGAGGCCGATGCGCTGGTGCGCCAGCAGGTGGGGCAGTGGCGCGACATGCGCCGGCCTGCCTCGGAGCCGGCGCAGGCCGCGCCGCCGGTCGCGACTGCGCCGCCCGCCACCACGACGCCACCACCGTCTGCAACTCGCGCCGCACCCGCCGCGCCCACTGCGGTCGCCGCGCCATCGGCCCGGCTCGAGATCACCCCGCCGGCCGGCGACGCTGCGCCGGCGGCGACACAGTCGGGCATCGCTGCCGGCGCTGGAGGAGACATGCTGCGTCAGGACTCGCACCAGGCCGAAGAGGCCGCGATCTCGCGTGATGCGGAACTGGCCGAACTGCGGTCCCGGCTCGACGACCTGGAGCAGTTGCAACGCCAGCAGCAGCGGCTGATCGAAATGAAGGACGCCGACCTTGCGGCTGCGCAGCAGCGTCTGGATGCGGCCCATGCATCGCCGGGCGGGCCCTGGTCCTGGCTGTGGCTGGCCCCGGCGCTGCTGGTGGTCGGCGCGATCGCCTTCTTGCTCGGTCGCCGTAGCCGCCGTGCCGCACCGGCGAAGGCCACCGCGAACACCGCGGACGGAGCGCCGGCCGCTGCGCAGTCGGCCGATGCCGTGCCCGCCTTTGCGCGCTCGGCGCCGCCTGCCGCAGCACCGGTCGCTGCGCCGATCGCACCGACGACCGGCGGGCCGACCTGGCATGTCGGCGATGCCCCCCCGGCGTCCGACACCGCGCCGGCGCCCACACCCGCACCGGTCCAGACGCCGGTCGAGCTCGATCGCGTCGATGCGGTCGAACCGCCACCCGTCATCGAGCGTCTGGAACTCGCCCGCGCCTACATCGACCTGGGCGATGTCGATACCGCGCGCAGCTTGTTGCAGGACGTGGCCGGTGGCGGCGACCCGATCGCCGCGGCCGAGGCCGCGCGCCTGCTGCGCACGCTGGGCTGAACGCGCGATGCGATTCGCGCTGGGCGTCGAGTACGACGGCAATGGCTTTCTGGGATGGCAACGGCTGAGCAAGGCCGGCGAGGGCGGGCAGGAGTCGGTGCAGGCCGCGCTGGAGACGGCGCTGTCGAAGATCGCCGCGCATCCGGTGGCCACGGTCTGCGCCGGGCGCACCGATGCCGGCGTCCATGCGCAATGCCAGGTCGTGCATTTCGATACCGAGGCCGCGCGCGCGCCGCGCGCCTGGATGCTCGGCGCGACCACACTGATGCCGCCGCAGGTCAGCGTGCGCTGGTGCCAGCCGGTGCCCGATACGTTCAATGCGCGATTCTCCGCGCGCGCACGCCATTACCGCTACCGCATCCTCAACCGCCAGGTACGCCCGGCGTTGCACCGGCAGTACCTGTCGTGGGAACTGCGGCCGCTCGACGCGGCCGCGATGCATCGTGCGGCCCAGGCACTGGTCGGTGAGCAGGATTTCTCCGCGTTCCGCACCGTGCACTGCCAGGCGCCGCACGCGCGCCGCGACCTGCAGCGCATCGCGGTCCGCCGCGATGGCGACGAGGTCGTCGTCGAGGTGCAGGCCAATGCGTTTCTGCACCACATGGTCCGCAACATCGTCGGCTCGCTGCTCGAGGTCGGCGCCGGGGCGCAGCCGGAAAGCTGGATCGCCGAGGTGCTGGCCGGCCGCGATCGCCGTCTCGCCGGCCCGACCGCGCCTGCCGCCGGCCTGGTCTTTCTCGGCCCGTTGTACCCGCCGGAATGGAACCTGCCGGCGGAGGTCACGCTGCCGGCATGAGCGCGGTCCGGATCAAATTCTGCGGGCTGACCCGGCGCGAGGACGTCGAAACTGCGGTCGCGCTCGGCGTCGACGATGTCGGTTTCGTGTTCGCGGCGCGCAGCCCGCGCCGGCTTGATCTCGACCAAGCACGGGCGTTGCGCGCGGCGGTTCCGCCGCAGGTGCAAGTGGTCGCGTTGACGATGGACAACGACGCCGCCGAGGTCGCGGCGATCATCGAGCAACTCGCGCCCGACGTGCTGCAGTTCCACGGCCACGAGGACGCCGCGTTCTGTCGGAGTTTCGGGCGTCCTTATTGGAAGGCGATCGCGATGGGCGGCGATCCGATCGCCGCGCTGCGCACGCTCGGCGATTGGCCCGATGCCGCAGCGTTCCTGTTCGACGGCCATGCTGCCGGCGAGCCCGGCGGCGGCGGTACGCGCTTCGATTGGGCCGCGTTGCCCGCGGCGCTCGACCGGCCGTTCTGGCTGGCGGGCGGCCTGGAGGCCGGCAACGTGGCGCAGGCGATCGCCACCGTGCGGCCGGCGGGCGTCGACGTATCGAGCGGGATCGAATCGGCACCGGGCCGCAAGGACGCCGCGCGCATGCGCGCGTTCGTGGCGGCGGTGCGGGGGATCGGGGCCTAGCGGGGAGCGGTGCTGCGCTGCCGTATAGCGATCAAGCCAGTTCCCGCGACAGCCAGTTCGCCAGCCCGTCGGCGCGGGCATCGTCGGCATCGCGCGGGCTGGCGAGCACCCAGTGGGCGCCGGTGGCGGCAAAGCCCCAGGGGGCGAGCAGGCGACCGGCAGCGAGATCGTCCGCGACGAGTTCCTGCGGCGCGATTGCGACGCCGAGTCCGGCGACCGCGGCTTCGAGCAGGAAGTAGAGATGCTCGAAGCCCGTGCCCAGGGCCTGGGGCGGCGCTGCACCGGTGGCCGCCGCCCAGGCGGGCCAAGCCTGCGGCCGCGACAGCGTGTGCAGCAGCGGCTCGCGCAGCAGAGCGTCGGGCGCGAGCGTCCGCAGCCGTGCGACTTCGGGATGCCGGGGGCTGACGACCGGTCCGATGCGTTCGGGCGCCAATGGGCGCACGCGCCAGGTGGCGGGCCAGGGCGCCTGGCCGATCAGCAACGCGGCGTCGAAGCCGGCCAGTGACTGCGGGAACGCGCCCTCGTGCGGCGACAGGTGCAAGCGCAGTTCGGGTAACGTCTCGGCCAGCCGCGGCAGGCGCGGGATCACCCAGCGTGCGACGAGGCTGCCCGGGCAGCCGAGCACCAAGGCCTCGTCGCCCTGCGTGCGCCGGATCGTCGCGACCGCGCCGCGCAGGCGCGCGAAGGCATCGCCGGCCGCATCGCGCAGGCGTTCCCCGGCCGGCGTCAGCCGCAGGCCGCGGCCGGCGCGGACGAACAGTGGCGTGCCCAGTGTGTCCTCGAGCAGCCGCACCTGGCGGCTGACCGCGCCGTGGGTCACATGCAGAGCCTCGGCGGCCCGGGTGAGGCTGCCCAGTCGGGCGGCGGCCTCGAAGGCACGCACGGCGTTGAGCGACGGCAGATCGGCATCGGTCATCTGTGAGATTTTCTGGTAGAACGGTCAGATCTTATCGGTTCCGGGGCCGGGACGTGTGCGCTAGAGTGCAAGGCATTCTCTCTGCCGTCTCTTTCGATGTCCGACGTTCCGATCACCGATTTCCACGCCTATCCCGATGCCGCCGGCCATTTCGGTCGCTACGGGGGCCGCTTCGTCGCCGAGACGCTGGTCGGGCCGGTCGCCGAACTCGCCGCCGCCTACGACGCCGCGAAGGTCGATCCCGCGTTCCAGCAGGCGTTCGACGCTGACCTGGCGCATTACGTCGGTCGGCCCAGCCCGATCTATCACGCGCAGCGGCTCAGCGACGCGGTCGGCGGGGCGCGCATCCTGCTCAAGCGCGAGGACCTCAATCACACCGGCGCGCACAAGATCAACAACACCATCGGCCAGGCGTTGCTCGCCAGCCGCATGGGCAAGACCCGGATCATCGCCGAGACCGGCGCCGGCCAGCATGGCGTGGCCTCGGCGACCGTCGCCGCGCGACTGGGGCTCGAGTGCGTGGTCTACATGGGCGCGACCGACATCGAGCGGCAGAAGATCAACGTCTACCGCATGCGCCTGCTCGGCGCGCAGGTGGTGCCGGTGACCTCGGGCTCGGCGACGCTCAAGGATGCGCTCAACGAGGCGATGCGCGACTGGGTGACCAACATCGCCGATACCTTCTACATCATCGGCACCGTCGCCGGGCCCGACCCGTATCCGCGCATGGTCCGCGACTTCAACGCCATCGTCGGTCGTGAGGCGCGGGCACAGATGCTCGCCGAGTACGGACGGCTGCCCGACGCGATCACCGCCTGCGTGGGCGGCGGCAGCAATGCGATCGGCCTGTTCCACGCCTTCCTCAACGACCCGGATGTGCGCATCGTCGGCGCCGAGGCCGCCGGCGACGGCATCGCGACCGGTCGCCACGCCGCGTCGATCGCGGCCGGCCGGCCGGGCGTGCTGCACGGCAACCGCACCTATGTGATCTGCGACGACGACGGTCAGATCACCGAGACGCACTCGGTCTCCGCCGGTCTCGACTATCCGGGCGTCGGCCCCGAGCATGCGTTCCTGGCCGATGCCGGCCGCGCGCAGTATGTCGGTGTCACCGACGACGAAGCGCTGGCCGCGTTCCACCAACTCGCCCGGACCGAGGGCATTCTTGCGGCACTCGAATCCAGTCACGCCATCGCCCAGGCGATCAAGCTTGCACGCGACCTGCCCAAGGACGCGATCGTGCTGGCGAACCTGTCGGGCCGCGGCGACAAGGACGTGCACACGATCGCCGGGCGCGAGGGGTTCACGCTGTGAGCGCGGCCACCGGATCTGCAACGTCCCGACTCGAGGCCTGTTTCGCCGCCTTGCGCGCCAGCGGCCGCAAGGCGCTGATCCCGTTCGTCACCGCCGGCGATCCGTCGCTGGAGGCCACGGTGCCGGTGATGCATGCGCTGGTCGAGGCGGGCGCGGACATCCTCGAACTCGGCGTGCCGTTCTCCGACCCGATGGCCGACGGCCCGACGATCCAGCGCAGCTCCGAACGCGCGCTCGCACGCGGCGCCGGCATGGCCTGGGTGCTCGATACGGTGCGGGCGTTCCGGGCGAGAGATGCCGCGACCCCGGTCGTGCTGATGGGCTATCTCAACCCGATCGATATCCGTGGCCCGGCGGCCTTCGCCGCGCAGGCGCGCGAGGCCGGCGTCGATGGCGTGCTGCTGGTGGACCTGCCGCCCGAGGAGGCCGGGGAGTACCGCGCCGCATTCGATGCCCAGGGCCTGGCGCTGATCCTGCTGGCGTCGCCGACGACCGATGCCGCCCGCATCGAGACCTTGTGCGCGCAGGCGCAGGGCTACCTGTACTACGTCAGCTTCGCCGGGGTCACCGGCGCCTCCGATCGGCTCGACCCGACGCAGGCCTCGGCCAGATTGCGGACGCTGCGACAGGCCAGCCGTGCGCCGGTCGTTGCCGGCTTCGGCATCCGCGACGCCGCCGGGGCCGCGGCGATGGCGGCCGACGCCGATGGCGTGGTCGTGGGAAGCGCCCTGGTCGCCGAGATGGCCGAGGCTGCCGATCCGGGCGAGGCCGCGCGCCGCGCCGGGGCGTTCCTGGCGCCGCTGCGGGCCGCGCTCGACGCTGCCTGAACGGCGCGGCCCGGCCCCGGCCGTCGGTTACACTTCCGCGCTTCGCGGCCCCGTACGGGCCGGCGGGAGTACACGAGCCATGTCCTGGTTGCAGAAGATCATGCCGCCGCGCATCCGCACCGATGCCGCCGCGGTCCGCAAGCGCAGCGTTCCCGAGGGCCTGTGGGAGAAGTGCGAGCGCTGCAGCGCCGTGCTCTACGGCCCCGAGCTGGAAGAGAATCTCGAGGTCTGCCCCAAGTGCGGGTTTCACCGCCCGATCCGCGCGCGCGCGCGCCTGAAAGCGTTCCTGGACCCGGGCAGCGTGCAGGAGATCGCGGCCGACCTCGGCCCGACCGACGTCCTGAAGTTCAAGGACCAGAAGAAGTATTCCGACCGCATCAAGGCCGCGCAGCGCTCGACCGGCGAGCGCGACACGCTGGTCGCGATGCAGGGCACGTTGATGCAGCGCCCGATCGTCGCCAGTGCAATGGACTTCGCCTACATGGGCGGCTCGATGGGCTCGGTCGGCGGCGAGAAGTTCGCGCGCGCCGCCGAGCAGGCGCTGGCTGCCGGCACCCCGTTCGTCAGCTTCGCCGCCAGCGGCGGCATGCGCATGCAGGAGAGCATGTTCTCGCTGATGCAGATGGCCAAGACCTCGGCCGCGCTCGGCCGCCTGCGCGAGGCCGGCCTGCCGTACATCTCGGTGCTCACCAACCCGACCTTCGGCGGCGCCTCGGCCTCGTTCGCCATGCTCGGCGACATCAACATGGCCGAGCCCGAGGCGTTGATCGGCTTCGCTGGCCCGCGCGTGATCGAGCAGACCGTGCGCGAGACCCTGCCCGAAGGCTTCCAGCGCAGCGAGTTCCTGCTCGAACACGGCGCGATCGACCAGATCTGTGACCGCCGCGAACTGCGTCCGCGCATCGCGCGCCTGCTGGCGCTGCTGAGCCGGCAGGACGCGCCTTCCGAGGCTGCCGCGTGAGCCGCAGGTACTTCGGTACCGACGGTATCCGCGGTCGGGTGGGCGAGGGGTCGATCTCAGCCGATTTCGTGCTGCGCCTGGGCAACGCCTATGGCCATTCGCTGCGCGCGCGCGGCGCCGACTGGCGACGGCCGCAGGTGGTGATCGGCAAGGACACGCGGATCTCCAACTACATGTTCGAGGCCGCGCTCGAAGCCGGCCTGGTCGCGGCCGGGGTCGACGTGCAGCTGATGGGCCCGATGCCCACGCCTGCGGTCGCGCACCTTACGCGCTCGCTCGGCGCGGACGGCGGCATCGTGATTTCCGCCTCGCATAACCCGCACCACGACAACGGCATCAAGTTCTTCAGTGCGCAGGGCGAGAAACTCGACGACGCCACCGAACTGGCGATCGAGGCCGCGCTCGACCAGCCGTTCCGCACCGTGCCGTCGGAGCGGTTGGGCAAGGCGGTGCGCACGCGCGATGCGGTCGGCCGCTACGTCGAGGCCTGCAAGGCCTCGGTGCCGCGCGGCTTCGACCTCGACGGCATGCGCATCGTCGTCGACTGCGCCAACGGCGCGACCTACCAGGTCGGGCCGATCGTGCTGCGCGAGTTGGGCGCCCAGGTCGAGGTGATCGGCGCCGAGCCCAACGGCGTCAATATCAACGACGGCGTCGGCTCGACCCATCCTGAAGGCCTGGCTGCACGCGTCAGCCACAGCGGTGCCAACCTCGGCATCGCTTTCGACGGCGACGGCGACCGCGTGTTGTTCGTCGACAGCAACGGGACCGTGCGCGACGGCGACGACCTGCTGTACGTGCTGGCCCTCGACTGGCAGCAGCAGGGGCGCCTGCAAGGCCCGGTCGTCGGCACGCTGATGAGCAACTATGGGCTGGAGCGTGCCTTCGCCGAAGCTGGCGTCGGCTTCCTGCGCGCCAAGGTCGGCGATCGCTATGTACACCAGGCGCTGATCGAACACGACGGCGTGCTCGGTGGTGAGACATCCGGTCACCTGCTGTGTCTGGATCGCGCCAGCACCGGCGACGGCATCATCAGTGCGCTGCAGGTGCTCGAAGTGCTGCGCCGCCGGGGCGTGTCGCTGCAACAGGCGCTGCATGGGCTGGCGAAAGTGCCGCAGCGCACCGTCAATGTGCGCTACGCGGGCGATGCCAAACCGGCCCAGGCACCGTCGGTGCAGGCCGCGCTGACGCAGGCGCAGGCGGCGGTCGAGGGCCGCGGCCGCGCCTTCCTGCGTCCGTCGGGCACCGAGCCGGTCGTGCGCGTGACCGTCGAGGCCGACGACGCTGCGCTGATGCAAACCACGCTCGATCGACTGGCCGACGCCGTGCGCGCGGCCGCTGCCTGACTTCTGGAGGACCTGACATGACCGCCCGCATTCCGACGCTCGACATCCGGCGATTCGACACTGACCGAGACGCCTTCGTCGCCGAACTCGGCGCCGCCTACCGGCAGTGGGGCTTTGCGGGCATCAAGGGCCACGGCATTGCGCAGGCGCAGATCGATGCTGCCTACGATGTCTTCAAGGCGTTCTTCGCGCTGCCCGAGGCGACCAAGCGGAAGTATCACGTCCCCGGCGGCGGCGGCGCGCGCGGCTACACCGCGTTCGGGGTCGAGACCGCCAAGGGCGCCCAGCACTTCGACCTCAAGGAGTTCTGGCACATCGGCCGCGAGATCGCGGACGATTCGAAGTATCGCGACGTGATGCCGCCGAACCTGTGGCCGTCCGAGGTGCCGGGCTTCCGCGAGCACGGCTACGCGCTGTACCAGGCGCTCGACGCGCTGGGCGCGCGGGTGCTGTCGGCGCTCGCGCTGCACATCGGCCTGCCCGAGCACTGGTTCGCCGACAAGACCGACAGCGGCAATTCGATCCTGCGCCCGATCCACTATCCGCCGATCACCGCCGACGATATCCCCAACGTGCGCGCCGGTGCGCACGAGGACATCAACCTGATCACGCTGCTGGTCGGCGCCAGTGCGGCCGGGCTGGAGGTGCGTTCGCACGAGGGCGAATGGGTGCCGTTCACGTCGGACGCCGACACCATCGTGGTCAACATCGGCGACATGCTGCAGCGCCTGACCAATCATGTGTATCCGTCGACGACGCACCGGGTGACCAACCCGCCGGGCGAGGCCGCGCGCCAGCCGCGCTACTCGGTCCCGTTCTTTCTGCACCCCAATCCGGACTTCCTGATCGACGTGCTGCCCTCGACGGTGACCGCCGACAACCCGAGCCGCTATCCCGAGCCGATCACCGCTCAGGGCTATCTCGAGGAACGACTGCGCGAGATCAAGCTCAAGTAACGAGATTCGCGATGCGTACTAGCTGATTTGGAAACGGCGCCCTTGGGCGCCGTTTCTTCTGATTCCTCGCCGAAGTCCGAAGGGCTCGCTTCTATCTCGATCAGACGCGCGTCTTCGGAACGCGCGTCGCGCCGGCCGGGGGCTGCTCCTCGGCTCGGTCAGCCATCCTGGCTGACTCGCCGCCGCGGGCCATCCACGGCCCGTTATCGCAACCCCCGACCAGCACGACGCACCGCGTCCGACGGTGCGCAACTTCTCCCAGTATGCGGTGCTGCGTTATCCGAAGTCGGATTGCCTGCGTCCGCAGCAGCGGACTGGCAGCCGGAGGCCGCGTCGAGCGCGCCATGGATGGCGCGCGCCCGAGTCAAGGCAGGATGCCTTGACCGAGGGGGGAGCGGCTTCCGGCTGGCAGGGCGCTGCCCCTCCGAAGTGGAACCCGATTCCCGTACTTCAGAGAAGAACCGTTCTTTGGCGCGTTACGGCCTCTTCGGATCGCCTTCCACCCTTCGCCGCCTCTCAGAACCCGTACACCACGTTCACCGTCGTCAGCCGATCGGTGCGCTGGCGGTCGTCGGTGACCTCGGTGTTGTGGCGGACTTCGAAGCCGGCCTTGAGGGCGAGGGCGTCGGTCATCTTCACCTGCACGCCCAGTTCGTTGCGGGCGAAGGTGTTGTCGCTGCCCGATTCGATCAGCAGCGTGTCGTAGAGGCGGGTGCTGTCGTTGAGCTGATGGCTGAAGTCCATGAAGCCGCGGACGATCGCCTCGTTGTTGTGGACGCGCACGTCCTGCTCCTTGGCCCAGCGATAACCGGGGCCGATCTCGAACACCAGTTTGGTGCGCTCGTCCATGAAGGCCTCGAAGCCGTAGCCGCCGGCCACCGTGGTCTGGTACTCGTTGGTGCTGAAATGGTCGCGCTCACTGCGTGCCGAGCCGAACAGGTAGTGCCGCTCGCCGAGCCGATAGCCGGACGAACCGAACAGTTCGTAGCGGCGTGCGTTCTCGACCTCGTCGGCGGTGCCGTAGAGGAAAGACGCATTCACCGCATGCTTCCAAAGTGCGGTCTCGTGAGCGAGCGCGAGCTTGCCGACGATCGTTTCGCTGTCGGTGTTGCCCTTGGAAATCGCCACGCCAAGCTCGCCGGTGCCGGTCCAGCCGTCGGCGGCCAGGGCGAGCGTGGGGGCCAGCGCGAATGCGCAGGCGAGGGCGGTGCGGGCAGGGAAAGAACGCATGCGGGAACTCCGGGTCATCGTGGGGCAAAGCGCGTCACAGGCCGCGCAACAAAAAGCCGGCGAGGGCCGGCTGCGGCTATTTTGCGATGTGAAGACCGGCCTTTGAAGGCCTGGCCGATTCCCCAGCTATGCCCCGTTGGGGTGCAGCGCCTAGAATCTGCGTTCCGCATTCATGAGGATGGCCAATGCGTCCACGCATCGTCGCCGGCAACTGGAAGCTGCACGGCAGCCGTGAATTCGCCAATGCGCTGGTATCGCGGATCGCCGCGACGCCGACCCCGACGCCAGGGGTCGAGGTGGTGGTCCTGCCGCCGCTGCCTTATCTGGGCCACCTGGCCGAAACCTTCGCCGGTGCCCAGGGCCTCGCCTTCGGCGCCCAGGATGTCAGCAGCAACCAGGAGGGCGCCTATACCGGCGAGGTGTCGGCGACGATGCTCATCGATGTCGGCGCGCGTTTCGGGTTGGTGGGCCATTCCGAGCGTCGGCAGTACCACAACGAAAGCAGCGAGCACGTGGCGCGCAAGTTCCTGGCAGCGGTCAACGCCGGGCTGCGGCCGATCCTGTGCGTCGGCGAATCGCTGCAGCACCGCGACGCCGGCCTCACCGAGGACGCCATTGCCGCCCAGCTGCGCCCGGTGCTTGATCTGGTCAGCGCGGCGGCCTTCGCTGACGCGGTGGTCGCCTATGAGCCGGTCTGGGCGATCGGCACCGGCCGGACCGCGTCCCCGGACCAGGCCCAGGCCGTCCACGCCTTCATCCGTAGCGAAATCGCGGCACGGGATGCTAAGATCGCCGATTCGTTGCCGATCCTGTATGGCGGCAGCGTCAAGCCCGCCAACGCGGCCGAGCTGTTCGCGCAGCCGGACGTCGACGGCGGGTTGATCGGCGGAGCCTCGCTGTCGGCCGCCGATTTCCTGGCCATCGTCGCTGCAGCCGCGCGCTGAGCGGCCCCTCGTACCACACGTTCTGCGAGCGCCCACGCAATGCTGTTCGTCTTCAACCTCCTGTTCGTCATCATCGCGATCGCGATGATCATCCTGGTTCTGATGCAGCGCGGCGCCGGTGCGTCGGCCGGTTCGGGCTTCGGCGGCGGCGCCTCGGCCACGGTCTTCGGCGCGCGCGGTTCGTCGAACTTCCTGTCCAAGGCCACCAAATGGCTGGCGATCTCGTTCTTCTCGATCACCCTGTTCATGGCCTGGTACGCGATGCATCGTGCCAACCCCAATGCGCTGGACATGGATCTGGGTGTGATGGGGGCGCAGCAGCAGGCGCCGGCCGCGCCGGCAGCGCCGCAGGGCGATGCCGCCGTGCCTGCAGCGCCTGCGGCCTCGGGCGCTGTCCCGCAGGCGCCGGCGGATGCGGCGACCGTGCCGTCGGCACCGGCGCAGGACCCTGCGCCGCAGGCTCCCCAGTCGGAATAATTCGCGCTACAATGCGCGGCTACCGAGCGGTGTTGCAATGCGCTCGGGCGGTTTCAGGTTTGCCCAGGTGGCGGAATTGGTAGACGCACTACCTTGAGGTGGTAGCGGCTTAGGTCGTGGGGGTTCGAGTCCCCCCTTGGGCACCAGAAAATACGGACGTCGGCACGCGATGCCACGCCGGCGAAAAGCCCCCGCGAAAGCGGGGGCTTTTCGTTTTCAGGCGCGGCGTTTGAGGCGGTTGGGACGCGTTCTCACCGCCTGGATCCGGTCGGCGCCTGGGCGGCCTTGTGCGGGCTGTCGAAATCGCGTGTTCGCCCGGGGGTAATCGTTTACTCGCCAGTTCTGAAAACGGTACAATTAGGGGGATCGGTGGAGGCGTCGCCAAGGCGGCGGTCCCCGATATGCGTGAGGCGCCCAGGCGCCTCGTGAGTGCGACGTCACGACGTCGAGCCAAGGCCGCGATCGTGCGGCTGTAGCCGAGAGAACAATCCAGTGCTGGCCGAATATCTGCCGACCCTGCTGTTCCTGATCGTTGCCACGGGGATCGGCATCGCCTTGCTGGTCGTTGGCAACCTGCTCGGGCCCAAGCGCCCGTCGCTGGAGAAGCTGTCGCCCTACGAGTGCGGATTCGAGGCATTCGAGGACGCGCGCATGCAATTCGATGTGCGCTACTACCTGATCGCGATCCAGTTCATCGTCTTCGACCTGGAAATCATCTTCATCGTGCCCTGGGCCACCGTGTTCCGCGAACTCGGCATGCTCGGCCTGATCGAAATGGGCATCTTCGCCGGCATGCTGCTGCTCGGCTTCATCTACGTGTGGAAGAAGGGAGCGCTGGAATGGGAGTGAGCCAGACCGTTGCGCGCCTGATGAACAACCCGCTGCCGGAAGGCCGGGTCGATGACATCCTGCGCCCCGAAGGCGAGAACCCGCTGCTCGAGCGCGGTTTCGTCACCACCAGTTCCGACGCGCTGCTCAACTGGGCGCGGACCGGCTCGATGTGGCCGATGACCTTCGGTCTGGCCTGCTGCGCGGTGGAGATGATGCATGCCGGCGCGGCGCGTCTGGACCTGGACCGCTACGGCGTGGTGTTCCGCCCCAGCCCGCGCCAGTCCGACGTGATGATCGTGGCCGGCACCCTGGTCAACAAGATGGCCCCGGCGCTGCGCAAGGTCTACGACCAGATGCCCGATCCGAAGTGGGTGATCTCGATGGGCAGCTGCGCCAATGGCGGCGGCTACTACCACTATTCGTATTCCGTGGTGCGCGGCTGCGACCGCATCGTGCCCGTCGACGTCTATGTGCCGGGCTGTCCGCCGACGGCCGAGGCGCTGGTCTACGGCATCCTGCAGCTGCAGAAGAAGATCCGCCGCGCCACCAATTTCGGCGACGAGAAGACGGGGCTGCGCGATGCGTGACCAACCTGTTCGGGAATCGGCGAGCGCATTCGCCGCGCGCCTGCGCACCCGCTTCGCAGAGGCCGAGGTCAGCGTCGCGCTGCCGCGCGGCGAGGTGGCGATCACCACCGCCGGCGACTGGCTCGACACCTGCCGTGCGTTGCGCGATGAGTTCGGTTTCGAATCGCTGATCGACCTGTGCGGCGTCGACTACCTGGGCTACGGCAGCGACGAGTGGGACACCGAGGTGTCCTCCGAGGGTTTCAGTCGCGGTGTTGAAGGCCGCGGCCCGGGCCGCTTCCGCTTCGGCGAAGCCCCGAGCCGCCAGGTCGGCCAGCCCGATGCGACCGCCGAGATCCCGGTCCCGCAGCGCCGCTTCGTGGTGGTCGCGCAGTTGCTGTCGATCCGCCACAACCGCCGCCTGACGGTGCGCTGCTTCGCGCCGAGCGACGACCTGCCGGTGGTCTCCTCGCTGACCGGACTGTGGCCGGTCGCCGACTGGTTCGAGCGCGAGGCGTTCGACCTGTTCGGCGTGATCTTCGAAGGCCATCCCGACCTGCGCCGGATCCTGACCGACTACGGGTTCGTCGGCCATCCGTTCCGCAAGGATTTCCCGTTGATCGGCAACGTCGAAGTGCGTTACGACGCCGAGCGCAAGCGCGTGGTCTACGAGCCGGTGACCTCGGTCGAGCCGCGCGTCGGCGTGCCGCGTGTGATCCGCGACGATGCCCGCTATGCGACCGCCAGCGGCGAGCAGATGGCCCGCCGCGCGGAGGACACCAAATGAGCGCCGTGCCGACCACCTCCCTGCACCAGGCGAACACCACGCCGAGCTCGGACGTCCTCAAGCAGGAGATCCGCAATTACACGTTCAACTTCGGTCCGCAGCATCCGGCCGCGCACGGCGTGCTGCGCCTGATCCTGGAAATGGACGGCGAGACGGTGATGCGCGCCGATCCGCATATCGGCCTGCTGCATCGCGGAACCGAGAAGCTGGCCGAGTCCAAGCCGTTCAACCAGTCGATCGGCTACATGGACCGTCTCGACTACGTGTCGATGATGTGCAACGAACACGCCTACGTACGCGCCATCGAGACACTGATGGGCGTCGAGGCACCCGAGCGCGCGCAGTGGATCCGCACGCTGTTCGACGAGATCACGCGGATCCTCAACCACCTGATGTGGGTCGGCTCCAACGCGCTCGATCTGGGCGCGATGGCGGTGATGCTCTACGCGTTCCGCGAGCGCGAAGAGCTGATGGACGTCTATGAGGCGGTCTCGGGCGCGCGCATGCACGCGGCCTACTACCGGCCCGGCGGCGTCTACCGCGACCTGCCTGAGCGCATGCCGCAGTACAAGGAGTCGCGCTGGCGCAAGGGCGAGAAGCTCAAGCGCTTCAATGCCTGGCGCGAAGGCTCGATGCTCGACTACCTGGAGGCGTTTGCCAAGGACTTCCCCAGCCGCGTCGACGAGTACGAGACCCTGCTCACCGACAACCGCATCTGGAAGCAGCGCACGGTCGGCATCGGCGTCATCCCGCCCGAAAAGGCGATGGCCTGGGGCATGACCGGTCCGATGTTGCGCGGGTCGGGCATCGAATGGGATCTGCGCAAGACCCAGCCGTATGCGCGCTATGCCGATGTCGATTTCGATATCGCGGTCGGCGTCAACGGTGACTGCTACGACCGCTACCTGGTCCGCATCTTCGAGATGCGCCAGTCGGCACGGATCATCGCCCAGTGCGTGGCGTGGCTGAAGGCCAATCCCGGCCCGGTCATGCTCGACAACTACAAGGTGTCGCCGCCCTCCCGCGCGGAGATGAAGGACGACATGGAAGCGCTGATCCACCACTTCAAGCTGTTCACCGAGGGCTATTGCGTGCCCGCGGGCGAGACCTACAGCGCGGTCGAGGCGCCCAAGGGCGAGTTCGGCTGCTATCTGGTCTCCGACGGCGCGAACAAGCCGTTCCGCGTGCATCTGCGCGCGCCCGGCTTTGCGCATCTCTCGTCGATGGACGCGATCACCAAGGGCCACATGCTCTCGGACGTCGTCGCGATGATCGGCACCTACGACATCGTGTTCGGAGAAGTCGACCGATGAAGGCGACCGGAAATTTCGAGAACGCCCGCAACGTCGACCCGATGGTCGTGCTCAGCGATGACACGCGCGCGCACATCGACCACTGGTTGACCAAGTTCCCGCCCGACCGCAAGCGTTCGGCGGTGCTGCAGGGCTTGTTTGCGGCACAGGAACAGAACGGCGGTTATCTCACCGACGAGCTCATCGCCGGCGTGGCCAAGTACCTGGACCTGCCGCCGGTGTGGGCCTACGAGGTCGCGACGTTCTACTCGATGTTCGAAACCGAGAAGGTCGGCCGCAACAACGTCGCTTTCTGCACCAACATCAGCTGCTGGCTCAACGGCGCCGAGGATCTGGTCGCGCACGCCGAGAAGAAGCTCGGCTGCAAGCTGGGCGAGTCCACGGCCGACGGTCGCGTCTTCCTCAAGCGCGAGGAAGAATGCGTCGCCGCGTGCTGCGGCGCGCCGGTCGTGGTCATCAACGGTCACTACCACGAGAAGCTCTCGCCCGAAAAGGTCGACGAGCTGCTCGATGGTCTGAAGTAGGGCAACGCGCGGACATGGCACATCACCATCCCAAGTCTTCCGAAGGCTACGGGCCCGTCGGGCCTGCGCCCAAGGAACACCAGGCGGTCTACACCACGCTGCATTTCGACAAGCCGTGGAGCTACGAGAACTACCTCAAGACGGGCGGCTACAGCGCGCTGCGCAAGATCCTCGAAGAGAAGATCCCGCCGGCCGACGTCATCGAGATGGTCAAGCAGTCGGGCCTGCGCGGCCGCGGCGGCGCGGGCTTCCCGACCGGCCTGAAGTGGAGCTTCATGCCCAAGGGCGAGATGCAGAAGTACATCCTCTGCAACTCCGACGAGTCGGAGCCGGGCACCGCCAAGGACCGCGACATCCTGCGCTACAACCCGCATGCGGTCATCGAGGGCATGGCGATCGCCTGCTACGCGACCGGTTCGAGCGTGGCCTACAACTATCTGCGCGGCGAGTTCCACCACGAGCCGTTCGAACATCTCGAAGAAGCCACTGCCGAGGCCTACGCCAACGGCTGGCTGGGCAAGAACGTGCTCGGTTCGGGCGTCGACATCGACATCTACAACGCGCTGGGCGCGGGCGCCTACATCTGCGGTGAGGAAACCGCGCTGATGGAATCGCTCGAAGGCAAGAAGGGCCAGCCGCGCTTCAAGCCGCCGTTCCCGGCGAACTTCGGCCTGTACGGCAAGCCGACCACGATCAACAACACCGAGACCTACGCCTCGGTGCCGGCGATCGTGCGTAACGGCCCGGAGTGGTTCCTGAATCTGGGCAAGCCCAACAACGGCGGCTGCAAGATCTTCTCGGTCTCCGGCCACGTCGCGCGTCCGGGCAATCATGAGATCCGTCTGGGCACGCCGTTCTCCGAGCTGCTCGATCTGTGCGGCGGCATGCGCAACGGGCACCGCATCAAGGCGGTGATCCCGGGTGGCTCGTCGATGCCGGTGCTGCCGGGCGAGACGATGATGGGCCTGACGATGGACTACGACGCGATCCAGAAGGCCGGGTCGGGCCTGGGGTCGGGCGCGGTCATCGTGATGGACGAGACCACCTGCATGGTGCGCGCCTGCCAGCGCATCGCCCGTTTCTACTTCAAGGAGTCCTGCGGCCAGTGCACGCCCTGCCGCGAGGGCACCGGCTGGATGTACCGCATGCTCACCCGCATCGCCGAACACAAGGCGACCGTCGACGACCTGCAGATGCTGCGGGCGGCTGCCGGCCAGATCGAGGGACACACCATCTGCGCGTTCGGTGAGGCCGCCGCGTGGCCGGTGCAGGGCTTCCTGCGCCACTTCTGGGACGAGTTCGAGTACGCGATCGTCAACCGTCGCTTCCTGGTCGACGACCAGCGTAACGGTACGGTGGTGTCGAAGGCGGTGGCCGCATGAGCGCAGCACGTCTCCAACTCCCCGGCCGCATTCGCGCCTTGCGCGAACGCGTCCAGCCCCTCGACTCGAGAGGCGTTGTCGCTATGACGAAGAGTGTCACCGCATGAGCGCGCAGCCTGTAAACCCGAACCTGCCGCCCGACCACGTCACCGTCTTCATCGACGGCGTCGAGCTGGCCGCGCCCAAGGGCTCGATGATCATCCAGGCCGCCGACAAGGCCGGCATCGCGATCCCGCGCTTCTGCTACCACGACAAGCTGGCGATCGCGGCGAACTGCCGCATGTGCCTGGTCGAGGTCGAGAAGAGCCCGAAGCCCGCGCCGGCCTGTGCCACGCCGGTGATGGACGGCATGAAGGTCGCCACGCGCAGCGAGAAGGCGCTCAAGTCGCAGCGCAACGTGATGGAGTTCCTGCTGATCAATCATCCGCTCGACTGCCCGATCTGTGATCAGGGCGGCGAGTGCGAGTTGCAGGACCTGTCGCTGGGCTACGGCCGCTCGGTCAGCCGCTTTTCCGAGCGCAAGCGCGTGGTGCCCGACGAGGACCTCGGCCCGCTGGTCGCCACCGAGATGACGCGTTGCATCCAGTGCACGCGCTGCATCCGCTTCACCGCCGAGATCGCCGGCACCTACGAGCTGGGCGGCATGCAGCGCGGTGAGAACCTGCAGATCGGGACCTACGACGGTAAGCCGTTGACGACCGAACTGTCGGGCAACGTCATCGACGTGTGCCCGGTCGGCGCGCTGACCAACAAGGTCTTCCGCTTCCGTGCGCGGCCGTGGGAACTGATCGCGCGCGAGTCGCTCGGCGCCCACGACGCGCTGGGCAGCAATCTGTTCCTGCACCTGCGCCGCGGCGAAGTGATGCGCGCGGTCCCGCGCGACAACGAGGCGGTCAACGAGTGCTGGCTGTCGGACCGCGACCGCTATTCGCATCAGGGCCTGGCGGCCGAGGACCGTGCGCTGCACCCGCAGATCAAGGACGGCGGCCAGTGGCGCGAGGCGACCTGGGACGAGGCGCTCACGCGCGCGGCCCGGATCCTGCGCGACAACCCGGCCGACGAACTCGGCATGCTGGTGCACCCGGCCACATCGAACGAGGAGGGCGCGCTGCTGGCGCGTTTGGCCGATGCCCTGGGCTCGGGCAACCTCGACCACCGCATCGCCCAGCGCGACCTGTCCGACGGCGCCGTCGCGCAAGCCTTCGCGATGCCCGTCGCCGAGCTCGACAAGGCCGACGCGGTGCTGATCGTCGGGTCCAACCTGCGCCATGAAGTGCCGCTGCTGCACCATCGCGTGCGCCAGGCATGGAAGCGCGGCGCGAAGGTCTACGTCGTCAACCCGGTCGATTTCGAGTTCACCTTCGACATCGCTGACAAGGCCATCGTGCCGCCGTCGCGCATCGCCGAGACGTTGCAGGTCACCGAGCTCGCCGACGCGCTGCGCGGTGCCAAGCATGCGGCGATCATCGTCGGCGCACAGGCAGAGACCAGCGCGCACGCTGCCGACATCCGCAAGGCCGCGGCCGCGCTGGCGCAGTCGACCGGCGCCGCGCTGTGCCGGATCCCTCAGGGGGCGAATGCGGTTGGCCTGACGCGTGCCGGCGTGCTGCCGACCACGCGCGATGCCAACGCGATGCTCGCCGAGCGTCGCGGCGCCTATGTGGTCTACGGCATCGAGCCGGGCCTTGACTTCGCCGATCCGGCGCAGGCGATGCAGGCACTGGGTGCGGCGCAGGTCGTGGCGTTCAGCCAGTTCGCGTGCGACTCCACGCGCAGCGTCGCCGATGTGATCCTGCCGATCGGCGCGCTCGCCGAGATCGACGCCACGCTGACCAACCTCGACGGACGCGAGCAGTATGCGACCGCCGCCGGCAAGCTGCCGGGCGATGCCCGGGCGGGCTGGCGGGTCCTGCGTGCGCTCGGCGGCGAGTTGGCGGTGCCGGGCTTCGAGTTCACCGATCTGGCCGGCCTGCGCGCCGGGCTGCAGCCGCGGACCGTGACGGTGGCGGCCTCTGTGGTCCCGATGGTTGACGGCGACGGGCTCGAACTGGCGGTGACCCAGGCGATCTATCGGGTCGATGCGCTGACCCGTCGCGCCGCGGCGCTACAGTCCCATCCGCTGACCCAGGGTCCGCGTATCGCGCTGCATCCCGATGACGCCTCGGCGCACGGTGTGGCCGACGGCAGCATGGCCAAGGTCAGCAACGCGGTGGGTACCGGCACGCTGCAGGTCGCCGTCGACGACCGCGTCGCGCCCGGCGCGGCATGGGTGGAATCGGGCTACGGCGCCACCGCGGCGCTGGTGGCCGGCAAGGTCAAGGTGGTGGCGGCATGAGCATGTCCACAGCAAGCTCTCTGCAAGCCGGCGTCACGAACACCGCCACGCTGCTCGGCGATCTGACCGCGCCGCTGCACGACGCGCTGCTGTCGCTGGGCGGCATCGGCTTGGTGCTGTGGATCGTGCTCAAGATCCTCGTGATCGCGATGCCGGTGATCATCGCCGTGGCGTTCTACGTGGTCTGGGAGCGCAAGCTGATCGGCTGGATGCACGTGCGTCACGGGCCGATGTACGTCGGCATGGGCATCTTCCAGGCCTTCGCGGACGTCTTCAAACTGCTGTTCAAGGAAGTCATCCAGCCGACCAACGCGCAGCGCGTGCTGTACGTGCTGGCGCCGCTGATCACCCTCGCGCCGGCGTTCGCGGCCTGGGCGGTGGTGCCGTTCGACGCGCAGCTGGTGCTGTCGAACGCGAACGCGGGCCTGCTGTATCTGCTGGCGATGACCAGCCTGGGCATCTACGGGATCATCCTGGCCGGCTGGGCGTCGAACTCCAAGTACGCGTTCCTGGGTGCGATGCGCGCCTCGGCGCAGATGATCAGCTACGAGATCGCGATGGGTTTCGCGCTGGTCGGCGTGATGGTCGGCGCCGGGAGCCTGAATCTCAGCGAGATCGTCATGGCGCAGTCCGGCGGCAAGGGCCTGTTCGACTGGTTCTGGCTGCCGATGCTGCCGCTGTTCGTGATCTATTTCGTGTCCGGTGTGGCCGAGACCAACCGCGCGCCGTTCGACGTCGTCGAAGGCGAATCGGAGATCGTCGCCGGCCACATGGTCGAGTACTCGGGGTCGGCGTTCGCGCTGTTCTTCCTCGCCGAGTACGCGAACATGATCCTGATCAGCTTCCTGACCTCGACGTTCTTCCTCGGCGGCTGGCTGTCGCCGTTCCAGGGCTGGTTCGACGGCGTGCCGGTGCTCGAATGGCTGGCGGTCGACGGCTGGTGGTGGCTGTTTGCGAAGGTGTTCTTCTTCGCCAGCTGCTTCATCTGGTTCCGTGCGTCGTTCCCGCGCTACCGCTATGACCAGATCATGCGGCTGGGCTGGAAGGTGTTCATCCCGATCAGCATCGGCTGGATCGTGGTCACCGCGTTGATGGCGTACTTCGGCGTATTCGAGGCAGGGCAGTGATGGGCAAGTTCGTTGCATGGTTCAGGAGCCTGCTGCTGCTCGAATTGCTCGGCGGCATGGCACTGACGTTCCGGTATCTGTTCCGGGACAAGTACACGCTGATGTATCCGATGGAGAAGGCGCCGCAGTCGCCGCGCTTCCGCGGGCTGCACGCGCTGCGCCGCTATCCCAACGGCGAGGAGCGCTGCATCGCGTGCAAGTTGTGCGAGGCGGTGTGCCCGGCGCTGGCGATCACGATCGATTCGGAGCAGCGCGCCGACGGCACCCGCCGCACCACGCGCTACGACATCGACCTGTTCAAGTGCATCTACTGCGGGTTCTGCGAGGAATCGTGCCCGGTGGATTCGATCGTCGAGACGCACATCCACGAGTACCACTTCGAGAACCGCGGCGAGAACATCGTGACCAAGCCGCAGTTGCTGGCCATCGGCGACCGTCTCGAGTCCGAGATCGCCGAACGCCGCGCCGCCGACTCCGCGTACAGGTAAGCCATGGACCTCGCCCTGATCTTCTTCCTCGTCTTCGCCGCGACGACCGTGATGTCCGCGGTTGCGGTGATCAGTGCCCGCAACCCGGTGCATGCGGCGCTGTTCCTGGTGCTGACGTTCTTCTCCACCGCCTGCACCTGGCTGCTGGTCGGCGCCGAGTTCCTCGGCATCGCGCTGGTGCTGGTCTACGTCGGTGCGGTGATGGTGCTGTTCCTGTTCGTGGTGATGATGCTCGACATCGATGTCGCACCGCTGCGGGAAGGCTATGTGCGCTACCTGCCGGTCGGCCTGATCGTGGCGGTGGTGATGCTGCTCGAAATCCTCGCGTTGATCGGCGTGCGCAGTCGCATGACGCCGTTCGCGGTCGATGCGGTCGACGCGGCCGGAGTTTCGAACACGGTGTGGCTGGCCCGGCGGCTGTTCACCGACTTTCTGCTGCCGTTTGAGGTCGCTGCGGTGATCCTCACCGTCGCGGTGATTGCTGCGGTGACGCTGACGCTGCGCCGCCGGCCGGGCGCCAAGCACCAGAACCCGGGCGAGCAGGCGCGGGTGCGTGCCAAGGACCGCATGCGCGTGGTGAAGATGGACGCCGTGCGTCCGGTGGTCGAGGCCCCGGCCGATGCCGGCGACCTGCCGACCGAGGGAGAAGCGAAATGACCGAGTTGTTCGGAACCGGCCTGTCGCTGGGCCACTACCTGTCGCTGGGCGCCGTGCTGTTCTGCATCTCGGTGGCGGGCATCTTCCTCAACCGGAAGAACGTGATCATCCTGCTGATGTCGATCGAGCTGATGCTGCTCGCGGTCAACGTCAACTTCGTTGCGTTCTCGCGCGAGTACGGCGACGCCGCCGGTCAGATCTTCGTGTTCTTCATCCTGACCGTGGCCGCGGCCGAGGCCGCGATCGGCCTGGCGATCCTGGTCACGCTGTTCCGCAACCGGCGCACGATCAACGTCGCCGAACTCGACACGCTGAAGGGCTGAGCCGGGCATGGAGTACACCATTTCAAAGGGCATCCTGGTCGCGATCGTTCTGGCTCCGCTGCTGGGCTCGATCATTGCCGGCCTGTTCGGACGCCAGGTCGGGCGCACCGGCGCGCACGTGGCGACGATCGCCGGCGTGGCGATCAGCTGCGCACTGTCGGTCTACACGCTGTGGCAACTGCTGCAGGGCGCCGCGCCGTTCAATGAGAACGTCTACACGTTCTTCGAGGTCGGCAACTACTCGGCGCATGTCGGCTTCCTGGTCGACAACCTGACGGCGATGATGATGGTCGTGGTGACCTTTGTGTCGCTGCTCGTGCACCTGTACACGATCGGCTACATGGCCGAAGACCCGGGCTACCAGCGCTTCTTCAGCTACATCTCGCTGTTCACCTTCTCGATGCTGATGCTGGTGATGGGCAACAACTTCCTGCAGCTGTTTTTCGGCTGGGAAGCGGTGGGTCTGGTGTCGTACCTGCTGATCGGCTTCTGGTTCAAGAAGCCCAGCGCGGTGTTCGCCAACATGAAGGCGTTTCTGGTCAACCGTGTGGGCGACTTCGGCTTCCTGCTCGGCATCGCCGGCGTGCTGTACTGGTTCGGCAGCCTCGACTATGCGACCGTGTTCGCGGCCGCCGACACCACGATCGGCGGCGGCCAGACGGTCGAGATCATCAGCGGCTTCGAGTGGTCGGTGGCGACGCTGGTCTGCATCTGCCTGTTCATCGGCGCGATGGGCAAGTCGGCCCAGGTCCCGCTGCACGTGTGGCTGCCCGACTCGATGGAAGGCCCGACCCCGATCTCGGCGCTGATACACGCCGCCACAATGGTCACCGCCGGCATCTTCATGGTGGCGCGCATGTCGCCGCTGTTCGAGCTGTCGGAGACCGCGCTGCAGTTCATTCTGTTCATCGGTGCGACCACGGCGTTCTTCACCGGCCTGATCGGCATCGTGCAGAACGACATCAAGCGGGTCGTCGCGTACTCCACGCTGTCGCAGCTGGGCTATATGACGGTCGCACTGGGCGTGTCGGCGTACTCGGCCGCGGTGTTCCACCTGATGACGCACGCGTTCTTCAAGGCGCTGCTGTTCCTGGCGGCCGGCTCGGTGATCATCGGCATGCACCACGAGCAGGACATGCGCAAGATGGGCGGCCTGCGCAAGTACATGCCGATCACGTTCTGGACCAGCGTCATCGGTACGCTGGCCCTGGTGGGCACGCCGTTCTTCAGCGGCTTCTACTCCAAGGACACGATCATCGAGGCGGCCAAGCACGCCGGCGACGGCGGCTGGGTGTACCAGTACGCGTACTGGTCGGTGCTGCTGGGCGCATTCGTGACCTCGTTCTACAGCTTCCGCCTGCTGTACATGACGTACTTCGGCAAGGAGCGCTTCCGCGAGGCGCACGCCTCCGATGCGCATGCTGCCCACGATGCGCACGGCCAGGAGACGCACCACGAGCCGCTGGACGACGACGGGCACGGCCACGCGGTCGCCCACGCGCACGACGACGACCACGGTCATGGCGCGCATGAACCGCACGAGTCGCCGTGGGTGGTCACGCTGCCGCTGATCCTGCTGGCGATCCCGTCGATCCTGATCGGCTACTTCACCGCCGGGCCGATGCTCTTCGGCACCGACTGGAGCGGCCACCATGCGGGCAACGGGTTCTTCGACGGCGTGATCCACGTGCTGGCGTCCAACGACGTGCTGGCGACGCTGAAGGAAGAGCTCTGGCACGGCCCGGTCGGGTTCGCGCTGCACGGCTTCCTCGCCCCGGCGTTCTGGCTGGTCGTGGCCGGCTTCGTGCTCGCCACGGTGATGTACTGGTGGAAGCCCGAGCTGCCGGCCAAGGCCGCGCGCGTGTTCGCGCTGCCGATTCGGGTGCTCGAGCGCAAGTACTTCGCCGACGACCTGTGGATCGGCGGTTTTGCCGGTGGCGGCGTCGCGCTGGGCAAGCTCTCGCGCGTGTTCGACACCAAGGTCATCGACGGCCTGTTCGTGAACGGCTCGGCGCGCGTCGTCGACCTGGTCTCGGGCCTCGTCCGCCGGCTGCAGTCCGGCGCTCTCTACCACTACGCATTCGCGATGATCGTCGGCCTGATCGTGCTCCTGGCCGTCCTCATCAAGTACTGGCGCTGACGGAAATACCCACGTGTCGAACTGGCCTCTTCTCAGTCTATTGATCTGGCTGCCGATCCTCGGCGGCGCCTGCGTGCTCGCCTTGGGCGATCGCCGCGCCGATGCCGTGCGCTGGGTGTCGCTCGCGGTCGCCGTGGCGGTGTTCGTGCTCAGCCTGCCGCTGTTCACCGGCTTCGATTACGCGAATGCGGGGATGCAGTTCCTCGAGCGCCGCGAGTGGATTCCGTCGCTGGGTATCGAGTACCACCTGGGGGCGGACGGCATCTCGGTGGCGCTGATCATCCTGACCACGCTGACCACCGCGCTGGTGCTGATCGGCGCCTGGACCTCGGTCAGCAAGCGCGTGCACCAGTACTACGCCGCGATGCTGATCCTCGAGGGCATGATGATCGGCGTGTTCTGCGCCGTGGACGCGATGCTGTTCTACGTGTTCTTCGAGGCGATGCTGATCCCGATGTTCATCATCATCGGCGTGTGGGGCGGTCCGCGGCGCGTCTATGCCTCGGTCAAGTTCTTCCTCTACACCTTCCTCGGCTCGGTGTTCATGCTGGTCGGGTTGATCTACCTGTACCTGCAGGCCGGCAGCTGGCAGCTGCCCGACCTGTATGCGGTGCGGTTGTCGGCGACCGAGCAGACCTGGCTGTTCTTCGCGTTCCTCGCCGCGTTCGCGGTCAAGGTGCCGATGTTCCCGGTGCACACCTGGCTGCCCGATGCGCACGTCGAGGCGCCGACCGGCGGCTCGGTGATCCTAGCGGCGATCATGCTCAAGATCGGCGGCTACGGCTTCCTGCGCTTCAATTTGCCAATCACCCCCGACGCCGGCCACGAGTGGGCGTGGCTGGTGATCGCGCTGTCGCTGATCGCGGTGGTCTACGTCGGCCTGGTGGCTCTGGTCCAGCAGGACATGAAGAAGCTGGTCGCGTATTCCTCGGTTTCGCACATGGGCTTCGTGACCCTGGGCGTGTTCATCGCTTTCGCGCTGGTGCGCGACGTCGACGCCGGCGATGCAGCCCGCCTGGGCCTGCAGGGCGCGATGGTGCAGATGGTCTCGCACGGCTTCGTCTCGGGCGCGATGTTCTCGTGCATCGGCATCCTGTACGACCGCATGCACACCCGAATGATCAAGGACTACGGCGGCGTCGCCAACGTGATGCCCTGGTTCGCGGCCTTCTACGTGCTGTTCGCGATGGCCAACTCGGGCCTGCCGGGCACCTCTGGCTTCGTCGGCGAGTTCATGGTGATCCTGGCCGCGTTCCAGAACCATCCGCTGATCGGCTTCTTCGCTGCGATGACGCTGATCATCGGCGCCGCCTACACCCTGTGGCTGGTCAAGCGCGTGCTCTACGGCGAGGTCGCCAATGCGCACGTCGCCGCGCTCAAGGACATCAATGGCCGCGAGGCGCTGGTGCTGGGTGTGTTCGCCGCGGGCACGCTGCTGATCGGTGTCTACCCCAAGCCGCTGATCGACCTGATGGAGCCGTCCATCGCGCAACTGGCGAACGTGATCGCCGCCAGCAAGCTGTGAGTCCATATTCAATGAGAGCCGTGCCGCGATGATTTCCGCTCCGATGACGCCCCCCGTCCGCACGCTGGCCGAGCTCGGCCCGATCGTGCCCGAGCTCGTCGTGATCCTGGGCGCGTTCGCGCTGCTGATGCTCGACCTGTTCCTCGACCCACGCCGCCGTATCGTCACCCATGCGCTGGCGGTGGCCACGATGCTTGGCGCGGCCGCGCTGATCGCTGCCGGCATCGGCGGCCACGGCACAATCCTGGCCGACATGTTCGTCCGCGATGCCGGCGCCGATGTGCTCAAGGTCGCCGGTCTGATCGTCGGTGCGATCGCGCTGGGCTACGCATGGCCCTACCTGCGTGAGCGGGGCCTGTACCAGGGCGAGATCCCGGTGCTGTTCCTGTTCACCAGCGCCGGCATGATGCTGCTGGTCTCGGCCAACAACATGACGATGGTCTACGTCGGCCTGGAGCTGTTGGCCCTGTGTTCGTACGCGCTGGTGGCCTGCGACCGCGACAACCCGCTGTCGTCGGAAGCGGCGATGAAGTACTTCGTCCTCGGCGCACTGGCCTCGGGCATGCTGCTGTTCGGCATGTCGCTGATTTACGGTGCGACCGGCACGCTGTCGCTGACCGGCATCGACCAGGCGGTCGGTGGGCTGGTGGGCGAGGGGCGCGTGCTGTTGCTGACCGGCATGGTGTTCGTGCTGGTGGGCATCGCGTTCAAGTTCGGCGCCGCGCCGTTCCACATGTGGCTGCCCGACACCTACCACGGTGCCCCGACCCCGATCGTCGCGTTCATCAGCTCGGTGCCCAAGCTGGCCGCGTTCGGCATGGCCTGGCGCCTGCTCGACACCGCGCTGGGTCAGGTGCACGACCAGTCGCAGCTGCTGCTGGCGCTGCTCGCGGCGCTGTCGCTGGCGGTCGGCAACCTGTTCGCGATCGCGCAGACCAATCTCAAGCGCATGCTCGCCTACTCGACGATCTCGCACGTCGGCTTCCTGTTTCTCGGCCTGGCTGGTGGCGGTGAGACCGGACATGCGGCGGCGATGTTCTACGCGATCAGCTACGCGATCATGTCGGTCGCCTCGTTCGGCGCGATCGTCATGCTCTCCCGCGCCGGCTTCGAGGCCGATCGGATCGACGACTACAAGGGGCTGAACCAGCGCAGCCCGTGGATGGCCGGCCTGGTGCTGTGCATCATGGCCTCGCTGGCCGGCGTGCCGCCGTTCCTCGGCTTCTGGGCCAAGCTGGTGGTGCTGCAGGGCGCACTGGAAGGCGACCTGCTGTGGCTGGCGATCGTCGGCATCGTGTTCGCGGTCATCGGCGCGTTCTACTACCTGCGCGTGATCAAGGTCATGTACTTCGATGCGCCCAACGCCGCGCCGGTCGCGCAGCGCCCGGGCCCGCTGCTGCGCATCGTGTTCGCGATCAATGCGCTGGCGCTGCTGGGCCTGGGGCTGTTCTGGAGCCCGTTGATGGCGTGGTGCCAGCAAGCGTTCGCCTGATCGCGGTGCTTGATTGCCAGGGCCGCGCCTGCGCGGACCATCGAAGTGTTCAATGCCGGCCGGGTCTTCGACCCGGCCGGCGTCGTTTGTGCACCTGCTCGCGTGGGGACGGTCGCAGACCCGCACCTGGGCGATGCGGAGGCGAAAGGGTGGGGGTGTGACCGCTGTCATGGGTCGCGCATGTGTGCGGCGCATTCATTTGCATGGCTTCGCTGCGCCGTGTTACCCCGGAACCGCCCGTCGATGACGGCGGGCCGGTGCGACTCGACTCGCCGGATCCGCCGGTGATCGCAAGGACGCGCCGGGCTGTCACCCAACCGAGCACAGGAGACGATCATGGACAAGGTCAAGGCACGCAAGGATCAGGGGACCCGTTGCAATCCGGCTGTCGATGCGAGGTCCAGCCTCGATCGGCTGATCGGGCAGATGCAAAAGCAGGCGCCAAAGGGCACCGCACTCGACAACGCGGGTATCGCGCCGCAGTCGACCTGCTTCCGGACGATTTACTGCTTCTGAGCGCCGCCGCCGTTACCTCGATGACGGCCCGTCACAGACGGCTGGCGAACTGTCATCCCCAACCGCGAAGGAGACGAGCATGAACAAGGTCAGCGCAAGCAAGGAGCGGGACGCCGCCCACGATCGGGCAGGCGATGCGAAGTCGGCCCTCGATCATCTGATTGGGCAGATGCAGAAGTCGGCACCCAAGGGCACCGCACTCGACAACGCCGGCGTCGCGCCGCAGGCCAGCTGTTCGCGCACGATCTACTGCGTCTGAGTGCAGCCGCCGCACCCGGCGGGCGACGCCCGCCGCGTGCGGCTCTCGCATCGGCCATGGAGACGGCAGCGGCGCGGGCGCAGCCTGCCCAACTGGACTGGAGTCGTCTGGCGTCTTGCCATCGCAGCGAGACGCCCGGCTTGTTTCGCGTGGTCGCGCCCTGGTCGGCCGACGCGGCCTATCGCCTGGCGATCGCAATTTGCAGGCCATCGCGCGCGGGCATCCGCTTTTTCACGCTGCCCGCCGTGCGCTTCTTCGTCGGCCAGGCAGAGATCCGCGCGCCGGGCGCGCTGTTGCCCGACGAGCGGGATGTGTCGGGCGAAGACTATCTGCGTCGACTGCAGGCCTGGGCACCTGACGAGGCGGTATCGCTGGAGATCGAGGCGCCGCTGATCGCCGATGTCGCGGCGTGGATGCGCGTCCGGAACTTCCTGTGGGCCTGGTGTGCGCATCTCGGCTGTCCTGCACGGCCGATCGTGGCGCACCTGCTGCTGGGCCGGTATCGCCGGGAGGCGATCGCGCATCGGGACGCGGCGCTGATCTTTCCGTTGTCGGGTCAGGTGGCGTTGACCTGTGCGCGCAGCGGACACCAAGTCGCGGTCGCGGGTGCCGGCGCGCTGCTGTATCGCCCGTGCGGCGAGGCTTGGCAGGAGACCGGCGACGCGGGCTGCATCGCGCTTCGTTTGACCATGCCCCGGCACCGCGTCGGCGCGACTCGCGAACTGCTCGATCTGTTCGCGTCCCTGGTGCCGACCGAACGCCCGGACGGGGACGCCGTGCCGTCGTTGCCGGTCCGCGGCACAGGCGCCGATGGCGCGCTCGAGTTGCCTGCCATGCTCGCGCGCAATGCAGACGCGCTGGGCGCATGGGTGGCCGGCGCGTCGGCCGACCTGGCCGATTCTGTGCATCGTCTGGCCCGGGCCAGTGCGTGCGCACTGGAGCCGGTCCCCGGTCGTCTGGCGTCGCCCACACTGGCATCAGGTGATCGTGTTCGCACAGTGCCTGGCGCGCGGATTCTCGAAGTCCCGGCCGGCGCGGGTGCGCGGCTGTGGGCGGTCAACGGCCACACGCTGGCCGTTGACGACACCCCCGCCAGTGGCGCATTGCGGGAAACGCTTGCCCGCGGTGGCGCCTGGTCGGTCGACGCCCTGTGCGGCGCCGATGCCGTGCTGCGCACAGTGCTGGCGCAACTCCAGAGCGTGCGTGGCGTCGTGCCGGATGGCCCGGCCGCCGTCGGCAATCGTGACGGGGAGCCCTGAGGCCTTGGCCGGTCGGACGGGCGCGCGCGCCAGGCGCATTCGCGACGCGGTCCATCGCGCCGCGCCACGGGACGTCCTGGTATCGCTGCCACGGTCGGCACGTCCGGTCCGACTGCCGCCCGAGACCCGGGCCTTCGTGCGCAGGCTCGCCCGCGGCGACGCAGGCGCGCTGTTGCCGCCGGTCGCGCGCCAGCGTGCCGACGGACTGATCGAACCGCTGCGCACGTTGCGGGGGGGCGATGATGCGCGATCGCTGGCGGTGGTGCTGGCGAGGCCCGCATTCGCGGCATTCGTCGAGATGCTCGAGACGCTGGGCCCCTGGTGCCGGGCATTGGGACGGACCCATGCCGATCTGTTCGGCGCTCGCGTGTTCGGCCTCGGCAATGCGGCCTTGTTCGCGCCGTTGGTCAGCGAGGCCTTCGTCCGTTGCGCGATCGGCGGTGTCGGCCATCGTGACGAGGTTGCCGAGCGCTGTCGCCTGTTCCGGGCCTTCCTCATACGGTTTGCCGCGCGCCTGCGCCGCGATCTGCAGGCCGGCGTCTTCGGCGATGCGCTGCGCGGCCCCGTCGTCGGGCTGTGGGCCAGCCCCTCGGAAACGCACAATGGCGGCCAGCGGGTGCTGTGCCTGCGCCTGCGCGATGGCACGCGCATCGCCTACAAACCCAGGCCGGTCGATGGCGAGCGGATCTTCCTGGCGGACGCGCCTGTCGACGGGCGCGTGTCGATCTTCGCCTGGCTCAATGGCCTGGCGCCGGTGTCCGGGCCGGTCCGCCTGCCCACGTTGCGCGTATGGCGCGGCGTCGGCCGCGATCGCTGGACCTACAGTTGGCAGGACTGGGTGGAGCGGCCGCGCGACTGGGGCCTGCTGGACCCGCAGGCGCGTCCGGCGATCGAAGGGGCGCGGTTGTCGCCACGCGCAGTGCGCGCGTACTGGCGCTCGGCCGGTGCCTTGGGTGTGGCCTGCCAGGTGGTCGGCGCGACCGACCTGGGGGAGAGCAACGTGCTGTGCGGGGTGCGGTCGGGTGCGCGCGATCCCATGCCGCATGTCGTCGATCTGGAAGTGTTCGGGTGCCGGATGCAGCGAATGACCGGCACCGGATTGGTCGCCTCGCCCGCGCACCGCTGCGGGGGCCACCCGGCGTTCGCGTCCCGGCTGCGGCCCGACGACGTCGAAGGGCCGGCCGCAGCGTTCTTCGTCGCGCCGGGCGGGACGTTGCGGTTGCGGCGCCCGACGGCTGCATGGGCGCGCCGCGAGAGCCGTGCCGCGGTGGCCGATGCCGTCGGCAACATCGGGCCGGCGCGCCAGCTGCCGGCGATGCTGCGCGGCATGTTCGACACGTGGACCTGCCTGTTGCAGCATCGCCAGGCGCTGCACGCGCGCCTGCGCGCCTCGCTGCAGGGTGGCTGGGTCCGTGTCCTGCCCAAACTCACGTCGACCTATGCGCGCGCACTCGAGAACGGCGCCGACGACGGGAACCCCGCCAACGTGGGGGTGCCGCTCTGCGAGGAGGAGCGCACGCAGCTGGCGCGTGGCGACGTGCCGTACTTCTTCGCCCCCCTCGACGGTGGCGCCCCGCGCGCACTGGCGGCGCCATCGTTCTCACGCGCGCGGCGGGTCGGGCCGTTGTCGGTCGAGGTGTCGTCGCTGTTGCCCGACCTAGACGGATTGCTGGCCCAAGAGCTCGACTTCGTCGATCTGGCGACGTTGATCCACGATGTTGTCGCGCACGCGTTCCCCGAGCTGGGGCGCGATGCGCCCGACACATGGCGCGACGGCGCCGGCTGGCGGCTGCGCGACCCTGCGCTCGGCGTGGACCTGCGCATCCGCAGCATCCACGCCGGCAGCGCGCATTTCGACTGGGCCCAGGCCGGTTGCCGGGTGGCCTACCGCTGGAATCGCCAGCGGATCGAAGTGCGGGCGCTGCCGTTGCCCGCCGACCCGCCACGCCTGCGCGCGGTCGGCCGGCGCTTGCTGGCGATCCAGCGACTCGATGGCGCGCTGCGCCGGCAATGGGCGGTCGACGGGTTCCGCGATCGCGAGACCGCGGCGCGTCTGCGGACACTGACGCAGACCGCCTTGGCCTGGCTCGAGTCCGTGCTCGACGCGCACGGCTGGCCGACGGTGGCCCGGGTCGGCCCCCGTGCCTGCGAGGCCGCGGTGACGCTCGCCCAGCATGCCGATCGCCGTGACGCGACGCTGCAGCGGCGATGCCTGGCGCTAGTGCACGCCGCCGCGGTCGAAGGCGACGTGCCGCTGCGTCACCTCGCCTATCTGACCGACGCGGTCTGCGTGAACGCGGGCCACAGGCAACGCTATGGGACGAAGTTCAGGCGGCGACAGGGGACGCTTGTGCCGTATCCGCTCCAGTCGCCGACGCAGGTCGATACCTGGCGGCGACAGATGGGCCTGCCGCCGCTCGCCGAGTATCGGGCGCTGCTGCACCGTGTCTACGGGGGAGGAGGGGAATGAAGGCCATGCCCTATCTGCAAGCGCAGGGACCGGTCGACTGGGCGCAGTTCGTCGCGACGTGCTGGGACCGCCGGCCGGTGGTATTCCGGGGGCACGGCGCGGCGCCGTATCCGTTGGACGCGGCGCTCGCGGCAGCGGCGTCTGCCGCGCGCACGGCCGACGGCGACGAGCGGGCCTGCCGGTTCGTGCTCGACGATCGTCAGTTCCGGCAGCCCGGGGGCTGGTTGCCACAGCCCGAGGACGCCACGTTCGAACGGTATGCGCAGCGGATACTGCGCGAGGGCGGCGGGCGCGGCTATGCGCTGATCGTCAACGAGTTCCACCGACACGATCCGCACATCTGGGAGGGCGGGCGGCGTTTCTTCCAGGGCTTGTTCGCGCAGGTCGGGCTGCCGTCGACCGGTGCGATCACCACGCTGTTCCACGGCAACTACGAACGCACGCCGGTGGGGGTGCATAAGGACCGGTTCGCGACCTTCGTATTCATGCTGCAGGGGCGCAAACGCATGCGGTTCTGGCCGACGCGTCCCTGGCAGGACGCGGTGGCGACGCGGGTCGATTACGCCGAGCATCTGGCCGACTCCTTCGCGATCGAGGTCGGGCCGGGCGATCTGCTCTACTGGCCCGCGGCGTACTACCACGTCGGCGAAACCCTCGGCGCTGAGGTGGCGACCAGTGTCAACGTCGGGATCCCGCGTGAAGGTCATGCGCTGCTCTACGACTTCGATGCGATCGTGCGCGCGGCCGATGCGGTGGATGCGCAGGCCACCGCCGCGGGTGATCCGTGCGAAGACGATACGGGATCGACCGACGAAGTCGCCGGGGCCCTGGCGACGGTCCGGCGCCTGGCCACGCCGGCGGCGCTGCGCAGCGCCGCCTCGGCCGGCTATCTGGCGTTGCGTACGGGCGGCGGTTTCGTGCCGCCACCGCCGGTGTCGCCTGTGGCGCCGTTGCGCGCGCAGGGGCGATGGCGGCTTGCCGACCCGGCGTTTCCGCTTGCCTGGATGCATGACGGCGACAGTGCATTGTGCGGCGCGGCCGGGCATGTGCGCCGCGTCGAGGGCTTCGACGACAGGGCTGCGGCGCTGCTGCGCCGCTTCGATTCGGGGGGCGGCGTCAGCGTCGCCGACCTGCTCGCGCCCTTCGCCGGCACCGCGTCCGAGGCATCGACGGCTGGCGCCACGCTGCAGCAGACGCAGGCGCGGGCATTGCTCGAATGGCTGGTATCCACGCGCGCGCTCGCCTGCGTATCGGCGCTCTAGTGCAAGACGATGGCGTGGGCCCCAGTGCTTGCGTTATGATGCGCCCGCGGTTGGTCGTGACCTGGGTTCGCCCACACGATCGAGCGATGCGAAGCGGGATCTGCCAGGGTGTTCTGGCTTGCAATTCCGCACCGCTCGCTTCATAATCGCTCTCCTGATGCGGGGTGGAGCAGTCTGGCAGCTCGTCGGGCTCATAACCCGAAGGTCGCAGGTTCAAATCCTGCCCCCGCTACCAAATTTTTCGCGTCGATGATGGGTGTCCGCAAGGGGCCCGAAAGCGAAAAGTCTGGGCTTGCCGAAGCTCCTGCTTCGCTTCGGCGCCGACATCCAGTGGTATCGGACAAGGGGCCCGTCGGGCCCCTTGTCGTTTTCCACGACCGCAAAACCGACGCGCGCGTCGGCAGGTCGTCGAAGTGCAGGCGATCGGACGCGATACCGGACAACGCGAGGGACGAGTGGCGGACAAGGCGACACAACTCAAGACGATGCTGGCGGCGACGGTCGAGTCTCTCGACCTCGAACTGCTGGGCATCGAATACCTGCCGGCGCCTGGTGGCGCGCTGGTGCGGCTGTATATCGATGTGCCGGCCACCGACACGGACGCCGCCCAAGGCGAGGCGGCCGACGGCGAGGCCGGGCAGGGCGTGACCATCGAGCATTGCGAGGCGGTCAGCCGCGAGGTGTCGGCCCAGCTCGACGTCGAGGACCCGATCAGCGGCAACTACACGCTCGAGGTGTCCTCGCCCGGCGTCGACCGGCCGCTGTTCGAGGCCGCGCATTTCGCGCGCTTCGCCGGCCAGACCGCGAAGGTCGGCCTGAAGCTGCCGCAGGACGGACGCCGCCGCCTGACCGGCCGCATCGACGCGGTCGAGGGCGAGACCATCACGTTCGACGTCGACGGCACGCCGTTGACGGTGCGCATGGACAACATCGACAAGGCGCGGCTGGTCCCCGACTGGGCCGCGCTGGGCCTGGCGCCGTCGAAGGACAAGAAGGGACGCGCCGCCGGTGCGGCCCGCAACGCAGACAACACATCACGTGACAACAAGCGGCCGCGCAAGCCGGCCGGTGCGGAGTGAATGAAAAGATGAGCAAGGAACTGTTGCTGGTCGTCGATGCGGTCGCCAGCGAGAAAGGCGTCCCCGAGACCGTGATCCTGGAGGCCATCGAGGCCGCGCTGGCGACTGCGGCCAAGAAGCGCTACGTCGATCAGGACGTGCTGACCCGCGTGGCGATCGATCCCAAGGACGGCAGCTACGAGACCTTCCGCCGCTGGGAGGTCGTGGCCGACGACGTGGTGATGGAATCGCCGGATCGCCAGATCCGCCTGATGGACGCGGTCGACGAGGCCGACGGCGTCGAGGTCGGCGACTACATCGAAGAGCAGATCGAGAACGTCGATTTCGGCCGCATCGCAGCCCAGGCCGCCAAGCAGGTGATCGTGCAGCGCGTGCGCGAGGCCGAGCGCCAGCAGGTCGTCGATGCCTGGAAGGACCGCGTGGGCGAGTTGGTGACCGGCGTGGTCAAGCGCGTGGAGCGCGGCAACGTCTACGTCGACCTGGGTGGCAACGCCGAGGCGCTGATCCAGAAAGACAAGGCCATTCCGCGCGATGTCGTGCGTGCCGGCGACCGCGTACGCGGCTACCTGTACGACGTGCGCAGCGAGCCCCGGGGCCCGCAGCTGTTCATCAGCCGCGCCGCGCCCGAATTCATGATGGAACTGTTCAAGCTCGAGGTGCCGGAAGTCGGCCAGGGCCTGGTCGAGATCAAGGCCTGCGCCCGCGACCCGGGTGACCGCGCCAAGATCGCCGTCGTCGCCTATGACACCCGCACCGATCCCATCGGCGCGTGCATCGGCATGCGCGGTTCGCGCGTGCAGGCGGTGTCCAACGAGCTCAACGGCGAGCGCGTGGACATCGTGCTGTGGTCCGACAATCCGGCGCAGTTCGTCATCAATGCGATGGCCCCGGCCGAGGTGCAGTCGATCGTCGTCGACGAGGACAAGCACTCGATGGACCTGGCGGTCGCCGAGGACAAGCTGGCGCAGGCGATCGGCAAGGGCGGGCAGAACGTGCGCCTGGCCAGCCGCCTGGCGGGCTGGCAGCTCAATGTGATGACCCAGGACCAGGTGACCGCGAAGTCGGAGGCCGAACAGGCCGCCGCGCGCCAGCTGTTCATGGACAAGCTGGAGGTCGACGAGGAAATCGCCGGCATCCTGGTCTCCGAGGGCTTCGGCACCGTCGAGGAGATCGCCTACGTGCCGGTCGGCGAGCTGCTCGCGGTCGAGGGCTTCGACGAGGACATCGTCGAGGAACTGCGCTCGCGCGCCCGCGATGCGCTGCTCAACGACGCGCTCGCGGTCGAGGAAGAAGCCGACGAGAACGCGCCGGCCCAGGACCTGCTGGCGCTCGAGGGCATGGATGAGGACACCGCGTTCGCGCTCGCCGCGCACGGCGTGCGCACCAGCGAGGAGCTCTCCGACCTGGGCGCCGACGAGGTGTTGGAGTTCGGTATCGAGGGCCTCGACGAGGCGCGTGCCGCGGCGCTGATCCTGGCCGCGCGTGCCGAGGAGATCGCACGTCTGGAACGGGAGGGGTGATCTGCCGTCCGGTCGTGTGAAGGCCGGGCAGGACGACCCGAAGTCGTAGTCGGACCGTCGGGACGGCCGCAGTGATGGCGCAGGGCCATGCCGCTCCAGGGGCGCGGTCCTGCCGTCGCCCGGTCCCCCGCTGGCGGTCGCGTTCGGAATGCACCCCATGCAGCGCTAGAATGACAAATCCACTGCGCCGCCCCTGCGGCGGCGCGCAAGGAATCGGAATCACGAATGTCGCAACAAACCACCATCCGTAAGCTGGCCGCACTGGTGAACACGCCGGTCGAGAAACTGCTCGAACAGCTGTCCGAAGCGGGCATGCAGTTCAGCAACCCCGACCAGGTCGTGACCAGTGCCGAGAAGCTCAAGCTGCTCGGCTTCCTCAAGCGCGCCCACGGCAAGGGCGACGCCCCTGTCGAGGAAGTCTCCGCGCCGAAGAAGATCACGCTCAGCCGCAGCCGCAAGCAGGAGCTGACGGTCGGCGGCGGCAAAAACCGTCAGACGGTCGACGTGGTCGTGCGCAAGAAGGTCACACTCAGCCGGCCCGCCGATGGCGGGGCGCCGGTCGATCCGGACGCCGAGCGCGCCGAGATCCTGCGCAAGCTCGAGGAGTCGCGCCAGCGCAATCTCTCCGAGCAGCAGCGCCTGGCCGAGGAAGACAAGCGTCGCGCCGACGAGGCCGAGCAGCGCAAGCGCGAAGCCGAGGCCGAAGCCGAGCGGCTGCGCCAGGCGGCCGCGGCCGCTGCCGCAGTCCCGGACGCCGGCGAGAGCGCGACCGCCCGCAAGCCGGCCGGTGGCCACGCTCATGCGCACAAGGCGCCGGCGGCGCCGCGCAGCGACGACCGCAATGCCAACGCCAATGCCAAGAAGGGCAACCGCGGTTCGCACGCGATGGTGTCGGGCGTCGAGGACGACGACAGCACCGCGCGCTTTGCCGGTCAGTTGCACCTCAGTGCGTCCGACCGGGCGCGCCGCAGCACCAGCACGCGTGGCCGGCCGGCCCGTGGTGGCCCGCAGCGCCGCGGCAGCGCGCCTGCCCGCAGCGGCGCCGGTCCGCATGGCTTCGAGCGTCCGACCGCACCGGTCGTGCGCGAAGTCGCGATCGGCGAGGCGATCACCGTGGCCGATCTCGCCCAGAAGCTGGCGATGAAGGGCGGCGATGTGGTCAAGGCGCTGTTCAAGATGGGGGTCATGGCGACGATCACCCAGTCGATCGATCACGACACAGCGGTGCTGGTGGTCGAGGAACTGGGCCACTCCGCCGTGCGCGCTGATGCCGACGATGCCGAGAGCGAGCTGATCGCCCACGTCGGCGAGTCGCAGGGCGAGCTGACCACGCGTCCGCCGGTGGTCACGATCATGGGCCACGTCGACCACGGCAAGACCTCGCTGCTGGACTACATCCGGCGCACCAAGGTCGCCTCGGGCGAGGCCGGTGGCATCACCCAGCACATCGGTGCCTACCACGTCGAAACCGACAAGGGCGTCATCAGCTTCCTCGACACCCCGGGCCACGCGGCCTTCACCTCGATGCGCGCTCGCGGCGCCAAACTCACCGACCTGGTGGTGCTGGTGGTCGCGGCCGACGATGGCGTCATGCCGCAGACGGTCGAGGCGGTGAAGCACGCGAAGGCGGCGAAGGTGCCGTTGATCGTGGCGATCAACAAGATCGACAAGTCCGACGCCGATCCGAACCGGGTCAAGAACGAGCTGCTCGAACATGAGGTCGTGGCCGAGGACTTCGGCGGCGACACGCAGATGGTCGAGCTGTCGGCCAAGACCGGCGACGGTGTCGACGACCTGCTCGACGCGATCTCGCTGCAGGCCGAAATCCTGGAACTGCGTGCGGTCGCCGAAGGCCGCGCCAGCGGTACGGTCATCGAGTCCTCGCTCGACAAGGGCCGCGGTCCGGTGGCGACGGTGCTCGTGCAGCAGGGCCTGCTGGCCCGTGGCGACTACCTGGTCTGCGGCGTGCAGTACGGCCGCGTGCGTGCGTTGTTCGACGAGACCGGGACCCAGGTGCAGACCGCGGGTCCGTCGATCCCGGTGCAGGTGCTCGGCTTGTCGGGCGTGCCCGATGCCGGCGACGATTTCGTCGTCGTCGCCGACGAGCGCCTGGCCAAGGACGTCGCCCAGCAGCGCGAGACCAAGCGCCGCGAGACGCGCCTGGTGCAGGCTGCGGGCAACCGCATGGAAGACATCATGGCGCAGATGGGCCAGGCCGAGCAGCAGCTGTCGCTCAACCTGGTCGTCAAGGCGGACGTGCAGGGTTCGGTCGAGGCGCTCAAGCAGGCCCTGACCGCGCTGTCGAACGATCAGATCCGCGTCAACATCATCGTCTCGGGCGTGGGCGGCATCACCGAGTCGGACGCCAACTCGGCGGCGGCGGCGAAGGCGACGATCATCGGCTTCAATGTCCGCGCCGACGCCTCGGCGCGCAAGGTCATCGAAGGCAATGGTCTGGACCTGCGCTACTTCTCGGTGATCTACGACGTGATCGACCAGGTCAAGCAGGTCGCGTCCGGCATCCTGGGCATGGAGATCCGCGAGGAGATCATCGGTATTGCCGAGGTCCGCGACGTCTTCCGCAGCTCCAAGTTCGGTGCCGTGGCCGGCTGTATGGTGGTGGAAGGCGTGGTCAAGCGCTCCAAGCCGATCCGCGTGCTGCGCGACAACACCGTGGTGTTCGAAGGCGAACTCGAATCGCTGCGCCGCTTCAAGGAGAACGTCGACGAGGTGCGCAATGGCACCGAGTGCGGCATCGGCGTGAAGGCCTACAACGATGTCAAGGCCGGCGACCAGATCGAATGCTTTGAGCGCATCGAGGTGCAGCGGACGCTATAAGCGTCCGCGACGATCGGTGATGGGGAGTCGTGGTCCGCGAACGCGGATCACGGGTCCGCGCTCCATCACAGGATCGAGCAAGGCCTTCGCACCACCCAAGACGAATTACGAATCACGTGCCGACCAAATCCTTCCATCGCACCGACCGCGTCTCCGCCCAGCTTCGCCGCGAACTCGGCACCCTGGTCCGTGAGGCCGTGTCCGAGCATGGCCTGCCGTCGGTGAGCGTGTCCGACGTCGAGGTCACACGCGACATGGCCCACGCCAAGGTGTTCGTGACGGCGCTGCAGTCCGAGCGCGCGGCCGAGGCGCTGAAGGGGCTCAAGGCGGTCGCGCCCGAGATCCGCTTCCGTCTCGCGCGGGCGGTCAAGCTGCGCCACGTGCCCGAACTGCATTTCCACTACGACGATTCGGTCGATCGCGGCGAGCGCATCGACCATCTGCTGCGCGATCTCGACGACGGCGGCGAGCGGGCCTGACCGCCCGCGGCATGCCCGGCGGCCCGGCGTCGCCGCGGCGGCAGGGCCACGTGGTTCGGGACCAAGCCCATGCGCTGGGCGCCTGACGCCGCCCGCGTCCCGCGGGACGTCACTCCTCCCTTCGTCCGCCGATCCTCAGATGAGCCGTCCCCAGTCCCGCCCGCGTACGAAGTTCCGCAAGCTCGACGGCATCTTGCTGCTCGACAAGCCGGGCGGGTTGAGCTCCAACCAGGCCCTGCAGCGCGTGCGCCACCTGTTCCGCGCCGAGAAGGGCGGCCATACCGGCAGCCTCGATCCGCTGGCGACCGGGCTGTTGCCGGTCTGTTTCGGCGAGGCGACCAAGATCGCCGGCGGATTGCTGGGCGCGCGCAAGGCCTACACCACCGTCGCCCGGCTCGGCCAGGTCACCGATACCGACGATGCGGCCGGCCAGTTGCTGCGCGAGCGGCCGGTGCCGCCGCTCGATCTGGCCACGATCGATACCGCGCTGCGGCGGCTGACCGGGCGCATCGACCAGCGCCCGCCGATCTACTCGGCGCTCAAGCGTGGCGGCGAACCGCTGTATGCCAAGGCCCGCCGCGGCGAGACGGTGGAGGTCGAGTCGCGGCCGGTCGATGTGCACGCCTTCGAACTGCAGTCGGCAGCCGACTTGCTCGACGGCGTGCTCGACCCGGGCGGGGCGCCGCAACTGCGCCTGCATGTGGAGTGCGGCTCGGGGACCTATGTGCGCAGCCTGGTCCGCGACCTCGGCGAGCTGCTGGGCTGCGGCGCGCACGTCGCGCAGTTGCGTCGGCTTTGGGTCGATCCGTTTCGCGATCCCAGAATGTGGACGCTCGACGAGCTCCAGGCGCTCGCCGCGCGCGGCGAACACCAGCTCGAGGCCTGCCTGCTGGACCTGGAGGCGGGGATGCTGGCCTGGCCGGCCGTCCACGTCGACGCCCGCCAGGCGGCCCGGCTGCAGAACGGGCAGTCGCTGCCCGGTCCGTTCGCGGCGACCGGGGAGGTCGCGGTCTTCGGGCCGAACGGGCGGGCCGAGGGGCTGGCGCAGGTGCAGGGCGACGGGAGCCTGTGGCCGCGGCGCATGTTCCGGCGCGCGGCCGCCTCGGACTGAACGCGCCGGTCTGCGCGCATCGGAATGAATACGTCGCCTTGTTCGGCCAGGCCACAGGCGATACAATCTTGGCCGCCTTTTTCCAGGCGAAAAGCACTCTCCATCCACAGGCGGTCCGGGCGGTACGTGACGGTTGATCCGTCGCTGTCTCTGCGGGACGCGCGTCAAGAGCGAAACACATGACCACGATCGACAACAGCAAGATCATCGAAGAACACAAGCGCGGCGACAACGACACTGGCTCGCCGGAAGTCCAGGTCGCCCTGCTGACCGCACGCATCGTGCACCTGACCGAGCACTTCAAGACGCACAAGAAGGACCACCACAGCCGCCGCGGCCTGCTGATGATGGTCAACCGCCGTCGCAGTCTGCTCGACTACCTGCACCGCAAGGATGCAGACCGCTACAAGGCGCTGATCGAGAAGCTCGGCCTGCGTCGCTAAACCCGTCTCCCCCCGCGGCGCAGAAATGCGCCGCGGTCGTTTTTTGGGCGCGCGCAGCGCCCACCCGGCCGGGGCAAGGGTTCCGTCCGGTCCATCGCAAGAGTCATCAAGGGAATTCAACGTGGCAAAAGTGACAAAGAGCTTCCAGTTCGGTAACCAGACGGTGACGCTCGAAACCGGCGAGATCGCCCGCCAGGCCGGCGGTGCGGTCATGGTCTCGTGCGACGGCACGCAGGTGCTGGTCACCGCAGTGGCCAACAAGACCGCGCGCGAAGGGCAGGATTTCTTCCCGCTGACCGTCGATTACCAGGAGAAGTTCTACGCAGGCGGCCGGATCCCGGGCGGCTTCTTCAAGCGCGAAGGCCGCGCGACCGAGAAGGAAACGCTGACCGCTCGCCTGATCGACCGTCCGATCCGTCCGCTGTTCCCCGAAGGGTTCCGCAACGAGGTCCAGGTCATCGCCACGGTGATGTCGCTCAACCCCGAGGTCGACGGCGACATCCTTGCCCTGATCGGCGCCTCGGCTGCCCTGTCGCTGTCGGGCGCGCCGTTCGACGGTCCGATCGGCGCGGCGAAGGTTGGCTACAAGAACGGCCAGTACCTGCTCAACCCCACGACCAGCGAGCTGGTCGACTCCGAGCTCGAGCTCGTCGTCGCCGGTACCGCCAAGGCGGTGCTTATGGTCGAGTCCGAGGCCAAGGAGCTGTCGGAAGACGTAATGCTCGGTGCGGTGGTGTTCGGTCACCAGCAGCAGCAGGTCGCGATCGCCGCGATCAACGAGCTCGTCGCCGAAGCCGGCAAGCCGAAGTGGGAGTGGCAGGCGCCGGCCACCGATGAAGGCCTGATCTCGACCCTGCGCACCGCCATCGGCGAGCAGCTCGCGGGTGCGTTCCAGGTGCGCGACAAGCTCGAGCGCAAGGACGCCATCTCCAAGCTCAAGAAGGCCATCCTCGAAACCATCGCGCCGCACGCCGAGGCCAATGCCTGGTCGCATGGCGACCTGTCGAAGGAGTTCGGCGAGCAGGAATACCAGACCATGCGCAACTCGGTCCTCAAGACCAAGAAGCGCATCGACGGCCGCGGCCCGGCGGACGTGCGTCCGATCAGCTCGAAGGTCAGCGTGCTGCCGCGCGTCCACGGCTCGGCGTTGTTCACCCGCGGCGAGACCCAGGCGATCGTCGCCGTCACGCTGGGCACCGCCCGCGACGGCCAGATCATCGATTCGGTCGCCGGCGAGTACAAGGAACACTTCCTGTTCCACTACAACTTCCCGCCCTACTCGGTGGGTGAGGCCGGTCGCATGATGGGGCCGAAGCGTCGCGAGATCGGGCACGGCCGCCTCGCCAAGCGCGGCGTGCTCGCCGTGATGCCGACGATGGAAGAGTTCCCGTACACGATCCGCGTCGTGTCGGAGATCACCGAGTCGAACGGGTCGTCGTCGATGGCCTCGGTCTGCGGTTCGTCGCTGGCGCTGATGGACGCCGGCGTGCCGGTCAAGTCGCCGGTCGCGGGCATCGCGATGGGCCTGATCAAGGAAGGCGACGACTTCGTCGTCCTGTCCGACATCCTGGGCGACGAGGATCACCTCGGCGACATGGACTTCAAGGTTGCCGGCACCACGAACGGCATCTCGGCGCTGCAGATGGACATCAAGATCCAGGGCATCACCGAGGAGATCATGAAGGTCGCGCTGGCCCAGGCGAAGGAAGGCCGTCTGCACATCCTCAACGAGATGAGCAGCGCGCTGACCACGCCGCGTTCCGAGCTCAGCGAGTTCGCGCCGCGCCTGATCACGATGAAGATTCACCCCGACAAGATCCGCGAGGTCATCGGCAAGGGCGGTTCGGTCATCCAGGCGATCACCAAGGAAACCGGCACCCAGATCGACATCCAGGACGACGGCACGATCACGATCGCGTCGGTCAACGGCGCTGCCGGCCAGGCCGCGAAGTCGCGCATCGAGCAGATCACCTCCGACGTCGAGCCGGGCCGCATCTACGAGGGCAAGGTCGTCAAGCTGATGGACTTCGGTGCGTTCGTGACGATCTCCCCCGGCAAGGATGGTCTGGTCCACGTGTCGCAGATCTCCAACGAGCGCGTCGAGAAGGTCGGCGACGTGCTCAAGGAAGGCGACGTGGTCAAGGTCAAGGTGCTGGAAGTCGACAAGCAGGGCCGCATCCGCCTGTCGATGAAGGCCGTCGCCGAAGGCGAGGGCACGCCGGCCGAGTAAGGTCTGGTGTCATGAGACGTTAGAAAAAGCGGGCCGAAAGGCCCGCTTTTTTTCTTTGCGAAGTTACGGTCATCTTGCTTCTGCGCGCTCTGATCGGGCAGTTCGTCTCCGGAGCGCGCGTCGCGCCGGTCGGGGACTGCTCACCGGCTCGGTCAGCCCGCTCCGCGAAGCGGAGCGGGCGCGCGCCCGAGTCAGGACAGGGTGAGCATGGATGGCATGCGCGGCACTGCCGCGCGTCCATGCGAACGCCACGCGTGCTTCGCGTGGCCGGACCGCGAAGCGGTCCTGCCGAGGGGGGAGCGGCTTCCGGCCGGCATGCCGCTGCCCATCCGAAATACACCCCCCCAGTCGCGGGGGATAAGCACCGTGTGTTCTTTTCGACGTGCCAGAAAGTGCGGGTGCGCAGCTCAGGCTTCGAGGCTGACGCCTGGCGGCACGGTACCGGCGGTGTGCAGGCGCGGTGCGACCTCGGCCCACCAGTCGGCGTAGACCTCGCTATCGAGATAAACCGCGAAGCCGACATCGTCCGGCATCGCGTCCGGATCGCAATCCAGCCGTCCCTGCGCGAGCAATGCGCACAGCGTGCGCAACAGTGGAAGATCCGGCAGCGCCTGCTCCAGGAACAGAAACTGGCCCGCCTGGTTGACCTCGATGAAATGCAACGCGCCGCTGCGATCGACGACGAGGTCGACGCAGCCAAGCGCGAGATCGAGCTTGCGATGCAGCGCGAGCAGACCGTCGCGCCAGATGTCTGGCAGTGCGTAGGCGGACGTCTCCACCGCACCGGCGATCGAGGCTGACCGCCAATCGACCACGTCGTCATCATGCGGCGCATCGAGGCGCGCGGCGAACACGTGCGTGCCGATCACCGTCACCCGCAGATCGCAGACCTTGTCGATCGCCTGCTGATAGATGCCCGGACACAGTTGCAGGCTCGCATCGGAGGCGAGCATGTCGGCATCAACGACCCGCGCGTAGGTACTGAACAACCGACCGTCCGCATCCTGCCAACTGTGCGTCTGGAAGGGTTTGTAGACGACCCGACCGTGACGCGCGACGAACGCGCGGATGCGCGCCGGGTCGCTGGACATCAGCGTGGCGGGGAACGGCAGGCCGAGTTGCGCGGCGGCCTGCAACTGGATGAATTTGTGCTCGGCGCGCAGCGCCGACGCCGGCGGGTTGACCCACAGCGGTCCGGCAACGTCGCCTGCCACCGCGTGCAGATTGCCGGCGAAGCGGCGCCACTCGTCGCCGACGAAACGCTGGTCGGGCTCGGCCACGTTCGGCAATTGCGCCGGCGGCATCGGGCGTCGGAACCACACGCTGCGCGGCGTGCCTTCAGGTCCCCAGCCGTCGATGGTCGGTGTGCTTTCCGACGCAATCTCGAGCGTTGGCGCACCGGCGTGCCAGCCGGCGATCCAGCGTGGGGCAAGGCCGGCGCGGCGCAACCCCCAACACGCGGCGGCGGCATGGATGTCGTGCGCGAGCGACGACACGATCAGAGGCGCGGTCATGGGATTGGTGGCATCGGTAATGCAATGCGGCCGACCGTCGGTGGACGGCCGGCCGCGCGTGGATCACAGCGGATCAGACGACGCCCGGATCGCCCGGATCGTCGCCGTTGGGGCCGGTGGCGTGCGTGTGGTCGGGCTTGCCGCCGGCGACCGCGGCGACCTCGTCCTCGGTCAGCTCGCGGGCGGCGAGGCGTGCGATGGGGCGGACATGCTGCGCGTCTTGATGGCTCATGTTTCCTCCAGTGGCTTGTCCGGATAGAAAGGGGCCGGTCCGGATCCGGCGTCTTGGATGCTAGTCGCCCGCAGGCACGATGCGAACCCCCGGATTCCGGACCTGCGTCGTGTTTCCGGACTTTCGATGCGGCCGGTCAGGTGCCGTTTGCATCGTCCGCACCCTCGCCTTCGGCAACGCGCCCATTCACCAGCCGCACAACGCGATCGGCGCTGCGCACGGTCTCGGTACGGTGGGCGATGATGATGCGGGTCGCGTGCAGGTCGGCGATCAACGCATTGACCGCGCGCTCGCGCGGCACGTCGAGATGGCTGGTGGCCTCGTCGAGCAGCAGCAGATCGGGCTGGCGGTACACCGCGCGGGCGATAATCACGCGCTGCTTCTGGCCGCCCGACAACGCCGAGCCCATGTCGCCGACCAACGACTCGTAGCCCATCGGCATCGCGGCGATGTCGTCGTGGATCTGCGCGATCCGGGCCGCCGTCTCGATCCGGTCCAGCGTCGCATCGGGATCGAACACGCTGATGTTGTCGGCGATCGAACCGGCGAACAGCACATCGTCCTGCATCACCACGCCGAAGCGGGCGCGGTAGCGCGCCAGACCCAGGTGCCGGATGTCGATGCCGTCGATCAGGATCCGACCCTCACTGGGCGCCAGCAGGCCCAGGATCAGTTTGGCGAGCGTGGTCTTGCCCGAGCCCGAGGCGCCGGTGATCGCCACCGACTCGCCGGCTTTGATCCGCAGTGAGCAGTCGCGCAGCACCCAGGGGCCGCTCTCGTCGTAGCGGAACGACACGCCCTCGATCATGAGCTCGGGCGCGGGATCGGGGCCGGAGTGCACGGCCTCCACATCGGCCTCGGGCGCGGCCAGCGCGACATCGGCGATGCGCTCGCCGTGCATGCCCAGCAGGCGGAACTCAACCAGCTTGTCGACCAGCGCGCCGCCGCGCATCGCCAGCAGGTCGGCGTAGGTGACGAAGACCACCATCATGCCCGCGGTGAACCGGCCGTCGAGCACCAGCAGCGCCCCCAGCCAGATCAGGCCCACCCGCAGCAGGCCGAAGATCAGCTTGGAGAGCGCGCCAAAGGTCGCGGTGGTGCGCGCGATCGCGGCCTCGCGCGAGGCGACCTCCAACGTCGCGTTGCGCAGTCGCGCCAGGCGGGCGGCTTCCAGGCCTGCGAGCTTGATGGTCTGGATACCGCCGATTGACTCGATCATCTGGCTCTGCTGCCGCCCCAGGTGGACCAGCTGGGTCTCCTTGAGGTCGCGCAGGCGGCGGTAGGCGAGCCAGCGCAGCAGCGCATACAGCGCGAAGGCCAGCAGCACCAGGGCGGTCAGCGGCCCGCTGTAGAACAGCAGCAGTGCGAACACCAGCAGCACGGTCAGCCCGTCGAGCACCGCTTCGACGAAGCTGCCGGTCAGCGTCTGCTGCACCGACTGCACCGACAAAAAGCGCGACAGCACGCCGCCGACGCTGCGCTTTTCGAAGTAGTCCAGCGGTAGCCGCAACAGGTGCGCGAACAGGTTGCCGATCCATTGCGCATTGAGCGAGGCGCCCAGGTCGGCCACCAGCCAGCCGCGCACCGCCGCGATCGTCGCCTGGAACGCGACCACGCCGATGAAGCCCAGCCCGATCAGTGTCAGCAGGCTGGTGTCGGCGGTGACCAGCACGCCGTCGATCGTCCATTGCAGCGCGAGCGGCAGCAGCAGCGTGAACAGTTCCAGCGACAGCGCCAGCAGCAGGATCTGCGTGGCCGCCGGGCCGATGCCGGAGATCCGGCCGAACAGCGCGCGCAGCGGCACCCGGGTGCGGTCGGAGACCGGGGCGAAATCGGCCGCGGGCGTGAGTTCCAGCGCCACGCCGGTGAAGTGCCGGCCGAGTTCGGCCAGCGGCATCGTCACCGCGCCGCGTGCCGGGTCGTGGATCAGCGCCTGCCCGCGCGACACGCGCACCAGAACGACGAAATGGTTGAGGTCCCAGTGCAGCACGCACGGCGCCTGGAGCGTATGCAGATGCTCGGGTTCGGTGCGCAATGGGCGCGCTTCGAGGCCGAGCTCGCGGGCGATCGCCATCAGCCGCGACAGGCTCGCGCCCTGGATCGGAATCGGAAATCGCCGGCGCATCGCCGCCAGGTCGAGGTCGTGGCCGTGATGCACCGCGACCATCGCCAGGCAGGCCAGCCCGCATTCGGCGATCTCGTTCTGCTGTACGACGGGCACGCGTCGACGGGAAGACAGGGGCATCAGTCGGCTCGGGCGACGGTGGGACGGGCGAAGCGATCGCCGAACAGGCGCTGGTACAGTCGCTGGCGTTCGAGGATCAGGTCGGCATCGACGCCGATGTCGGTGCGCAGCGCAGCGTCGGCGCCCGGCACGTCCTGGCGATCGGGCCGCACCAGCACGCGGTACAGCGGCACGCCGGGCTCGGCGCCTGTGCGCGCATGCGCCGGAGCGGGTTGCGCGGCGCGCGCGACGCTGATCACCACGCCGGGCTGCTGACCATAGCGGCGGTGCGGGAAGGCGTCGTAGCGCATCTTCACGCGCTGCCCCGGCGCCAGATGCGCCACCGCCTGCGCGGGCACCCACAACTCGGCGACGAAGCGCGCATCGTCCGGCACGATGGTCAGCAACGACTCGCCGGCCGCCATCGGGCTGCCGGTCGATAGCCCCGACATGCTGACCACGCCCGGACGCTGGGCACGCAGCCGGATCGTGCCGCGTGCGCGGTTCTCGGCATCGCCGCGGTCCAGGTCGGCCAGCGCCTGGGCCAGTGTGCCGCGCTCGGTGGCCCGGGCCAGCGCCTGCTCGCGCAGGCTGCGGCGTCCATCGGCGAGCCGGCGCTCGGCCTCCAGGCCCGCACGCCGGGCGGCGCCAAGCGCGGCGCGCGCGTCGAGGGCCTGGTTCTCGTACTGTTGGACCTGGACCTCGCTGACGATCCGCGCCTCGCGCAGCGGCTGCAGCCGGGCGAAGACGTCTTCGGCATTGGCAGCCTGGCGCTCGCGCAGCGCGATCTCGTCGCGTGCCGAGCCGACCTCGTCTACCAGCGTCGCCAGCCGTGCCTGCAGGTCCGCTTCGCGGGCCGGCTGTGCGACGTCGAAGGCCTGCAGCGCCGCGCGCAGGCGTGTGCGTTCGGCCTCCAGGCCCTCGGCCACCCGCGCCGACAGCGGCGCGCCGCCATCGGCGAGGTCGCGATCGACCGCGATGTCGAGCAAGGGATCTCCGGCTGCGACGGTCGCGCCGTCGGCTACGTGGACGCGGACGACGACACCGGCCTCAGGCGCCTGCACGCGCTGCAGGCCGTCGGCGGGTTGCAGCGTGCCCGAAGCGCGCACGGTCCGGTGCAGGCTGCCGAACGCCAGCGTTGCGGCGATTGCCAGCAGCGCGGCGCCACCGAGTGCGGCGAGCAGCCAGCCACGGCGCGGCACCGGCAGGCTCACGGTGCCGAGCCACGCCTCACGGCGCGCGCGCAGCACTTCGTCGCGGAACAGCCCCTCGCTCATCGGGCGCAGGACTCGTGCTGGCAGGGCGGGGCGGCAGGTGGCATCCCCCGATGGTGCACGGGCGGCGCGCCGATCGCCAGCATGAGGGCGACGGTCACAGTCCCTCTATCGCCGGCCGACACCCTGCCGGGACACCAGGGCGTCAGCCGCCGTCGGTCACATCCACCCAGACCAGCCGATGGTCGCTGCCGTCGACGATGTCGGCGTGCGGCGCTTGCGTGGACGGCCAGAACACGCCGCTGGCGACCGGCACGTGGCCGACCGACGGCAGCACGTAGTCGAGCCGCAGATTGCCGACGCGCGGGCCGAAGCTGCCGGTGTCGTGCGCGGCCGCGCCGCGGTGCTCGAGATTGGCGCCGCCATCGCGCGCCGCCGCCTCGACCGCGCCTTCGCTGCGCGGCGTGGCCATGCGCAACACGCGCGGGTGTTCCAGCAGGCCGACGATCGCCTCGTGCGCCCCGGCACCATCGACCGGATCGTTGTTGAGGTCGCCCAGGATCACGAACCGGGCATCGGCGGCCAGCCCGCCGCAGCGCCCGGCGTCGTCGCACAGCCAGTCGTGTGCGCCCGGCGACAGATAGTCGTGCCAGAAGCGGATCTCGTCGTGGTTGCGCGCGACGTTGCGCTTCTCCGGCCCGTCGAACGCCGGCGGCGTGGGATGGGAGGCGAGCACGTGCAATACGCCCGCGGGCGTGCGTACCGGCACGTCCCAGTGCGACTTGGACGACAGCCGCAGCTGCGCCCACACCGCGTCGGGATGAAACGGTGTGCCGGTCGCCGGGTCACGAGGGCGCTGCGCATCGGGCATCGCACTCCAACTGAGCCACTGGAACGTGCGCGCGGCCTCGGCGTCGATGGGATACCGCGAGAGCAGCAGCATGCCGTACTGGCCCGGATGCAGGCCGTAGCCCCAGGCGTCGTTGCCGCGGTCGCGGCCCTCGCCGCCGACCGTGCCGTTGCCGTCGAGGTCCAGCCCGCTCTGCACGCCGGTGTTGACCGGTGCCAGGTAGCGGTAGGGGTAGTGCAGCGGCGCGCCGCCACCGGGCTGCGCGCGCTCAAGCCAACGGGTCTGGAACAGCGTGGCCGCGCTGCCGTCGGCCACGTAGTCGAATTCGTTGAGCAGCACGATGTCCGGACGCACCCGTTGCAGCACCGCGGCGACCTTGCGCGCGCCTGTGTCGTCGCCCTGCAGGCGCTGCAGCAGGCCACCGGGTTCGTCACTGTTGAGCGAGGTGTTGTAGGTGGCGATGCGCAGCGCCCCTGCGGCCGGCGCGGGCGGTGAGGCCGTGGTTGGGTGATCGCCGTGCACATGGACACGGACGCAGGCGGCCAGCACCAGCGCGACGACGGTGAGCAGCAGCCAGAGCATGCCGCGCCTCATCGCGCCCACGCCGTCATCGGACGCCATTCGCGTCCATCGAAGCCTTCGAGCGGTTGGAAATTGCGTTTGTAGTCCATCTTGCGGTGTCCTTCGATCCAATAGCCAAGATACAGATACGCGCGTCCCTCGCGGCGGGCCCAGGCGATCTGCTGCAGGATTGCCAGTGTGCCCAGGCCGCGTGTCGATGCATCGGGGTCGAAGAACGTGTACACCGCCGAGAGCGCGTCGTCGGCCAGGTCGGTGACCGCAACCGCGACCAGCCGGCCGTGCAGCCGCAGTTCCAGCAGACGCCCCTCGTTCCAGCGCCCGATCAGGAACTGGTCGAACTCCGCCGCGCCATGATCGTCCATGCCGCCGTCGACGTGACGCGCGCGCAGGTAGCGCCGGTACAGCGCCAGGCGCTCGTCGTTGCGTTCGAGCGGCAGTACGCGCGTCTCGATGTCGGCATTGCGCGCCAGCGTCCGGCGCTGGCTGCGATTGGGCACGAAGTCGGCGACCGGGATGCGCACCGCGACGCAGGCCCGGCACGCCGCGCAGTGCGGCCGGTAGAGCAGGTCGCCGGACCGGCGGAAGCCCCAGCGCAGTGCCTGCGGATAGGCCAGCGCGAGGCGGGGATCCTCGGGATCGAGCACGAGATCGCGGGCCACGCGCTCGGGCCAGTAGCCGCAGGCATGGGCGCCGCTGTGGAACAGGCGCAGTTCGTCCGCGACCGCGGCATCCTTTGGGCTGGGGCGGGGCGGTGACGGCATCGGGCCAGGATAGCGCCGGTCGTCGCAACGGATGCGACAGCGCCTGCCGTCTGCCGTCTGCCGTCTGCCGGCTGAACCGGCCCGGTGCGGCGTCAACGTCAGGCGCGGCGGGCGCGTTGATCGATGCACAAGGCGGCGCCGTGCCGTCCGTAACGGGAACCCCACATGCACAAGACCCTGCTCTCGGCGGCGCTGCTCGCCGCACTGACCTTCGCTGCCGGCACCGCGTCGGCCCGTTCGCCGGCGGTGGCCGAGGGCGCCACGTCCACCGGGACCGAGGCGCCGGCACACCGCGGCCACGGCCGGCCTGGCCTGCCCCGCGATCCGGTCGACGCGTTGGCGCGCCTGGACACCGATGGCGATGGCCGCATCAGCCGGGCCGAGGCCGAAGCGGGGCAGCAGGCCTGGCAGGCGCGACGCGAGGCCCGATTGGCCGCGCATGCAGCGCGCGATGGCGCACGCAAGCCGCATGGCGGCCCGCACGGCCCGCATGCGCGTGGCGGGCGCGGTTTCGATCTGGTGGCCGACTTCGCGTCGATCGACCGCGATGGCGATGGCTATTTGACCCGGAGCGAGCTGCGGCGTTGGCATGACGCCAAGCAAGCCGAACGTCGCACCGAGGGCGAGCGTCGTTTCGACGCGATGTTCCGCGCCGCCGACCTCAACGGCGATGGCCGGCTGAGCCGGGTCGAGGTCGACGAGGCGATGCCGTGGCTGGCGCCGCGCTTCGCCTGGTTCGACGAGAACCGCGACGGCACGCTGAGCCGCGAGGAACTGCGGGCAGCTCGGCCGCAGCGTTGAGGAAACCGGGCCGAAGGCGTTGCATCACGCGCCGCCTTCGGCGCTGCACGTCGGCGCGCGTGCGTCGGCCATGCGCGTTTTAGCGGCGCGCCATCGAACGCGGCCGCCAAGTGCGGCCGCTGCGGTCAATGCCCGCGCAGGCCGACGATCACCAGCAGGCCGATCACCAACAGGCTGCTCAGCAGCATGCCGGCGCGGCCGAAGGTTAGCTCATAGATCCGCGCGCGACGCCGCGCCCCGACCGGATCGCGGGCGGCGTCGCGGGCGAGCAGGGGATTCATCAACCGCGGCAGATGGGTCAAGGCCGGCAACGTCATCGCGACCAGCAGGGTCACGGTCGCGATGCAGAACGCGGTGTAGCTGTTGTCCGAGACCGCATACGCCAGGCCCACGAATGCACCGCCGATCACCGAGGCCAGCATCCAGCGATCGTAGAAGCGCAGCAGCGCGCGCCGCTCGTCGTCGGTGTCGGTGTACTGCAGCAGCAGCTTGCGGCACAGCCACCAGGTCAACGCCCCGAACACCAGGCTGGCGCCCGCGGCACCGGCCGAGCCGAACAGCGCCTTGCCGGCGACGCCGCTGCCGATCGTGCCGCCGGCCGCACCGGCCGCTATCGCCGGCTTGGTGAACGTCGCGAGCCCGCCGACGACGAGCACGGTGAACGCGGTGCCGGGCGCGGAGCCTTCGGCGAAGTCGCGGAACCGCTCGATCAGATCCTCGCGCAGGCTGCGGCGCGCGCGCGACAGGCGTTTGCGCACAGCCGCGTCCGACAGGCCGAGCAGCGCGGCGACCTGCCGGGAGTTGCCCCCCTCGCGGTAATACAGCAGCAGCACTTCGCGGCTGTCGTCAGGCAGTTCAGAGATCAGGTCGGCGGCCACGCGCCCGCTCTCGTCGTCGATGATCCGCTGCATCGGACAGCTATCGGGATCGGCGGCCTGCGCAATCGCAAGGTCTGCGACCTCGCCGGCGACCAGCCGGTCGCGGCGCGCGCGCAGATGGTCGCGCGCGAGGTTGCGGGTGATCTGGCGCAGCCACGGCAGGAAGCTGGTGGGGTTCTGCAGCCGCCCGAGCTGCTGCCAGGCCTTGAGATAAGCCTCCTGCGCGATGTCCTGGCTGGCCTGCATGTCGCGGGTGATCGCCAGCGCGATCGCGGTCGTGGCGTTCTGGCTCAGCCGCACGATGCGGCCGTAGGCGGCCTGGTCGCCATCGCGCGCGGCGGGCAGCTCCTGGTGGATCCGGTCTTCGAGGCTCGGGTCGGCGGCAATCGCGGACATCGGTCGCTTCCAGCTGAGGATCTGACCAGGACGCATCCGGGCCGCCGGATGTGACCGGCCAGCCGATCATGCCGCATCCGTGCAGCCGCGCGCAGCGAGACGTTCCGGCTACTTGGCCGGCGCGAAGCGCCAGTCGCGGCCTTGCCGCTGGACGTCGAAGGTGTGGGTAATCATGCCCTGGGCAGCGTCGCTGCCGCCGCTCGACAACTCGACCGTGCCCCGGCCCGAGCCGTCGGTGCGGTAGTTGTGGATCTCCAGCCATGCGGCCTGGCCGTCGCCGCCCGTGCAGGCCGACGCCGGCAGCACCTGCGGATAGCCGGCCTCGAGCTCGGCCAGCAGCGGGGCGGTCGGGGTGTCGCCATCGACCGCCACGCAGACCGGCCCCGATTGCGCGCGCAGAGCATCGGCGAACACGCTGGCGGCCAGCGCCTGCGGCACCGGGATGCGGTGGACGCCGGCCTCGACCGTCTGCGGCAGCATGTCCAGCGACGGTCCCTGCGCGGCGACCGGCGCGGTGGTGGGCGCAGGGGCCGGCGCATCGGGCGAGGGCCGCGACCACCAGGACAGCCCGATCACCACGACCGCACCACCCAGCAGCGCATAGCGGATCTTCGCCGCCCGGCTCAGGCCCCGGCGCGGTGGCGGCGTATTGTCGGCCGCGAACGTCAGCTCGCCCTGCGCCAGGTAGCTGCGCGTCGAAGGTTGAGTCTGCAGCAGGCCGGTGTCGCGCAGCAGCGCGCGGGCGCGCGGCTGGTCCTCCGAGCGCGTCACCCAGACTGCGGGCCGCGGACCGGCGGCCTGGTCGCGATAGCTGAAGGTGCCGCGCCGGTTGCCCTTGTAGGAGCGGCCGTTGCTGATCTGCACCTCGATGCCTTCGGCGCGCAGCATGTCGGCGACGCGCTCGACGTTTTCCAGGCGCGCGCTGGAGAAAACCTGGCGCATGTCAGTCGGCCGCCGGCGGGGTGTCGGGACGCACGCGGATCATGCCTTCCTGCGCACTGCTGGCAACCAGGCGCCCGGTGCGGTCGAAGATCTGGCCGCGGGCCAGGCCCCGCGCATCCTGCGCGCTCGGGCTGTCGAGCGAGTACAGCAGCCAATCGTCGACCCGGAACGGACGATGGAACCACAGCGCGTGGTCGAGCGAGGCCATCTGCACGTTCGGCTGGTAGTAGCTGATGCCGTGCGGGAAGGTGGCGGTGCCGAGCAGATGGAAATCGGAGGCGTAGGCGAGCAGCGCGCGGTGCAGCGACGGCGCGTCGCCGACGCGCTCCGACAGCCGGAACCATACCTGCTGGAACGGTGGGCGCTTGGGCGGCTGCAGTTCGTCGCGCGGATAGACGTGGCGGAACTCGAACGGGCCGCTGCGGTCGAGCCAGCGCTGGACCTTGACCGGCAGCCGGGCCAGCACCTCGGCCGGCAGCGGGTCCTGCGGAGCGATGTCTTCGGGCGCCGGCACTTCGGGCATCGTCAGCTGGTGCGTGGCGCCGGCTTCGGCCTCCTGGAACGAGGCCGCACAGAAGAAGATCACCTTGCCGTGCTGGATCGCGGTGACGCGGCGCACCGAGAAGCTGCCGCCGTCGCGGGTGCGGTCGACGTCGTAGACGATCGGCGCGTCGACATCGCCGGCGCGCAGGAAGTAGGCATGCAGCGAATGCGCCGGGCGTGGCGCGGTCATCGTCGCCTGTGCGGCCGACAGCGCCTGGCCGAGCACCTGGCCGCCGAACACGTACTTGGTGCCGATGTCGCGGCTCTGGCCACGGAACAGATTGTCCTCGAGGCGCTCGAGCGAAAGCAGGTCGATCAGTTCCGAAACGGGCGGGGTCATCGCGGCAGAGTCGTGGCGGGCAGCACCGGGCGGACGATTATAGGGGGCGCCCGGCGCCCGGCCCCGATCGCGACATTCAGGCGACGATGCGGCGCAATGGCACCTGCGCCAGCACCGCGTCCCAGGGGAAGCGCGGGCCGGGGTCGCGCTTGCGCGGCACGCGCAGTTGCGGATCGTCGCTGGCCGGGACCTGCTCGACATCGAGGTCCTCGTGGCCGGCGATCGCGCGCAGCGACGGCAAGGTGTCGCACAGCTGTCGCAGCAGCACGATCAGTGCCTCGATCTGCGCATCGGGGTAGGGCTCGTCCATCGCCTGGTGACGCGAGTCGAGCCAGTGCGGGAAGCGCCCGCGGTTGACCAGTTCGATGCCCACCGATTCGGCGTTACGGCCGCGCACATGGTGGGCGACATGTTCGGCGGGCACGTACTCGACGATCGTGCCGTCGCGGTCGATGTACCAATGCCCGCTGTTGCCGGTGCCGGCGGCATAGAGCACGCGCTCGCCATAGCTGCGCGCGGTCGCCAGGTCCGGCAGTTCGGTGCAGTGGATCACCACCAGCGCGATGTCGGCGCGCGCGCGGCGCGGCAGCCGGTCCACGTAGGGAAGCGGCTGCTGCACGAGGGTCGGAATGGGCGCGGCAACGGGCATGGCGCGGATGGTAGCCCGGATCGCGCAGCGCGGCCGCGCCGTCAGCCCAGGCACGCGCGCGTGTCCAAGGGATGTTCCGGGCTACCATTGCGCGGATGAGACTTCCGCCGCCCGATTCCCCGCTGCACGCCTTGATGACGCAGTTTCCTCGCACCGGCCGGCTCGACTGGATCGGCCTGCGTCCGGCGCGCGATGTCCCGATGACGGTCGTGGAGACCGCGCAGGCGCACACCGGCGCAGGACTGGCCGGCGACCGCTACACCGGCGGCAGCGGCAAGCGCGGCGCGACGCTGATTCAGGCCGAACACCTGCCGGCGATCGCCGCGTTCAGTGGCCGGGACACGGTCGCGCCGGCGACCTTGCGCCGCAATCTGGTCGTTTCGGGCATTCCGCTGATCGCGTTCAAGGGCCGGCGCTTCCGCATCGGCGAGGTCGTGTTCGAAGGCACCGATCCCTGCGATCCGTGTTCGCGCATGGAGACCGCGCTCGGCGCCGGCGGTTACAACGCGATGCGCGGCATGGGCGGGCTGTGCGCGCGGATCCTGCACGGCGGCACCTTGCGCGTCGGCGACGCCGTGCACTGGGAGGCCGCGGCATGAGCGCGCGGCGCACGCCGATGCGAGGCCATTGCATCCTCTCGCACGGCTTCGAAAGCGGGCCGGACGCGACCAAGGTGACCGCGCTGGCACAGGCGGCCGAGGCGCTGGGCTGGACCCATGAGCGCCCCGACTACACCGACCTGGACGCGCGGCGCGAGGTGAGCCCGCTGGGCGATGTCGGTGCGCGTATCGAGCGTTTGATGCAGGCCGCGACGGCCGCGGCTGCGCGCGGCCCGGTGGTGCTGGCCGGCTCGAGCCTGGGCGCCTGGATCGCCGGACACGTCTCGCAACGGGTGCCGGTCGCGGCGCTGTTCCTGATGGCGCCGCCGGTCCGGCTCGATGCCGCGCATCCGTTGCAGGCCGCCGAGGTCCCGCTGTCGGTGATCCACGGCTGGCACGACGAACTGATCCCGGCCGCCGATGTCGTCGAGTGGACCCGCGCGCGGCGCGGCCGGCTGCTGCTGGTCGACGACGACCACCGCCTGGGCGCGCATGTCGCCGCCTCGGCGCAGGCCTTTGCCGAATTGCTGGTGCGGTTGTAGGGCGGCATCGGCAGAACGCGCGCGCAAGGCCCGACCGAGGCCGCGGTGGCGACAACCAGGCGCGCCCCTAGCCGTCCGTCGATCGGGTCAGCGTCTCCCAGGCGGCGAGTTCGGCCTCCAGGGCGGCGAGTTTTCCGCGCACCAGCTCGAGCGCATCGCTGCCCAGCAGCAGGTGCGCGGGCGGATGCGGGGCGTCGAGCAGGGTCAGGATGGCGCGTGCGGCCTTGGCCGGGTCGCCCGGCTGGTGGCCGCTCCTGGACTGGCGCGCCTCGCGGATCGGGTCGAACAGCGCGTCGTAGTCGGCGATGCTGCGCGGGGTGCGGACCATTGAACGGCCGGCCCAATCGGTGCGGAACGAGCCGGGCGCCACCGCGGTGACGTGGATGCCCAGCGGCGCGACTTCCTTGCCCAGGGTCTCGGAAATGCCTTCCAGCGCGAACTTGCTGCCGCAGTAATACGCGATTCCGGGCATCGTGATGAAGCCGCCCATCGAGGTGATGTTGACGATGTGCCCGCGCCGCCGCCGGCGCATTCCGGGCAGCACGGCCTTGATCATGGCAACCGCGCCGAACACGTTGACGTCGAACTGCCGGCGTAGCTCATCCAAGGCGGATTCCTCCAGCACGCCCTCGTGGCCGTAGCCGGCGTTGTTGACCAGCACGTCCAGCGGTCCGACGTCGGCCTCGATCGCATCGATGACGCCGGGGATGGCGTCGAAGTCGGTCACATCCAGCAGCCGACCCATCGCGCCGGCACCCAGCGCCTCGAACGTCTGCTGCGCCTGCGGGCTGCGGACCGTGCCGACGACGCGATGGCCGGCGGCCAGCGCCGCTTGGGCGAGCGCTTGGCCGAAGCCGCTGCTGACGCCGGTGATGAGCAGGGTTTTAGGCTGTGTCATGGCACGCTCCGGAGTTCAAAGAAGAGGTGTAGGATGCTCTAGACACTCGGTGGAAACGACGCCGAAACGTCTACTTTGATTGCCTATTTCTATGAATCCTTCGCTCGATTCCATCGCATTGCTGCGCGCACTGGCGCCGCGGGAGGGCTACAACCTGACCGCCTTGCCGGACGTGCGGGTGCTGCGCTCGGACCGGTCGCTGACGCTCACGCCGGTGCTCTACGACCCCGGCATCGTGTTCGTATGCCAGGGCGCCAAGCGGGGGTACTTCGGCGATGCGGTGTTCGTCTATGACGAGCAGCATTACCTCGCGGTCTCGGTGCCGGTGCCTTTCACCATGCAGTCGGAGGGCAGCGCGGAGCGGCCATTACTGGCGCTGTACCTGCATCTGGACGTGCCGCTCGCTGCAGGCTTGATGCTCGAGATCGAGCACGCCGGCGGCGTGCCCCCCGCGCAGGCGCCCAAAAGCCTGATGTCGAGCCCGATGGACGACACATTGCGCCAGACCGTACAGCGTCTGCTGCAAGCGCTGAGCCAACCGCTGGACGCGGCGATCCTCGGCCGCGCGCTCGTACGCGAACTGTACTTCCGCGTGCTGACTGGACCGCAGGGACAGACGCTGCGCGCGGCGCTGGCCCAGCAGGGCCGGTTCGGCCGCATCGGCCGCGCGCTGCAGCGTATCCACCGCGATCACGCCCGGCGACTCGATGTCGCGCAACTCGCTCAAGAAGCTGGGATGAGTGCGCCGTCGTTCCACGTCCATTTCAAGGCCGTGACCCAGGTCGCGCCGATGCAGTACCTGAAGTCGATCCGCCTGCACCAGGCGCGTGTGCTGATGGCGCGCGACGGGATGACCGCCACGGCCGCCTGTCATGCGGTGGGGTACGAGAGCGCGTCGCAGTTCAACCGCGAGTTCAAACGGCTGTTCGGCCGGTCGCCGCGGGCGGAGGTCGCGCGGATGCGCGCCGATTTCGCGGTGCCGCCGGCTGCACCCGGCGGTGGTTTCGTCGCCTCGCATTGAGCGGCGCCGCGCGCGCCATCGTGGTGGGGGTGCCGCGATCGGGGCGCGCTCGCGCAGGTCATCGGCGGACGCGTCGGCGCGAGGCGGTCGGTTGCGTGACTGCCCTGCGGTCTCCCATTGCGGTGTCGCGGCCGTCATCGAGTTGGTTGGCGACCAACGTGTCGTCGCCCTGCAGCCGGTGCGAGCAGGCCCCTGTGGTATTTTGCGCGCCATCTTCGTGCCGTGCGTTGCGCGCCATTGCCGATCCGTGGCCGCGCCTGCGGCCATCCAGGATCCGGCGTGGCCGCTGGCGATGCGTAACGCGTACGGCGTGCGCCGCGCCTTCCTTTCCCTTGAGTGGTCCGCCTGTCTGTGAAATTTTTCGTCTCCTGCGCCAAGGGCCTGGAATACCTGCTCGTCGATGAGGTGCTCGCGCTGGGCGCGGCTCAGGCCACGGCCACCGTCGCCGGGGTCAATGCCGAGGGCACGCTGCAGGACGCGCAGCGCGCGGTGCTGTGGTCGCGGCTCGCCAGCCGGGTGCTGTGGCCGATCGCCGATTACGCCTGCGAGCACGAGGACGCACTGTACGCCGGCGCGCGCGCGGTCGACTGGGCGGCCCATCTCGATCCGTCGATAACCCTGGCGATCGATGCCCACGTTTCCGGCAGCGCGATCACCCACGCGCGCTACGCCGCGCAACGGGTCAAGGATGCGATCGTCGACACCCTGCGCGAGGCCACCGGCGCGCGCCCGGATGTCGATGTCGAGGCGCCGGACCTGCGGCTGAGTCTGGTGGTGCGCAAGGGGCGCGCGTTGCTCTCGGTGGACCTGGGCGGCGGGCCGCTGCACCGCCGCGGCTGGCGCCGCGCCCAGGGCGAGGCGCCGCTGAAGGAAAACCTTGCCGCGGCGGTGTTGATGCGCGGCGGCTGGCCGACGCTGTACGCCGCGGGCGGCGCGCTGCTCGACCCGATGTGCGGCAGCGGCACGCTGCTGATCGAGGGCGCGTTGATGGCCGCCGATGTCGCGCCGGGCCTGGCCCGCGACGGCGGCGCGGCGACCGCCGGCCGGGCGCCGAGCCGCTGGCACGGCTTCGATGCAGCGCATTGGCGGACGCTGTGCGACGAGGCCTTGGCGCGCGAGCGCAGCGGCCGCGAGCGCCTGCGGACCGCATTCTTCGGCCGCGACCTCGACCCGCACGCGGTGCATGCCGCGCGCGAGAACGCCACCGCGGCCGGGCTGCGCGACGCGATCGACTGGCAGGTCGGCGACGTCGTCGCCTTGCAGGCGCCGCCGTCGTCCCTGCCGTCTGATGCCGCATCGAACGACGCCGCGCCGAGCGGCCTGGTCGTCTGCAATCCGCCCTACGACGCCCGTCTGGCCGCCGATGCCGCGCTCTACCGCAGTCTCGGCAATGCGCTGGCGCGCGCGGTGCCGGACTGGCGCGCGAGTCTGCTGTGCGGCGATCCCGAACTCGCGCACGCGACCGGACTGCGCGCGAAGAAGAAGTACCAAGTGTTCAATGGCGCGCTCGAGTGCAGCCTGATCGTCTGCGATCCGGTGCGCCCGCCGCAGCGCGAGGTCGACGACGCGCCGCAGGCGCTGAGCGAGGGCGCGACGATGGTCGCCAACCGCCTGCGCAAGAACCTGCGCCGGTTCAAGGCGTGGCGCGAGCGCGAAGGCGTGACCTGCTACCGCGTCTACGACGCCGACCTGCCGGAGTACGCGGCCGCGATCGACGTCTACATCCAGTCCGAATCCGACCCGACCGCCGATGGCGCGCCGCTGTGGCTGCATATCCAGGAGTATGCCGCGCCGGCCGAGATTCCCGAAGCCACGACCCGGCGCCGTTTCGGCGACGTGCTGAGCGCGGCTCGTGAGGTGTTCCGCATTCCGCGCGAGCGCATCGCGATCAAGACCCGCAGCCGCGGCAAGGGCGGCAGCAAGTACGGGCGTCTCGACGCGCGCCATGCGTTCATGCTGGTCGAAGAGGGCCAGGTACGCCTGCGCGTGAATCTGTTCGACTATCTCGACACCGGCCTGTTCCTCGACCATCGCCCGATACGCCTGCGCATCGCGGAAGAGGCGGCCGACACGCGCTTCCTCAACCTGTTCGGCTACACCGGGGCCGCGACCGTGCATGCCGCGGCCGGCGGTGCGCGGACGACCACGACCGTCGACCTGTCGGCGACCTACCTGCAGTGGTGCGCGGACAATCTCGCCGCCAACGGCATGGGCGGCGCGCGGCATCGGCTGGTGCAGGCCGATGCGCTGCAGTGGCTGGAGGCCGAGACCGCGCAGTACGATCTGATCTTCTGCGACCCGCCGACGTTCTCCAACTCCGCGCGGGCCAAGGATTTCGACATCCAGCGCGAGCACGTGCGCCTGTTGCGTGCGGCCGTTGCGCGGCTGGCGCCCGGTGGCGCGCTGTATTTCTCCAATAACTTCCGTCGGTTCCGACTCGACACCGAGGCGGTGGCCGCGTTCGCCCACTGCGAGGACATCACGCCGGCGACGATCGCGCCCGATTTCGAGCGCAACCCGCGTATCCATCGCGCCTGGCGGCTGACCGCGCGCTGAGGGCCGCGAGCGGGCGTGCGATCGCGCCCGGTCTGCGGCCGCAGCAATGTGGGCCGGATGCGGTCGGTGCGAGCAGGGGGACCGTGCGGACACGATGTGGCGCGCCGCGCCGCGTGCCGGCGGAAACCTTGCGTTCCATCCACGCCGGTGGAATTGGCCCGCCGCACCCGCATCGTGTGCGCTCAGATCCTGTTCGGAGCTTCCCGATGACCGCCTCCCAGACCGCCCGCGTCGTGCGCACCGTGCGCGGCATGCCCGCCAGCGACGGTGCCGGCGTCAAGCTCACCCGCGTCATCGGCACGCCGCAGCTGCCTGATCTCGATCCGTTTCTGATGCTCGACGAGTTCGGCACCGATCGCGCCGAGGACTACCTGGCCGGCTTTCCCGACCACCCGCACCGTGGCTTCGAGACCGTGACCTACATGCTCGACGGTCGCATGCGCCATCGCGATAACCACGGCAACGAGGGCCTGCTGGTCCCCGGCAGCGTGCAGTGGATGACCGCCGGGCGCGGCCTGGTGCACTCGGAAATGCCTGAACAGCAGGCCGGGCGGATGCGCGGCTTCCAGCTGTGGGTGAACCTGCCCGCGCGCGAGAAGATGACCGCGCCGCGCTACCAGGAGTTCGCGCCCGAGCGGCTGCCGGTGGTCGAGCCCGCGCCGGGCGTGACCGTCAAGCTCATCGCCGGCAGCGTGGACGGCACCGCCGGCCCGATCGCGCAGCCGGCGACCGACCCGCTGTATCTGGACATCACGCTGGCGCCGGGCAGCGACTGGGCGCTCGATCTGCCTGAAGGCCACAACGTCTTCGCCTATGTCTACGAAGGCCAGACGACGGTGGGGGAGGGCGAGGAGATGCGCCCGCTCGCGTCGCAGGACCTCGGGGTGCTCGGCGGCGGCGCGCGGCTGCAACTGCATGCCGGTGAACAAGGCGCGAAGCTGATCGTCGTCGGCGGCCGTCCGCTGCGCGAGCCGGTGGCCCGCCATGGTCCGTTTGTTATGAATACTCGCGAAGAACTCATGCAGGCCTTTGTGGATTTTCAGGAGGGCCGGTTCTAGAAAAGACCGGTTCTAGAAAAGACCGGTTCTAGAAAAGACCGGTCTAGAACTGGCCCCGCACACGTCCGCCTCAGTTGCCGAGGCGGACGTCGGCGAACTCCAGTTGTTCAACCTGACGCAATGTGCGCGCCAGCTGCGCCGGGTCATCGGCGCGCACGATGATGTGGGCGTAGTCGCCCGAGGTCAGCTCCAGCAGCGTCTCGCGCACGATGGCGCTGGTCAGGTCGTTCTGCGGTGCATGCCACCAGGCCGAGAGTCCGTCGATGCGGACCGGAGCGCCGATCCGCTCGCCCCGGCGCGGTTGGAACGTTGGCGTGCGCCCGATCGCGACCGCGAACGGCTGGCGCTGGGTGTCGAACTCGATCGCGCGGCAGAACACGAAATCGTCGCTCTCCTGCACGCTCCACTGCACGTTGGCGATGACCGGCAACTGCGGACAGGCGCTGACAGTGTCGGCCTGCGCGGCGGCGCCGCAGCACAATGCGCCAAGCAACGTCAGCGTTCGAATGCGATGCATCATCGGCTCCCTGTATGACCTGGGCAGACCATAACGCAGGGCCCGGCGGGTGGGTGTCGGAAACGAAGAGAACGCGGTTCGGACTGCGGCGCATTCGCGGCTCGGAGACGTGCGCATCTGCCGACAGCCTGTCTCGACTCATTGCATCGCGGTGGTCATGGCCGTGCGTTGGCGGCAGGCCTGCGTCGCCGATCGCCAGTCACTCGTCGCACAGGCCGGCGCGCCAGGCCGCGAGCTTGTCGTCGAACCGAAGCGCCGCATGCGCCGGGCTCGTCGAGGGCAGCCGCGCCAGGTCCGGGACGTGCGGCAGTGTCGGCAGCACGTGTCGACGGAACAGGGTCTGCGCGGCGCTGCCGTTGAAACGGATGCGGTCGATGCCCGGATGGGCCGCCAGCAGACCGGCGATGTCGTTGGCGACGACGCTGCCGGCCTCGATCCGGGCATCCAGGCTGCCGGGACGCACGCATTCGCCAGCGACATCCCACAAGGCGATCCCGGCTGTTCGCAGGCGTGCCAGCCGCTGCGCATAAGGCAGGTCGGGCCCGGCGTCGAACAGGGCGCCCATGATCGGCCAGAACAGGTTGCGCGGATGCGCGTAGTAGCGGCCCGCATCCAGCGAGGCCACGCCCGGCATGCTGCCGAGCACCAGCACGCGGGCGCCGGGGCCGACGACGGGGGCGAAGCTGCGGAGCACCGAGTCTGACATCGAGAGGGACGTGGGGCGGGGCCCGCATGCTGCCATGTCTGCGATGACGTCTGGGCACCTGGGGGCGACCCGGACTGGGTCGGCTCCGGATTGCTCCGGCCGACATCGTCGCCGGAGGGGCGCGATCGCTCGATGCGAGCCCGCTGCCGCGGTCAACGCGGTCTCATCGCGCTCCAGCCACGCAACCAATCGTGCCGGGTCGAAGATGGCGTCGCGACGCGTCAGGTGGATGCGTTGCAACTGTTTGCTGCCGAAACCGCGCACCACTACACCGCACTGCTGATCCAAGTTGCCGACAGCGCCCCTCGGATGTCTGTACGCGCGCCAGCGAAGACGCCGCGCTTTGCCTGGCGGGCCACTTCGACACGGGTGCCCGGGGTTCCGCGATGCGCTGGCGCGGCGCCGAACCGGCGGATCGCGCCTGGCGTCGACGCCCAGGCGCGCGTTGGCGCGCGCTGGCGTTCGCATGCGAGGCCGGGTGCTGGCGTCGGGTGGAGTACTACCGGCAGTAACATCGCGGGAAAGCGGCGGGCGGGTGTAGCCGCAGGTGGAGAGGGGCGGCCAGCCGCCCTTGCGCGTGTGATCGGATGCGGCGATTCCCGACCTCCGGGTGCGCAGTCGCCGGACTGTGCGAGCCCGCGTCGCGCTGCAGGCTGTCGGCAGGCCAGTGCAGGACGCGCGGGATGGAACAGGGCGAAGGTGCGATTGCCGGGCGGGGGGGCCGCATCGGCGATAGCGACTGCAGCGGTGGCAGATCGGGCGGGGCCGAGGTCGAGGCGATGCGCCCGTCGCTCGCGTTGTTCGGCATCGCGACCGGCGCGGCGCTGGTGCTCGGCGCAACCGCCTGCCTCGCGTTGCCGGCGCTGCCGCCGGTGTGGGCGCTGGGGCTGTTGCTCGCGTTGGGGGCGGGCGCCTGGGGCTTGGGGCGCGGGGCGCTGCGCGTGCTGGGTGCGGGCATTTTCGGCCTCGCGCTGTGCGGACTGCATGCAGCGCACGCGCTGTCGCTGCAGTGGCCGGCCACGATGGCGCGCAGCGACGTCGTCGTGTCGGGGCGCCTGGTCGGACTGCCCGTGCACGAGGCGCAGCGGACCTGGTTCGAGTTCCGGGTCGACGCCGATGCGGCGCCCGCGGCCTTGCGCGGTCGGTTGCTGCGGCTGTCGTGGTTCGATACCCGCGACGCGGCGCCCGATCCTCGGCGGCTGGCGCTCGAACCCGGCGACCGCTGGCGCTTCACCGCGCGTATCCGCGCGCCGCGCGGGCTGCGCAACCCCGGCTGGATCGACAGCGAAAAACACGCGATGGCGCGGCGCGTGACCGCGGTGGGCTATCTGCGTACCGGCGAGCCGATGACGCGGCTCGAGGCGACCGGTGGCATGGACCGCTGGCGGCATCGCACCGCCGAGCGGATCGAGCGCGTGGTCGACGGGGACGCCGCGCGCTTCGTCCGTGCGCTGGCGGTGGGCGACACGCGCGGCCTCGGTGAGCTCGACTGGGAAGGGTTGCGCGCCACTGGCCTGACCCACCTGATCGCGATTTCGGGCTTCCACGTCGGCATGGTTGGCGGCGCGTTCGCGTTGTTGGCGGCCGCAGTGTGGTGGTGTCTGCCGTCGCTGGGCCGCTTGTTGCCCCGGCCGCAGGCGGCGGCGCTGGCCGCGTTGGCGGCCGCCAGCGTCTATGCCGCCGCAGCCGGCTGGGAGCTGCCGACGGTGCGCACGGTGCTGATGATCGCGGTCGCCGTCGTCGCCCGCCTGGTGCGCCGCCGGTTGCGCATTGCCGATGCCCTGGCCTATGCCGCGATCGCCGTGGTGCTGGTCGACCCGATGGCGGTGCTGTCGGCCGGCTTCTGGCTGAGTTTCGCCGGCGTCGCCTGGCTGGTGTGGTGCTTGCCCGATGCCCGCGCGCTGTCGCTGGCGCGGGGGCTGCTGGCCTCGCAATGGGTGGCGACGCTCGGGTTATTACCGCTGACCGTGACCTTGTTCGGCCAGGCATCGCTGGCTGGTCCGCTGGCCAATCTGGTCGCGATTCCCTGGTGGAGCTTGGTGGTGGTGCCGCTGGCGGTGCTCGGCACCGGCCTGGAAGCGCTGCATGCCGGCGCCGGGGACTGGGCCTGGCGGCTGGCCGCGTGGGCGTTCGCGCCGAGCTGGCGGCTGTTCGACCGGCTCGCGGCCGCGCCGTTCGCGTTGTGGTGGCTGCCGACCCCACATCGACTCGCGCTGCCTTTGGCGCTGCTGGCCGCGTTCTGGCTGCTGCTGCCGCGCGGCGTGCCGGGCAAGGGGTTGGCTGCGCTGCTGTGGCTGCCGTTGCTGTGGCCGGACCGGGACCTGCCCGGGCCGGGCGAAGCCGAGCTGGTGGTACTCGATGTCGGCCAGGGGCTGGCGGTGCTGATCCGCACCGCGGGCCACGCCGTGCTCTACGACACCGGCCCGGCGATGCCCGATGGCTACGACGCCGGCGAACGGGTGGTGGTGCCGGCGCTGCACGCCCTGGGGGTGCGCCGGCTCGATGCGATCGTCGTCAGTCATGGCGATGCCGACCACGCCGGAGGCCTGGGCGCGGTGCAGCGGCGCTTCGCCGCGCCGGTGGTGTTCGCGCCGCAATGGGACCGCGTGCCCGACGCCTCGCCGTGTCTGATGGGATCGGCCTGGCGCACCGACGGCGTCGTGTTCCGGTTCCTGCATCCGGACCTGCATTTCCCGCCGTTCCGCAATCCGTCCAGCTGCGTGCTGCGCGTGGAGACCGCGCATGGCGCGGCGCTGCTGCCAGGCGACATCGACACGGTCGTGGAGCGGCTGCTGGCGCATCGCGACCCCGAGGCGCTGGCGGCGGAGGTCGTGGTCGCCGCGCATCACGGCAGCGGCGGCTCGTCGGATCCGGTCTTCGTGGCCGCGACCGGCGCCGGGCAGGCACTGGTCTCGGCTGGACACGGCAACCGGTTCGGCCATCCGCATGCCCCGGCGCTCGCGCGTTGGACCCAGCAGGGCGCCGCCACGCCGGGCACGGCCGAGGCCGGTGCGCTGCGGGTGCGTCTGGGGCCCGGCGGCGTCCGCGTGGCCGGTGAGCGTGCGCGTATGCCGCGGCTCTGGGACGCCGCGCGCCGCAGTGAGCGCGCCGCCGGGGACTGAGTCGCGCTACGTTATCCTAGTCGCCCGAGTGGACCGGCCCCGTGGCCGAAGGGGTTTGCGTGCTCGAACTGGTGAAGGCCGGCGGCTGGCCGATGATACCGCTGCTGCTGCTGTCGGCGTTCGCGCTGGCGATCATCGTCGAGCGCTTCTGGGCCCTGCGTCGGCGTGCGGTGCTGCCGCCCGGCCTGGGCGGGGAGGTCCGGGCCTGGGCCACACGCGGCGCGCTCGACCCGGCGCATATCGCCTCGCTGCGCGCGACCGCGCCACTGGGCGCGTTGCTGGCGGCGGCGCTCGATGTCCGCGACCGGCCGCGCGAGGAGATCCGCGAGCGCGTCGAGGATGTCGGCCGCCATGTCGCCTTCCAGATGGAGCGCCATCTCAACGCGCTGGGCACGATCGCCGCGGCCGGGCCGCTGCTGGGCTTGTTCGGCACGGTGGTGGGCATGATCCAGATGTTCCTGGGCGTGATGGACCATGGCATTGGCGATGTCGACCAGCTTGCCGGCGGCATCGGCAAAGCGCTGGTGTGCGCGGCGACGGGCATGATCGTCGCGGTGCCGGCGCTGATGTTCCACCGGCATTTCCGCGCGCGGATCGACGGCTACATCGTGGCGATGGAGCACGAGGCGATCCTGCTGATGGATGCGATCGACCCGCGCACGGCGCGCCGCCCGCCTGCCGCCGTTCCGGGACGGGGCTGAGCGATGCGCATCCGCGACCGGCGCGCACGCGACGAGCCCGAGATCAACCTCGTGCCCTTGATCGACGTGATCCTGGTATTGATCATCTTCTTCGTGATCACCACCACGTTCGACGCGCGCTCGGTGCTCAAGCTCGAGTTGCCGCAGGCCACGGGCGAGCGCAACGACGCCCGGAGCGATACGCTGACGCTGCTGATCAATGCCGACGGCCGCTACTTCGTCGAGGACCGCGAAGCGCTGCGCACCGATGTCGACGCGCTCAAGCGCACGATCGTCGAGGTCGCCGGCGACGATCGCGAGCGCGTGGTGCTGCTGCGCGCCGACGCCCGCACGCCCTGGCAGGCGGTCGTCACCGCCTACGATGCGCTCGGCCAGTTGGGCTTTACCCGCATCGCCAATGCGACCGCGCCGCAGACGGCCGGACGCGTGGGCGATCCCGCTTCACAGGAACGTTGACGTCATGGCTTCTCCCCCCCAAGGCGCGACACGCGCCGATCGCGCCTGGCCGGTCTACCGCCGGCTGCTGACCTTCGCCGGCGCCTACCGCGGCCTGCTGTCGGTCGCGCTGGTCGGCATGCTGATCGAGGCCGCCGCCGGCGGCGCCTTCACCAAGATGATGGAGCCGATCATCGATGAGACGTTCGTGTCGGCCAATGCCGGCGTGAACCTCTGGTTGCCCGCGGCGATCATCGCGCTGTTCGTGGTCCGCGGCCTGGCCGGCTACCTGGCCGACTACAACATGGCCAAGTCCGGGCGCGGCATCGCGCGGGATCTGCGCGTGCGCGTGCTCGCCAAGTACCTCGGGCTGCCGGGCATGCGCTTCGATGCCGAGCCGGTGCCGTCGATGCTGGTCCGGCTGGGCTCGGACAGCGACCAGGTTTCGCAGGCCGCGATCGACGCGGCCAAGGTGATGCTGCAGCAGTCGTTGCAGATCATCGCCTCGCTGATCGTGATGCTGATGACCAGTTGGCAGGTCACGCTGACCATCCTGGCGATCGCGCCGCCGTTGTCGTGGATCATGGGCAAGGTCGCGCGCCGCTATCGCCGCGTCAGCCACAGCATCCAGGACAGCGCCGCGATGCTGATGCAGACCGCCGACCAGTCGCTGAGCAACCAGCAGGAAGTGAAGATCTACGGCGCCCAGGCGGCCGAGAACGCGCGCTATGCGGAGGTCGCCGAGCGGCACATGCGGCTCAACCTCAAGGTCGAGGCGACCCGCGCGATCTCCTCGGGCGTGGTCCAGCTGATGGGGTCGATCGGCCTGGCGTTGCTGCTGTTGATCGCCGGCTACGAGGCCTCGCAGGGCCGGCTGACCGCGGGTGGCTTCGTCGCGCTGATGATCGCGATGATGGCGATCATCCCCGCGCTCAAGCAATTGACCAACGTGCAGAACATGCTCCAGCGCGGCGTCGCCTCGGCCGAGCGCTTGTTCGAGATCCTCGATGCGCCCGACGAGCACGACCCGGGCGTGCGGCCGCTGGCGCGCGCGCGCGGCGAGATCGAGTTCCGCCACGTCGGCGCGCGCTATCCGGGGCAGGCCGAACCGGCGCTGGAGGATGTGAGCTTCGTCGCGCGCCCGGGCACCGTCACCGCGATCGTCGGCCGCTCGGGCAGTGGCAAGTCGACGCTGATCAAGCTGCTGCCGCGCTTCTACGAACACGAGACCGGCGAGATCCTGCTCGACGGCCATCCGCTGGAGGAGTACCGGCTGGCCGACGTGCGCCGGCAGATCGCGCTGGTCGGCCAGCAGGTGATGCTGTTCGACGACACCGTCGCGGCCAATGTCGCCTATGGCGAGATGGCAGGCGCGCCGATCGCCGCGCTCGAGGGGGCGATCCGCGGCGCGAATGCGATGGAGTTCGTCGACAAGCTGCCCGACCGGCTGCAGAGCGGGATCGGCAATCGTGGCGGCCGCCTGTCGGGCGGTCAGCGGCAGCGCCTGGCGATCGCCCGCGCGATGCTCAAGGACGCGCCGATTCTGATTCTCGACGAGGCGACCGCGGCGCTGGATGCCGAATCCGAACGCCTGGTGCAGGACGCACTCGAGCACCTGATGCCCGACCGCACCACGCTGGTCATCGCCCACCGGCTGGCGACGATCGAGCATGCCGACCAGGTCCTGGTGCTCGACCACGGCAGGCTGGTCGAGCACGGCACCCACCGCGAACTGCTCGCGCGTGGCGGCCTGTATGCGCACCTGCATCGCATGCAATTCCGCGAGGCCGAACCGTCGGCGGAGCAAGACGCGTGAAGGCGCCGGGCTACTGGTTCGACGGCAGCCGACCGCCGCTGCACGCGCGGTTGCTCGCCCACGTGTACGCGCGCGCCAGCGCCTGGCGACGCAAGTGGCTGCGCACCCGCAAGGTCGCGCGTCCGGTGCTGGTCATTGGCAACCTAATCGCCGGCGGCAGCGGCAAGACGCCGTTGACGATCGCGATCGTCGAGCGCCTGCAGGCCGCCGGTTGGACGCCCGGCGTCGCCAGCCGCGGCTACGGCCGCGACGAGGCGGGGACGCCGCGCTGGGTGGAACCGGTCAGCGATCCGCGCTGGTCTGGCGACGAGCCGGTGCTGATCGCAGCCCGCACCGGCGCCAAGGTCCGCGTCGACGCTGATCGGGTCGCGGCTGCGAACGCGCTGATCGCCGCGGGCTGCGACATCGTGGTCTGCGACGACGGCCTGCAGCATTACCGCCTGCAGCGCGACGTCGAGATCGAGGTCATCGACGGCCGCCGTCGCTACGGCAACGGCGCACTGATCCCGGCCGGGCCACTGCGCGAGCCGGTCGAGCGTGGCGCGCGCTGCGATTTCCGCGTGCTCAATGCCGGTATGGACGACAGCCTCGAACCGGATTTTGGCGAGTGGCCGATGCGCCTGGAGACCGCGCACGCCCTGCCGCTGGCCGGCGGGCGTGCGCGTCCGTTGTCGGCCTTCGCCGGACAGCGCGTGCATGCGGTGGCCGGCATCGGCGATCCGGAGCGCTTCTTCGACACGCTGCGCCGCCAGCGCATCGCCGTGGTGCCGCATGCGTTCGCCGATCACCATCGCTACACGCCCGAGGACCTGCATTTCGGCAGCGACCTGCCGGTGCTGATGACCGAGAAGGACGCGGTCAAGTGCATGCGTTTCGCCGGCGAGCGGCACTACAGCGTGCCGATCGCCGCGCGGCTGCCCGAAGCGTTCTGGATCGCGTTGTTCGATCGCCTCGAGGCGATCCGCAACCCAGCCGGTAAGGGCTGAGTGTGCTTGCAGGCCGCAGCGTCGGTCAGGACGCGCGCTTGACCGCGGCCATCGCACGCGCCCGCTCGGGCGGCGCGAAACTGTCGGCGCGCGCCACCGGCCAGAACGTCCGGAACACCGCGTGCTCGGGCACGCCGGTCAGCAGTTCGCCCGGCTCCAGGAACCGGTAGAGCGCGGCGAGTGAGCGGACCTCGGTCGGCGAGACCCGGCGCAGGATGTGCTCCGGACCGATTTGCATCGGATGCTCGAGCCCGGCGGCGCCAAGCATGTCGCGCAGCCCGCGCAGGGTGTTCTGATGGAAATGGAACACGCGCTCGGCCTTGTCGGGTACATCGAGCAGGCGCCAGCGGCGCGGGTCCTGGGTCGCCACGCCGGTCGGGCAGCGGTCGTTGTGGCAATTGCGCGACTGGATGCAGCCCAGCGCGAACATGAAACCGCGGCCGGCATTGCACCAGTCCGCGCCCATCGCCAGTTGCCGGGCGATGTCGAAGCCGCTGGTGATCTTGCCCGCCGCGGCGACCCGGATGCGCTCGCGCAGCCCGATGCCCACCAGGGTGTTGTGCACCAGCATCAGCGCTTCCTGCAGCGGCAGGCCGACATGGTTGATGAACTCCGACGGTGCCGCGCCGGTGCCGCCTTCGGCGCCGTCGACGACGATGAAGTCGGGCAGGATGCCGCTATCGAGCATCGCCTTGGCGATGCCGAACCATTCCCAGGGATGGCCGATCGCCAGCTTGAAGCCCACCGGCTTGCCGTCCGACAACGTCCGCAGCCGTGCGACAAACTCCAACAGTCCCAGCGGCGTGGAGAACGTCGAATGCGCCGCAGGCGATTCGCAATCGATCCCGACCGGGATGCCGCGGGTCTGGGCGATCTCAGGCGTCACTTTCGCGCCGGGCAATAGCCCGCCGTGGCCCGGCTTGGCGCCCTGCGAGAGCTTGATCTCGATCATCTTGACCTGCGCCTCGGCCGCGTGCCGGGCGAAGCGGTCCTCGTTGAAGCGGCCCTGCTCATCGCGGCAGCCGAAGTAGCCCGAGGCGATCTCCCAGACCAGGTCGCCGCCGTGTTCGCGGTGGTAGGGCGAGATCGCGCCTTCGCCGGTGTCGTGATAGAAGCCGCCGCGCTGCGCGCCCAGGTTCAGCGCGCGGATCGCGTTGGCCGACAGCGAACCGAAGCTCATCGCCGAAATGTTGAACACACTGGCGGCATAGGGCTGCGCGCTTTCCTCGCCGACCGGGATGCGGAAATCGTGCGACTGGGCATGCGCGGGCACCAGAGAATGGTTGATCCATTCGTACTGCGTGCCGTACATGGGCAGCTCGCTGCCGAACGGCACGACGTCGCTGACGTTCTTCGCGCGCTGGTAGACCAGCGCACGCTGCTGGCGCGAGAACGGTACTTCGTCCTGGTCGTCCTCGATGAAGTACTGGCGGATCTCGGGCCGGAAGGACTCCAGGCCGTAACGGAAATGCGCGGTCAGCGGATAGAGCCGACGCAGAGTCGCCCGGCGCTGCAGCAGGTCCAACGTGCCCAGGCACGCAAGCGCGAAGAACACCGTGGCTGCGATTGCCCAACCGCCCGAGTCCAGTGTCCATGCGCAGGCCAACGCGACGACCGCCATCAGGACCGAGACGCCATATGTCAGGTAACGAACCATCCGACTCCTTCGTGCGTCCCGGCCGGTGCCGATCGCGATGCGGATCGCCATGGTAGGAGAGGGTGCAACCGGCCGGCCAGCCTGGATCTGAACGGTTCGCCGACGGGACGACGACTTCACGGCGGATTGGCGCTTGGCTGCCTAGCCTGATCCCACACGTCCGAAGGCCTCCCCGCCATGCCCCGCGCCGCTTCTTTCACCCCCACCGCCCAGCATCAGGTCATCCTCGCCGAACTGGCGCGTGCGACCCGGGCCGGACATCCGGACGCGGACTGGCACGAGGTGGAGCCATTGATGCGCGAGGTCTGGGAATCGGCGTCGCGTGGCGCGAGTTGGGAGCAGGTGCGGCCACAAGCCGCCACGCATTGGCGATCCGGCGACCAGTACCCGTGCCCGGCGGTGGTGTTGTCGCCGTCGACGCAGCAGGCCGCCGATATCGCAGCCTGGACGGTCGGAGACGATCACCGCGCACAGCATTCGGCGACCGGGTATGTGCCCGCCTCGCCACTGCCGCGCGCGGCCGACGAGGAGACCTACTGATGCCTGCACGTGCCATCTGGCGGGTCCTCGTTCTGCCGGCCTATGTGGTGCTGGCCGGTGCGGTGTTCGCATTCGCGCTGGCCCGTACCCAGGGCTCGATCATCGGCGGGCTCGCGGCGCTCGCGCCGTGGGCGCTGGCGCTGTCGGGCGTATTGGCCGCATTGCTGGTCGTGGCCGGGCTGCTGCGCTGGCGCCAGCGGATGGTGACCATGCGCCGGGCGGTGCGGCACGCGCGGATCCGCGCGGCCGATGGCCGGCGCACGTCGGCCGGACAGGCGCTGTGGACGCAGATGCGGACCGACACGGTGGGCGGGATCACGCACGAGGCGTAGCGTCCGGGCCTGCAGGCAGCCGGCATGCGCTTCTGAGCCCGGCGCAGTATGCGTTCTGCGGCGTGTGCGTGTGGGGCGCGATTCGCGCCGTTTGCTTCGATCGCACTGTCGCAATGCATGCCGGACGCCCCGCGGTCAGGCCTGAATCATATGGGCGCGCTGCAACGCGCCGGTTCGATGCGTGATGCCAGCGCTGCGCGCCGGTCTCCATGCGAGAATTGCGCGATGGACGTCCCCGTTGATTTCATCGTCGCCATCCCGGCCCGATATGCCTCGACCCGCCTGCCTGGCAAGCCCTTGCAGCCGCTGGGCGATGCCCCGCTGGTGCTGCACGTGGCGCAGCGTGCGCTCGAGGCCGGCGCGGCCGAAGTCTGGGTAGCCACCGACGACGCCCGGGTCCGCGATGCGCTGGCGGGAACCGCGGTCCGCGTGGCGATGACCTCTCCCGCGCATCCGTCCGGCACCGACCGGCTGGCCGAATGCGCGGCGCTCGCGGGCTGGTCGGACGAGCGGGTGGTCGTGAACCTGCAGGGCGACGAACCGTTCGCGCCGACTGCCGGCATCCGTGCGGTCGCGGCGCTCGCGGCGCAGCCGGACGTCGCCTTGGCCACGCTGGCCGCGCCGATCGACGATGTCGAGACGCTGCTCGATCCGAACGCCGTCAAGGTCGTGCTCGGCGCGGGCGGCAATGCGCTCTATTTCAGCCGGGCGCCGGTGCCGTGGCCGCGCGATGCGTTCGCCCGGGACCGGACGACGATGCCGGCCGGTGCGTGGTGGCGGCATATCGGGATCTACGGCTATCGCGCCGGCTTTCTGCGCCGCTTCGCCGCGATGGCGCCCGGGCACCTGGAACAGATCGAGATGCTCGAGCAACTGCGCGTGCTCGAAGCCGGGCTTCGGGTCGCGGTCGGGCCGACCCCCGCGCCGTTCCCGCCCGGCGTCGACACGCCTGAGGACCTGGCGCGCGCCCGGGCGCGGTTGTCGGGTGCCGATGTCCGGAGTGCGCCCGTTTCCAGCCCTCGCGCCTGAGCGCGACCGCGCTGCGGTGCTGCCAGCGTTCTCGACAGGGCGGCGTGGCCGCATCCCGCATAATCGCGTCATGAACGACGCCGTCGCAGCGCCCGAGTTTCCCGCCGGCCTGGCGTGGCTGAACCTGCGCGACCCGCTGCGCATGGCGCGGTTGCGCGGGCGGGTCTGCGCGCTGGCGCTCGTCAATCTGGGGTCGGGCTGGTGCCAGCAACGTCTGGCCGATCTGGGCCACCTGCGCGCGCGTCATCGCGACCGCCTGCAGGTGGTTGTCGTCCACGTCCCGCGTTTCGATGCCGAACGCGACGCCAAGCGCAGTGCGCACCGCGTCGACCTGCAGCAGTACGACTTCCCGGTCGCGCACGATGGCGACTGGACGGCGTGGCAGCACTTCGGCCTTGATGCCTGGCCGACGGTGCTGCTGATCGACGGCGACGGGCAGGTGCGCGAGCGCGTCATCGGAGAGAGCGGCATCCGCGACCTCGATGCGCGGATCGGCACGTTGCTCGAGGGGCTGACGCCGCAACCGCTTGCCGGCGATCCGATCCGCCTGCGCCGGGACAGCGAACCCGCGCTGCCGCTGCGGTTTCCCGCAGGCCTGGCGGTGTCGGGTGATCTGCTCTACATCGCCGACTGCGGCCATCACCGCGTGCTCGAATGCGATGCCCGCGGGCGCATCCTGCGCCAGTTCGGCAGCGGAAGGGCCGGCTTCATCGACGGTCCGATGGCGCTGTCCGCGCTGACCCGGCCGCATGGCCTGTGCCTGGTCCGCGGCGCGCTCTACGTCGCCGATACCGGCAATCACGCGGTCCGCCGGATCGACCTGCGCAGCGGCGAGGTGTCCACCGTGTGCGGCGCGGGGCGGCCCGGGCGGACCGCGGTGGGGTCGCTGGCCGACCCGCGCGCCATCGCGCTGTCGGGCGACCGGCTGTATGTCGCGACTGCCGGCGACAACCGCATCGGGCAACTCGACCTGGGCCAGACCCGGGTCGCGCCGCTGTGCGACAGTGGCGCGCTCGGCACCCGCGACGGCGTGGGGGCGGAGGCCGCATTCGCCGAGCCGGTGGCGCTGGCCTGCGTGCAGTACACGCCCGACGTCTGCGATGCCGCGGGCTCCGCGATCCGCAGCGTGCACCTGCCGACCGGACAGGTCACCACGCTGGTCGGTGGTGGGCCGTGGCAGTTCGGCGCGGTCGGCGGCGCGCGCGACGATACGCAGTTGCAGGCGCCCCAGGCGCTGGCGCTCGATCCGGAGGCGCCGGTGCTGTGGACCGCCGACAGCGGCAACGACACCTTGCGCCAGCTGCGTCTGGGCGGCGGTGCGCTGTCGACAGCCGCGTTGCCCCAGCGGCTGCATGGGTCCGCAGCCCTGGCCATCGCGAACGGGCGGCTGTGGAACGCCGACACCGATGCCCATGCCGTGCTGCGGCTGGACCCGAGTACCGGCGCGCTGCGCCAGGTCGCGGTGGGCGAATGACCGGCACGACGAAAGCGCGCGGCGCGCGACCGACATTCGATGGCAAGGCATTCGTCGCAGGCCTGAGCACCGCGCCGGGCGTCTATCGCATGATCGCGGCCGACGATGCGGTGCTGTACGTCGGCAAGGCGGCGGATCTGCGCAAGCGCGTGGCGAGCTACTTCAACGCAACGCCCAAGGCGACGCGGACGATGGCGATGATCGCGCAGATCGCGCGCATGGAAGTCACCGTCACCCGCACCGAGGCCGAGGCGCTGCTGCTGGAGAACCAGCTGATCAAGTCGCTCAAGCCGCGTTACAACGTCTCGCTGCGCGACGACAAGAGCTATCCCTACGTGCTGGTCACCCGCGACACCTGGCCGCGGATCGCCGTCCATCGCGGTCCGCGCAATGTGCCCGGGCGCTACTTCGGGCCGTATCCCGGTGTGACCGCGGTGCGCGAAACGCTGAACCTGATGCAGAAGCTGTTCAAGCTGCGCAACTGCGAGGACAGCGTGTTCCGCAACCGCTCGCGGCCCTGTCTGCAGCATCAGATCGGCCGCTGCACCGCGCCGTGCGTCGGGCTGGTGTCGGAGCGCGAATACGCCGATGCGGTCCGGCGCGCGTCGATGTTCCTCGAAGGTCGCAGCGATGCGCTGACCGACGAGGTCACGCGCGACATGGAGGCGGCCGCCGAGCGCCTGGATTTCGAAGAGGCCGCGCGGTTGCGCGATCTGCTGGGCAACATGCGCGGCATGCAAGCGCGCCAGTACGTCGACGGCAAGGTCGCCGAGCTCGATGTGCTCGCCTGCGCGATGCGCGGCAGTCATGCCTGCGTGTTGCTGCTGTCGTTCCGCGACGGCCGCAACCTCGGCACGCGCGCATTCCATCCGCGCACCAACGGCAGCGAAGACCCGGCCGAGGTGCTCGCCGCGTTCGTGTCCCAGCACTATGCCGAGCAGGCGCCGCCGCGCGAGATCGTGCTCGATCGTGCGATCGAGGATGTCGCGTTGCTCGAACAGGCCTTCAGCGAAGCCGCCGGGCGCCGCGTGCAGCTCAAGTGCAACGTGCGCGGCGACCGTGCGCGCTACGTCGACCTGGCGCGGCGCAATGCCGAGATCGCGCTGGCCAGCGAGCTCGGCAGCCAGGCCGCGCAGCAGGCGCGCGCCGAGTCGCTGCGCGACATGCTGGGCCTGGCCGAACCGGCGCAGCGGATCGAGTGCTTCGACATCAGCCACACGATGGGCGAGGCCACCGTGGCCTCGTGCGTGGTATTCGACGCGCAAGGGCCGGTGCGCAGCCAATACCGTCGCTACAACATCGCCGGCATCGAGCCGGGCGACGACTATGCCGCCATGCACCAGGCGCTCACCCGGCGCTTCCGCAAGGTGGCCGAGGAGGGCGGCGTGATGCCCGACGTGCTGCTGATCGACGGCGGTGCCGGCCAGGTCGCCCAAGCGCGCGCGGTGCTCGACGGCTACGGCATCACCGGCATCTGCCTGGTCGGCGTGGCCAAGGGCGAGGCGCGCAAGCCGGGCGATGAGACCTTGCTGTTGCCCGCCACCGACGGGCAGCCGGCACGCGAACTCAAGCCCGGCGCCGCCTCGCCCGGTCTCCAGCTGGTGCAGCAGGTGCGCGACGAGGCCCACCGCTTCGCGATCACCGGCCATCGCGGCCGGCGCCAGAAGGCGCGCAACACCAGCCGGCTGGAGGACATCCCGGGCATCGGCCCCCGCCGCCGCGCGAGCCTGCTCAAGCATTTCGGCGGACTCGGCGGTCTCAAGGCGGCCGGCGCGGAGCAGATCGCCCAGGTCGAGGGCGTCAACGCAGCGCTTGCGCAGCGCATCTATGCGACCCTACACGGGCTCGATGCCGGCGCGTCCGGTGCCGGCCAGGACTGATTGCCACGAGTTTGCGATGAAATTGACCATTCCCACCTGGCTCACGCTGCTGCGGATCCTGATGATCCCGGTGCTGGTGCTGGTGTTCTACCTGCCGTTCAAATGGACCAACTTCGCCGCCGCGTTCGTGTTCGGGCTGGCGGCGCTCACCGACTGGCTCGACGGCTGGATCGCGCGTCGCTACGGCCTGTCTTCGCCGTTCGGTGCCTTCCTCGATCCGGTCGCCGACAAGCTGATGGTCGCCGTGGCGCTGTTTCTGATCGTGCAGGGGCACCCGTCGCCGTGGATGGCGATCTGGGCGGCGGTGATCGTCGGGCGTGAGATTGCGGTCTCGGCGCTGCGCGAGTGGATGGCCGAGCTGGGGCAGCGGGCGATGGTCAAGGTCGCGGCGATCGGCAAGATCAAGACGATCGCGCAGATGGTCGCGCTGCTGTGCCTGCTGTACTCGGTCTCGCCCGAGCGGCCTGCGCCGCCGCTGCCGTGGCTGGGGAGCGAAATCTTCGTCATCGGCGACTGGCTGCTGGCGCTTGCCGCGCTGCTCACGCTGTGGTCGGGGCTGGCGTATCTGCGCGCGGCCTGGCCGATCATGCGCGCGGCCGAACGCAGCAAGTATTGACACCCCGCCGGCGAACGGTAGAATTTCGCCTCCCAAGCGGGAATAGCTCAGTTGGTAGAGCACGACCTTGCCAAGGTCGGGGTCGCGAGTTCGAGTCTCGTTTCCCGCTCCAGTTTCAAACGCGAAACCCCGGGTGGCACGCGGGGTTTCGTTTTGTCGGCAGGATCTTTCGGATCCGACGACGGGTCACCGGCCTGGTGGCAGAGTGGTTATGCAGCGGATTGCAAATCCGTGTACGCCGGTTCGATTCCGACCCAGGCCTCCAGCCGGCGCACCACGACAGGTCGCAGGCAGGGTACAATTGAAGTCATGCGGGAATAGCTCAGTTGGTAGAGCACGACCTTGCCAAGGTCGGGGTCGCGAGTTCGAGTCTCGTTTCCCGCTCCAGTTCAAAGAACGACCCCGCGCAAGCGGGGTTTTTCGTATGTGCGACAGGCGGTGTCGCCGGTGGGCCACGCTTGGGTTTCAATTCCCGAGGCGCTCAGGCACCCTTGGCGCCGCATGCCCGGATGGCGAAACTGGTAGACGCACCGGACTTAAAATCCGTTGGCCGCAAGGCCGTGCCGGTTCGATTCCGGCTCCGGGCACCACCGCAAGCACAGTAGGCGACTGCCGCGTGAACACGCGGCGCGCCCGTGCATCGTGTCATGCCTCCTTCACTCGGCGGTCCCTAGATTCCTGGTCGACGTTCACAGGGGATCGAGGCGCATCGCGACCGCGGATGCGATGCAACGTATGGCCGCCTCCAGAGTCCGCGACGATTTCCAGCTCGCGATCGTGTCCCTGCTTGGACTCACGACGCTGCTGATGCTGTCGGGCTTCATGCTCTGGCGCAGCCTACGCGGAGAATGGACGCTGGCTGCGTTCGACGCGCTGGTGACCGTGGCGATCGGCTTGGTCGTGGAGCGCGCCTGGCGGACCGGTCGGACCGATGCGGCCGGCGCGCTGATGGCGCTGCTGAACTCCGGCTTCTGCGTCGTGGCCTGCGTGCTGATCGGCGATGCCGCCGGCGGCTGGGTCTACGTGGTGCTGATGACCAACTTCTACATCGCGCGTCCCCACATCGCCGCGTGGTGCGGGGCGCTGCTGATCGTGGCTGCGACGATGCTCCTGATCGTGCCCGATGCCAACCTCGGGCGATTGGCGACCGCCATCACCTGGTCGCTGGTGTATGCGTTCTCGTTCGCCTTCTCGCGCCGCCTGCGCGACTACAGCGATTCTCTGGAGCGTCGGGCCATGCTCGATCCGCTGACCCGTCTGCCCAACCGCGGCGCGATGGAAGCGCATCTGCGCAGCCTGGTCGACGATCGTCGGCAGCCCGGGATCGGCCTGCTGGTGCTGGACCTTGACCGCTTCAAGACGGTGAACGACACCTTTGGCCATGCGGTCGGCGATGCGGTGCTGGTCGAGCTGGGCACGATCCTGCGCGACACCCTGCGCGAGGGCGACGCGGTCTATCGGTTCGGCGGCGAGGAGTTCGTCCTCGTGCTGCCTGCAGACGACGATGTGGGCCTCCTGGCCGCGGCCGAGCGCGTACGCGGCGAAGTCGAGCAACGCCTGCGCAGCCCCGCCGGCCCGATCACAGTGTCGATCGGTGGCGCCATGCTGGCCACCGAGCAGGACTGGCAGGACTGGTTCGGGCGAGCCGATACCTCGCTCTACCTCGCCAAGCGCGCAGGCCGCAACTGCACGCACATCGCCCAGGGACTGGAGTGACGCGGCATCGCCCGACGGGCCGTCGATGCTGCGAGGTCAGGGCAGGAGGTCGAGCAGGCGCTCGGTGGGGCGGCCGACAACCGCGCGGTCGCCATGCACCAGGATCGGGCGTTCGATCAGCTTCGGATGGGCCACCATGGCCGCGATGATCGCTGCGTCGTCGAGCGTTGGGTCGGCCAGACCCAGTTCGGCATAGGCCGGCTCACCGGTGCGCAGCAGCGCACGCGGGCCGAGGCCCAGGTGCTGCAACAGGTCGCGCAGCGCTGCGGCATCGGGCGGGGTCTCCAGATAGAGCACCACCCGCGGCGCGATGCCGCGTGCCTGCAGCAGCTCGAGCGCGGCGCGCGATTTCGAGCAGCGGGGGTTGTGATAGAGAACGAAGTCATCGGTCATGGCGCAGTGGGGTCGCGATCGGAAGCGGAGGGACGTGCACCGCTGCGCCGCGCGACCACGCCGGTCGCGGTGACGTCGGCGGTGGTGTTGGTGACGGTCGCGAACACATCGGGCAGGGTGTCCACCGCCAGCAGCACGCCCAGCGGTTCGACCGGCAGGCCGACGGCCTGGGTGACCGGCAGGTTGTTGGTCATGAAGCTGACCTGCCCGGGCAGGCCGACCGAGCCCATGCTGATCACGACGGCGAGTGCGACGGCGATCGCCAACTGGCCGGCGCCCAACTCGATGCCGTAGATCCAGGCGATGAAGCTCACCACGCTCAGGTACTGCACGGGGCTGGCGATGCGGAACAGCGACACCGCCATCGGCAACACCAGTGAGGTCACCGCCAGCGGATAGCCCAGGCGGCTGCGCGCGCTGTCGACCATCACCGGCAGCGCGGCCAGCGACGACTGGGTGCTCGCCGCGATCGCCTGCACCGGCAGCAAGGCCGCGGCAAAGCGCGCCGGCCGCTCGCCGGCGACGACGACCGCGATGACGTACATCAGCAGCGTGATCGCTACATACAGCACGCATTGCAGCGCGATGTAGGTGCCCAGCGCGGCGAACACGCCCAGGCCCACATGCGCGCAGACTGACAGCACCAGGGCGAACACGCCCAGGGGCGCTGCAACCAGGACCCAGCGCACGACCACGATCATCGCATCGGCGATCGCGCCCACTAGTTCGAGCATGCGTTCGCGGCGTGCGGCCTCCAGGCGGGTCAGCGCGAAGCCGAAGAACATCGAGAACACCACCAGCGGCAGCATCGCGCTGGCGGCCGCGGCGGCGATCGCGTTGCTGGGAATCAGGCTGGTGATCCACAGGCCGAACGCCGGAGCCTGCGGCAGCACATCGGGCGCGCCGATCGCGGCGCGAAACAGCGCGGCCTGGGTCTCGTCGCGTGGTACCAGCGACAGCAGCGCGGGCGCGGCGAGTGCGGCGAAGGTCGCCGACAGCGTCAGCATCACGACGAAGGTGGCCATCGCCAAGCGTGCGGTGCGCCCGGATGCGGCGGCATCGGACGCGGCGTTGACGCCCACGACCACGAGCGCCGCGACCAGCGGAACCACGGTCATCTGCAACGCATGCAGCCACAGGGTGCCGATCGGCTGGGCGATATCGGCGGTGCGCACCGCAACGTCGCTGTCCCAGGTCGCGAGCCCCAGGCCGACGACGGCGCCGGCCAGCAGCGCGAGCAGCACGCGCGCGGGCATCGACAGGCGGAAGCGGGAGGGCGCGGAAGGGCTGGGCGTCATCGGTCGGGTCGGCAGGGGCGGGCCCGGCGAGCATGCCATGCCGACGGCCGTGTGCGATGCCGCTCGGTCATCGCATCGCGGGCGCGTCCAGCGGCAGCGTCAGCATGTCCCGATGGCCGTCGACGAAGCCCGCCCGAAGGTACAGCGCCTTGGCGCGCGGGTTGTGGTGATGCACCTCCAGGCGCAGCATCGCCACGCCCCAGGCGCGGCCGCGTTCGGCCGCCAGGGCCAGCGCCTGCGCGCCCAGGCCGCGGCCACGCGCCTGCGGCGCGACATAGAGCTCGTCGAGCAGCGCGAACGCACCGCCCTGTTCGAGGCTGAAGCCCCGCGTGAGCACCAGATAGCCGTCGTCGCCGCCATCGCCAAGCAGCAGCACCGCGCCGTGCACGGGGTCGGCCAGCAGCGCATCGAGCCCGGCGCCGACACGGACCGGATCAAACACCAGGCGGTCCTCCGCATAGAACGCACGCATCATCGCCAGCACATGCGCGCGATCGGCGGTGGTCGCGTCGCGCGCACAGGGCGCCGGATCGACAGGAAGCACCATCGGACAACTCCAGACAACGACAGGGTCCCCATTGTCGCCCGAGGGCGCACGGGGTTCAGCCCGGAAGCGGGGCGAGATCGCGGATCGACACGATGCCCAGGCCCGGCGCATCACCGATGCGGATGGTTGGGCCGTCGAACTGGACACCGCCCTCGACCGGGTCGTAGGCACACAGCGACGGGCCGTCGAGGTCGACCTTGGTGATCGCGTCGGCCTTGGCGACCGCCAGGTGCACCGCCGCTGCGACACTGATGCTGCTTTCGAGCATGCAGCCGATCATGCAATCGATACCGTGCAGGGCGGCGATGTCGGCCAGCCGGATCGCGTTCGACAGCCCACCGGTCTTCATCAGCTTGATGTTGACGATATCGGCCGCGCGCATCCGGATCAGTTCGATCAGCTCGACCGGGCCGAACACACTTTCGTCGGCCATGACCGGGACCGCGACGCGGTCGGTGACGAACTTCAGGCCCTGCAGGTCGTGCGCCGGCACCGGTTGCTCCAGCAGTTCGGGCTGGATGCCGGCGTCCTCGAGCCGGCGCATCGTCTGCACGGCCTGCTTGGGCGTCCAGCCCTGGTTGGCGTCGAGCCGCAGCGTGGCGCGGCCCTCGACCGCGGCGTGGACCGCGCGGATGCGCTCGAGGTCCAAGGCGGTGTCCTGGCCGACCTTGACCTTCAGCGCGCGGAAACCGCGTGCGAGCGCGGCCTGCGCGTCGGCGACCATCGTGTCGACGTCGCCGACGCTGATCGTGAGGTCGGTCGCGAGCACCGGCTCGCCGCCGCCGCCGAGGATGCGGTACAGCGGCGCGCCGTGCAGCTGTGCGAACAGATCGTAGAGCGCGATCTCGACCGCGGCCTTGGCACTGGTGTTGCGCACCAGAGCGGTCTGCACCAGGCGCACGAGGCGGTTGAGGTCGCCGACCTCCTGGCCGAGCAGACGCGGCGCGATGACCTGCGCGATCGCCGCGACGATCGCGCCATGCGTGTCGCCGGTGATCACCGCGGTCGCGGCCGCTTCACCATGGCCGACATGACCGGTGTCGGTGTGGATCGTGACGACGACATCCTCGACTCGTTCGACCGTGCGCAGTGCGGTCTTGAATGGCGTCCTGAGCGGCACGCGCAGCATGTGCAGGCGGATGTCGGTGATCTTCATGGCGACAGGTCCGGGCAGGGCGGTCAGCGCACGCGCTGAATGCTGGTGATGCGGTCGATGGTCGGCCGGCCGTCGCCGCTTAGCAGCGGCAGCAGCGGGGTCACCACGACGCCATTGAGCGCCAGTTGCGACAGCTGACCGTCGGCGCCGCGCAGCGCGGTGCCGGCGGTGTCGTGGATCACGTAGGGATCGCCATCGACATGGCCGATCACCATCATCACGTGGCCCGGGATGAACACCAGGTCGCCGACATCGGTCTGCCGCAGCAGACGCAGGCGCGCCTCGCGCGATGTCGTCGGCGCGAACGCGACCCGGTCCAGGGCGGGGCTGGTGGCCTGTGCGCTGGTGTTGCGCGGCAGCAGGAGTCCGAGGCTGCGGTAGATCTCCGAGACGAAGCCGCTGCAGTCGCGTGCGTTGTAAGAGTGCCCCCAGCCGTAGCGCTCGCCGAGAAACTTGAAGGCCTGCCGGATCAGCTGGGCGCGGGTGTACGCAAGCGCGTCGTCGGCGACGTCGGCCGCCTGCGGCAGCATTGCAGGCGCGAACGCCAGGCCGCCGGTCGCGCTGCGCACCGGCAGCTCCACGACGCGGCCGTACCAGGGAATCTGGCCGTTGAGCACGCGGTCGCCGGGCCAGTCGAGTGCAGGTACACGCACGCCCATTTCCAACTGCACCTCGGAGACCTCGGGCGCCTGCGGCGTGTAGACGGTATGCGCGGTCGCGCCGGTCACGATCGGCCCGCGCGCCGCACGCGCGACGTAGTCGGCAACCGTGGCGCGCGTGCCCAGCGCGACATGCGCGGCGTCGATCCAGGCCGCGTAGCGCTCGCTGACGACGAAGTACCAGGCGCCGTCGCGGCTCGCGTGCACCACCGCAACCGGCGTGCCCGGAAACAGGGCGTCCTCCTGGAAGCGGTCGATGTCGGTGTCGTCGGGCCGACTGAACACGCGCATGCGGGTCGGGAACGCACGCAGGTCGGCGCGGCGCACGACCAGACCGAAGCGGGGCGATGGCGCGGCGGGCAGGGCGGCCAGGTCGACATCGGCGGCCAGGCGGTCGAGCGCCGCTGCATCCAGCACATGGCCTTCGAGGGTGTAGCGCGGCTGCGACGGGCGCGTCGACACCGCCCCGATCCAACCGGCGACCGTGGCGCGGTCGAGCGTGTCGGGCAATCCGAGCACGTCGTGGATCGAGGGATCGTCGCGCCGCATCGCGGCGTTCTGGGCCGCGATCGCCTCGCGGTCGAGCAGGCGCGCATCGGGCGCGTCGAGCCGGTCGATCCAGTACTGCGGATCGAGCTGCGCGCGGGTCATGCCGGGGATCGCCGGCGTCGTCGCCGACGCGCTCGCCGCCAGCAGCGATGCCAGCACCGCGCCGGCCACCCGCCGCCATGCACCGCGGCGCGCGGGCGGGACGTCGCGGTGCGTCCGCGTCGTGGCCGTTGTCGTCTGCATCGGAGCTCCTGCGTGGCGGCCGCACCGGCCGTGGGGACGCAGTGGAGCATAGGTGTTTTGGCGCAGCCGACAAGCCGCTCGACGCGATTGACACGGCCCGAGGGCGCGGTGTAATCACCATGGCATCGTGTCGCGCCGCATGGGGAGCGGGCACACATGGGACGCCGGCAGCGATGCGCGAACGCGCGCGTGGCCGCCGGCTGCGCCCGCCATGCCATCGCCAGGGGAACGCCGCATGCCCGTATCGTCCAGACACCTCCGCTCGAGCCGCTGTCCGCTCGCCGTCGCGTTGTTCGCGGCCATCGCGATGCCAGCCGCGGCGCAGTCCACCGACGCCCGCGTCAACACCCTCGACCAGGTGCAGGTCACCGGTTCGCGCATTGCCCGGACCGAAATCGAAGGTCCGTCGCCGGTTACGGTGATCACTGCCGAGGACATCCAGAAGCAGGGCTTCAGCACGGTCTGGGAGTCGCTGGGCACATTGACCCAGTTCACCGGCAACACGCTCAACGAATCCGATCAGACCGGCAATGCGCCCAACGGCCAGTTCATGAACCTGCGCGGCCTGGGCCCCGGCTACCAGCTGATCCTGCTCAACGGTCAGCGCCTGGCCGACTATCCGCAACCCTACGGCTCCAACGGCACCGCGGTGAGCCTGGGCAGCATTCCCGCCGCGGCGATCGAGCGCATCGAAGTCATGAGCGGTGGCGCGTCGGCGATCTACGGTTCCGATGCGGTCGCCGGCGTGGTCAACATCATCACCAAGGAGAACTTCAGCGGCGACACCATCCGCCTGCGCGGCGGCACCACGTCCGGGGGCGGTGGCGATACTGGGCTGTTCCAGTGGACCGGTGGGCGGACCGGTGATCGCTGGAGCCTGACCTATGCACTCGAGCGGCTGGACCGCGAGGAGATCGTCGCCTCGCAGCGCGATCTGACCTATCTGGCGCATCCGCAGTACCGCACGAACCCCGAGCGTCCGACGGCATCGATCAGCGGTGTGTACTTCCGGGCCGGGCAGAACTATCTGTGGCGGGACGACGGGGGCGCGTTGTCGCCGTCCTATCAGGCGATGCTGGAGGCCTGCGAGGCGACCAACCCGGACTTCGTGCCTTTCCATTCAGCATCGAGCGTCGCCGTGCCCAATCGCTGCGGTGCACTCGACTACTACAACGCGCGTTCGATCCAGAACGCCTACGGCAAGACGTCCGGCTACCTGTCGGGCAGCTTCGATTTCAGTGGCACGCTGACCGGCTACGTGCAACTGCTGGGCAGCGATTCCAACGACAAGAGCTCGAGCCAGACGCACTATTACATCGGCGAAGGGCCGTTCACCGTGCAGGACCCGACGCGTGGCCTGGTGACTGCGCAACGCATCTTCCTGCCCGACGAAGTCGGTGGCACCAAGTACATCGAATACGACGAGCGCGCCTGGTCCATCAACGCCGGCCTGCGCGGCACCCTCGGCGATGGCCGCTTCGATTGGGATGCCAGTGTCACCTCGTCGCGCTTCGAGATCACCACCACGCGTCCCCGCTTCCTGACCCGCGCGGTGCGCGATCATTACATGGGGCCGGTGCTCGGCCACACCGCCGACGGCACCGAGATCCGCGAGTTCTACACCGACCGGCTGTTCGCGCCCGGCTCGGCCGCGCTGTACGACCAGCTCACCACCACCGTGGTCAGCAGCGGCGTGTCCAAGTCCGATCAGGCCCAATTTGTCTTCAGTGGCCCGCTGTTCGATCTGCCCGCCGGCCCGCTGCAGATGGCGGCCGTTGTCGAAGCGGCGAAGCAGTCGTATTCGCTCACGCCCGACCCGCGCACCACGGTCGACTACACCGGTCCGGACCGTGTCTACAATCTGACCAGCACGCCAGGCGGCGGACCGCGCAACCGCTACGCGGCCGGCCTCGAACTCCGCGTGCCGGTCTTCTCGCGATTGGAGGCCACGCTCGCCGGTCGTTACGACAAGTACGACGACATCACCTCGGTCGACGACGCCATCACTTGGCAAGCCGGCCTGGAGTGGCGTCCCTTCAAGACGCTGCTGCTGCGCGGCGCGCACGCAACGAGCTTCCGCGCCCCCGATCTGCTCTGGGTCTATGCCGGCACCACCGGCTCCAATCCCTTTGTGGACGACGAATACCTGTGTCGGCTCAACGGCATCGCGCCCGAAACACCCGAGTGCACGTCCGCATACAACTACCAGACCTACATGACCCAATCCTCCAATCCGTTGCTTGAGGAGGAGAAGGGCAAATCCACGACGTTGGGGGTGGTCTGGGACGCGCTGCCGAATCTGTCACTCAGTGTCGACTGGTATCGCATCGAACTCGAAGGGCGGGTGCAGGCACTGTCCAACAGCTACTACCTGGAGCAGGAGGCCAACTGCCGGCTCGGCCGGGACCGCAACGGCAACCCTGTCGACACCGGGTCGCAGTCGTGCCAGTTCTATGCCGGCGCGGTGGAGCGCGTGGTCTCCGACCTCAACCCGGACGGCCATATCACACGCTTTGCGACCTATCCGATCAATGCCGCGCTGATGCGCACCGAAGGGCTCGATGCGTCGCTCCGCTACGGGCTCGATCTTGGCGGATGGGGCGATCTGAACCTGCAGGCCGGTTATACCCACGTGCTCGAATTCGAGGTCGCGCAGTTCGGCGACGAGGCGCCGCGCGATGTGCGCAGCACGGTCGAGTACAACAGCCAGCGCAGTCGCGCAAACTGGCGCGCAGCCTGGTCGAATGCGGACTGGAACGCGAGTCTCTACGGCTACCGTTACGGCAGCCGTCCGAACTACAACGGCACCGCGATTCCGGGCAGGACCTCGGCCTACGTGATCTGGAACGCCGATGTGTCGCATGCGATCACCGACAACGTGACGCTCGGCGTGAGCGTGCTGAACCTGCTCGACGAGATGCCACCGCGCGACGATTCGCACACCGCGTGGCCGTACTTCGCCAGTGTCTACAGCGCGATCGGTCGCCAGGTGTTCGCCAACATCACCTTCGACTTCTAAGACATGCGCGCCGCTCGCCTGGCCTGGGCGCTGGTGGGCGGGCTGGTCGCCGGCCTGCCCACAGTCGCCGCCGCTTCCGCCGATCCCATCGCGCCTGCGCACCTGGCGGCGCTGGTCGACGCTGCGGCCGAGCGTTACGCGCTGCCCGGCATCGCGGTCGGCGTGGTCGTCGATGGTGAGGTCGTGCTGCGGCACACGCGCGGCGAGCTGCGTGCGGGCGAGGGCGAGGCCGTCGATGCCGAAACGCTGTTCAAGATCGCCTCCAACAGCAAGGCGATGACGGCCGCCGTGCTCGCACGGCTGGTCGATGCCGGGCGGCTGCGCTGGGACGACCCGGTGGTGCGGTATCTGCCGGGTTTCCGTATGTACGACGACTGGGTCACGCGCGAGCTCCAGGTCCGCGACCTGCTGATCCACAACAGCGGCCTGGGCCCGGGTGCCGGCGACCTGATGCTGTGGCCGTCGCCGAATGCCTTCACCCGCGCGCAGGTGATCGAGGGGTTGCGTCACCTGCGGCCGCGCTGGAGTTTCCGCGCGCGCTACGCCTACGACAACACGCTCTATATCGTCGCCGGTGAAGTCGCGGCCGCGGCCGGCGGCGCTCCGTACGACACGTTGGTGCGCCGCGAGGTCTTCGAACCGCTCGGCATGACCCGGTGTCAGGCCGGCGCCTGGCAGCGCGATGCGGTCGGCAACGTCGCCCAGCCGCATGCCCGCGTCGAGGGCCGCAATACCGTCGTGCGCGGCGACGACGCGACGATTCCCGACGAACCAATGATGGCGGCCGGCGGCCTGCGCTGCGGCCTGGACGACATGCTGCGTTGGGCGCAGGCCTGGCTCGATCCCGAGGTCGGCGCGCCGGGCCGACCCTGGCTGTCGGCCGCGCAGCGTGAGGCCGCCTGGACCGCGCACATGCCGATGCCGCTGACCGCACGCATGCGGGCCTGGGATCGCAGCCATTTCTCGGCCTATGGCTACGGCTGGCGGCTGACCGATGTCGACGGCACCGCGAAGGTGTCGCACACCGGCACGCTGTCGGGCATGGTGTCCTCGCTGGTGCTGCTGCCCGAGCAGCGCGTCGGCATCGTGGTGCTGATCAACGGCGATGCCGACGAGGCGCGTACCGTGCTGACTCAGGCGCTGGTCAAACAGTTCGTGGCCACCGACGGCGGCGCGCACGACATCGACGACTATGCCGGCCGGCTGGAGGCGGAGCGGGGCGCGGCGGACCAAGCAGCGCAGCCGGAAACCGACGATGCGGTCGCCGTCGCGCCGGCAGCCGCCGCCGTGCTTGCCGGGCGCTACCGCGATCCGTGGTTCGGCGACGTCGCGCTGTGTCCGCGCGACGGTGGTCTGCGCTGGATATCGATGCGTTCGCCGAAACTCGATGGCGACGTCGTCGCGGTCGATGGCGGGTTCCAGGTGCGCTGGCGCGCGCCCGATGTCGACGTCGATGCCTGGTTGCGGCCGACGCCGGAGGACGGCCGCACGGTCTCACTGCAGATGGCCAAGGTCAACCCGGACGCGGACTTCAGCTACGACTTCGAAGACCTGGCGCTGGCGCGCGTCGGCGACTGCGATTGAGCGATACGCGACATCGCCGTTGCAGGCGACGAGCGCATGCATGGACCAGAACGAAAAAACCCCTGCATTGCTGCAGGGGTTTTTCGTAACACTGGCGGAGCGGACGGGACTCGAACCCGCGACCTCCGGCGTGACAGGCCAGCATTCTAACCAGCTGAACTACCGCTCCGAGCCGCGAGATTCTACGCGAATCCGCGCGCTTGGGAAGGGGGTGCGCAATCTTTTTTTCATCGTGTCTGCGTCGATGCGTGCGCGGCCCGAATCGGGGCGTCTGCAAGGCACATGATCTGCGTCGATCGATGTGCGTGGCCGCGTGATGCGTCGACAGTCCGCTGCGTCGAACAGGGTGTGCGATGAGCGATGTCACTGCATATGTGGATCGTCGATCCGTGTGTCGAGGTCGCCGCGGTAGCGTGGTCGCTGCACCGGCACGCGCATCGAGAGTGACGTCAGGCGAGTGCAAGTCTTGAATCTGCCACGGCGCCAAAAGCCCACGCCCCCACCCGACGCCTCCGGCGTCGGCCTCCGCCCGCAAGCGGGGGAGGTGTGTTTGCGCTATTCGACACTCGCGTCCTCTGATCGAGATCGCGAAAGCCCTCCCCCGCATGCGGGGGAGGGTTGGGTGGGGGCAGGGCGCGCGAAGTCGGATTCGACGCCCATCTTCAACATCGCGCCATACCCGCACCACAAACCAAACACGCAAAAAAAACCCCGCCAAGGCGGGGTTTTTCTTCAACCAGTGGCGGAGCGGACGGGACTCGAACCCGCGACCTCCGGCGTGACAGGCCAGCATTCTAACCAGCTGAACTACCGCTCCACATTGGAAACCTGTTGCTTGGTGGGTGCTGAGGGTTTCGAACCCCCGACCCTCTCCTTGTAAGGGAGACGCTCTACCGCTGAGCTAAGCACCCATGCGGAACAGCCTAGCCGCTTACTTTACCGCATCCTTGAGCGCCTTGCCAGCCTTGAATGCCGGGACGGTCGACGCGGGGATCTGGATCGTTTCCTTGGTCTGCGGGTTCAAGCCGGTGCGCGCGGCGCGCGGACGGGCGACGAACGAACCGAAGCCGACGAAGTTCACCGCGTCGCCGTTCTTCAGCGCTTCGGTGATGGTGTCGAGCAGCGCGTCGACCGCACGGCCAGCGTCGGCGCGGGACAGGCCCGCCTTCTCGGCGACGGAAGCCAGGACATCGTTCTTGCTAAGGGCCATCAGTGAATTCCTCTTTTTAATTATTAGACGTTGAGCGTCTGGACGCTGAGCCGGCATGCACGGCGCCGCCGGCCGGGCGGCGCCGGTCGGACGCGCATGGTACGCGATCCCCCGGTCGATTACGACCTTGCGGGTCCGGGCCTGAATGGCTGCCCGACGGGACCGTCGAAGGTCCGGCGGGAGCCCAGTCCTGCGCGGGTCCTTGCTTGCGGGTAAACTGCCCGGCTCGCCCATCCTGTGCCCCGACTCATGCTGCAAGCGCTTCGAGAAAAGACCAGTGGTTGGATCGCCATCGCCATCGTTGCGTTGTTGGCGGTGCCGTTCGCGTTCTTCGGGATGGAGCACTACCTGTTCCAAAACAATGCCGAGTATGCGGCCAAGGTCGAGGCGCCGCCGACCTGGTGGCGTTCGGCACCCGACATGTGGCTGGTGCGCAAGCTGGTATGGACTTCGACCGAAGTCACGCCCGAGGAGTTCCGCCAGACGTTCGACTCGGTCCGCGAGCAGCGCCGTCAGGCCGAAGGCGAGAATTTCGATGCGCGCGCATTCGAGACGCTGGACAGCAAGCGCGAAGTGCTCGAGCAGTTGATCGACCGCGCGGTGCTGGGGCTGGCCGCCGAGCGCGCCGACATCGTCGTCGGCGATGCGCAGGTGCGCGAGATCATTGCGTCGATCCCTGCATTCCAGGTCGACGGCCGTTTCGATGCGCAGCGCTACCAGATGACCCTGCAGTCCGGACAGCCGCCGCGCACCCCGGCCGAGTTCCAGGCGTCGATCCGCCTCGACCTGCAGCGCGCGCTGGTGCCGCAGGCGATCGCAGAATCGGCATTCGTCACCCCGTCGGAAGCCGAACGCATGATGCGTCTGCTGGACGAGCGCCGCGACGTCGCCTTCGTCGTCGTGCCGCCGCCGGCGGCCGATGAGGCGCCGGTCGCCGATGCGGATCTGCAAGCGTGGTTCGAGAAGAACGCCAGCCGCTACCGCGAGCCGGAGAAGGTCGCGCTGGAGTACATCGAAGTCCTCGCCCAACCGCAGGCCGGTGCCGGCGACGTCGACGAAGCCGAGGCGCGTGCGCATTTCGAGCAGGTCAAGTCGCGGTTTGCGGCCACCGAGCGCCGCCTGGCCTCGCATATCCTGATCGAAGTGCCGGCCAATGCCGATGTGGCCGCGCAGCAGGCGGCGCAGAAGGAAGCCGCGGACCTCGCCGCGCAGGCAGCCCAGCCGGGCGCCGACTTCGCCGCGCTGGCACGTGCGCATTCCGACGACCCGGGCTCGCGCGACAACGGCGGTGATCTGGGCTGGGTCGAGAAGGGCATGATGACCGGCCCGTTCGAGGACACGCTGTTCGGCATGCAGGCCGGCGCGGTCAGCCAGCCGGTGAAGACCGACTTCGGTTGGCATGTGCTGCAGCTGCGCGAGATCGAGGCTGGCAAGCCGGTCGCGTTCGAGGACGTGCGCGAAGAGATGGAGCGCGAAGTCCGTGACGGCGAAGGCGCGCGTGCCTACAACGAGCAGATCGGTCGGATCGTCGACGAGATCAATCGCCATCCGATGTCGCTCGAGCAGGCCGCGGCCGCGGGGCAGCTCGAGGTGCGCACGATCGCGCCGTTCGCGCGCGGCGCCGGTACCGGCATCGCCGCGAACCGGGCGGTGGAGCAGGCCGCGTTCTCCGAGGCGCTGACCCAGGACGGCACGGTCAGCGACCCGATCGAGATCGCGCCCAACCACACGGTCTTCATCCGCGTGACCGCGCATACCCCCGAGCGCGCGCAGACACTGGACGAGGTTCGCGACCGCGTGAATGCCGAAGTCCGTGCCGATCGCATGCGCCAGCAGGCCGAACAGGCCGCCGATGCGATGGTCGCAGAGCTGAAGGCCGGCAAGACCTTGCAGGCGGTCGCGCAGGCACACGGGCTGGAGCCGCAGTCGGTGCCGGGCATCCCGCGCGGCGCGCCGGTCCCCGACCCGGCATCGAATACGGCCTACTTCCAGACGATGCCGCCCGCCGAGGGCAAGACCGCGCCCGGCCGCACGCTGCGGCCCGACGGCAGTGCGGTGGTGTTCGTCGTCGAGCGCGTGGTGCCGGGCGATCCGACCCAGGCGCCGCCGGAGCAGCAGGCGATGCTGAAGCAGCAGCTCGGCGCATTGCTCGGCAACGAGGATGCCGATGTGCTGCAGCGGGCCCTGCGCCGGCAGATGAAGATCACGGTCAACGAAGAGCGGCTCTGACGCCGCCCTTTGGGTCCGGCGGCGCGTGCGCCGCCGAGGCCTCCGCGATCCAACACAACGCCCGGCGATGCCGGGCGTTGTGTTGTCCGCGTCGCAGGCGCAGGCAGGTGCGCCTGCGCATCACGGTGCTGCATCGCCGCGAGCAGAGCGGCATCCGGCGGGCAGGCGGACGCCTGGAGCCGAAATGGACTGCGCCGCAGTTGCCTAAAGATGGGCGCATTGCACTGCGCGCCGCGTCTCGCGGCATGCCTCGCGCGCGTAAGCCGCGCGCGTTCGCGCATCGATGTCGGGGGTGTGCGCACACCTGCGCGCATCGGAGCCGGCCGACCTGAGGGCCGGCCGCGCGCGTTGGCGCCTAGTGCGCCTCGCCGATGTGCAGTTCCATCCCCGGACGCAGGACGCTGCGGGGATCGAGGCCGTTGCGGCGGAGCAGTTCCTGACTGCTGACGCCGTAACGGCGCGCGATCGACCAGATCGACTCGCCGCGCGTCACCGTATGCACCGATGGCGCGGCGCTGCGCGTCGGAGCGGCGTGTGACGCACCTCCGGCCGGCGGCAATGGTTCGAATTCCGGCGGCGCTTCGGCCAGGAATACCGGCGGTGTCGCCGCGGCCTGCGGTACCAGGACCTGGGTCGGCTGTCCGATGCGCGCGATCCGGCCATCGGTGTGCGCCGGGTTGAGTCGCTTGAGCTGGGCGGCATCAGTCTCGTGCCGCGATGCGAGCCCGTCGAGGTCGCGGATGCCGTCGGGCACGGTGATCGCCTGCAGGATCGGCACCTCGCGATCGAGCGCGGCCATCCAGTCCTCGCGCGTCTCGGCTTCCTTGATCAGGCACGACAGCGCATGGAGCTTGCGCACGTAGGCCTGGGTGAGCGCGGGCATCGGCAACGCCTGCGGATCGGCATTGGCCGCGACTTGGCCGGCACGCTCGAGCGCGCCGAAAACACGATACTCGCCGGCGTTGTAGGCCATCACCGCCAGCCGCCAGTCGCCGGCAAACATGCCGTGCAGGGTCTTGAGGTAGCGCACCGCCGCGCGCGTGGAGTCGGCGGGCGAGAGCCGGCCGTCGTAGCCGGCGCGGATCGGGATTTTGTGATTGCGTGCGGTGACCGCGATGAACTGCCACAGCCCGGCCGGTCCCGCCGCGCTGCGGGCGCCGGGCCGGTAGCCGCTCTCGACGAACGGAATCAGCGCGTACTCGGTCGGCAGGTGCGCCTCGCGCACCGCATCGACCACGTAGCCGAACAGCGGTAGCACATCGGTGTTGCGCGAGACCAACTGGCGCGGGACATGCGCGAAATGCGAGCGCCAGCGTTCGCTGGCATCGTCGCTGCAGTCCTGCTCGGCCAGCCCGTCGCGGAAGCGCAGGTAGATCTCCCGGCCGGTGCGGGTCGCCGCCGGGGCCGGCGTCGGGGCGTGGGAGGCGGCGGGCGGTGCGAGGTGCGGCAGGGCACCGGCGGGGGCGGCGGACGGCGGCTGGGCGGGAGTGGGCGCGGGCGCGTTGCCGGCCTGGCACAGCGTCGAGACCGCGGCGGCCAGCAGGCCCGCCGCTAGCCGGAGACGAGGGCCCCGCCTCATGCGCGGAAACCGTCCTTCCAGTGCCGCAGCGCGGCGAACACGTCGGCGCGCCCGGCGCCCGGGGCGAGGCCGGCATGCGCGCTGGCCGCGGCCCGGACGGCCGGGGCGTCGACGCGCAGGAACGGATTGCAGACGAGCTCCGCCTGCAGGGGAACGGGAAGCGTGGGCCGGTGGGCACTGCGCATCGAGACGATCTCCTGTTCGCGGCGTCGCAGCGCCGCGTTGTCCGGATCGACAACACGGGCGAATGCCGCGTTGGACCGGGTGTATTCATGGCCGCAACAGACCAGCGTATCGGCGGGCAGGGCCGCCAGGCGGTCGAGTGAGGCCAGCATCTGGACCGCGCTACCTTCGAACATTCGCCCACAGCCGAGGCTGAACAGCGTGTCGCCGCAGAACAGATGGCCGTGGCCGACGAAGGCGATATGGCTGCGGGTATGGCCCGGCACCGCCAGCACGTCGAAGGCCCAGGGGCCGATTTCAAGCCGGTCGCCGTCGCCGATCCGGTGGGTCGCCAGCGGGATGCGAGCGTCATCCGGCGCGACGATGTCCAGCGACGGCCAGCGCTCGCGCAGGGCGGGGACGCCGCCGATGTGGTCGTCGTGGTGATGGGTCAGCAGCACCAGCGCCGGGCGCAGGCCTTGATCCGCAGCCGCCAGCACCGGCTCGGCGTCGCCCGGGTCCACGACCACCGCGGCGCCATCGTCGGCCGCCAGCGTCCAGATGTAGTTGTCCTCGAACGCACGCAGCGCCTGCAGTCGCATCGGTCGGGAGGGGCGGTGACGGCCGAAGGCCTTACAATGCGGACCATGCCCGCGATTTCTCCATCCGGTCAACCCGGCAGCGTCGGCGACTGGTTCCAGACCCCGGCCGGACGCGCGGTGCTCGACAGCGAACACGCCCTGGTGGCCGAGGCACTGGGCGGGCATCCCGGGCTGCCCTGGCTGTGGCTGACCCCGGTCGCGCCCGAGATCGAGATTGACGGGCGCGGCCTGTGTCTGGTGCGTGGCGGCCGCAGCCTGCACGGCCCGGTGCGCTGCGCCTGGCCGTTGCCGCTGCCCAGCGAGGCTTTCGGCGCGGTGCTGCTGCAGCACGTGGTCGGCCCGCATGGCGAGGATCGCGGCCTGCTCGAAGAGGCCGCACGCGTACTCGCCCCGGGCGGCTACCTGTGGCTGCTGCTGCTCAACCCGCTCACACCCTATCGCTGGCGCTGGCGCGGCAGTGGCATTGCCAGTGCCGAGCCGCTGGCCTGGCGCCGGCGCCTGCGCGAAGCGGGACTGGCGCCCGATGCCGTCTCGCGCGGCGTCGGCCCGAGCTGGCGGCCGGTGGCGGCGCCGACCCCCCAACACGGGCCGGGCTTTCGCGCCGCCTATGCGATGCGTTGCCAGAAGCGGCATCTGCCGCTGACCCCGGTCCGCCAGCCGCGCACGCTGGCCCTGCCGGCCGCCGCGCCGGCCGCCTGACCCTTCCGCAACAGGACATTGATGAAGTCGATCGAGATCTACACCGATGGCGCCTGCCTCGGAAATCCCGGCCCCGGCGGCTGGGGCGCGCTGTTGCGCTACCGCGGCACCGAGCGCGAACTGAGCGGCGGTGAGCCGCAGACCACCAACAATCGCATGGAGCTGATGGCCGCCATCGCCGCGCTCGAGGCGCTGACCGAGCCCTGCCGGGTCGACCTGCATACCGATTCGCAATACGTGCGCCAGGGCATCACCGAATGGCTGGCCAACTGGGTGCGGCGCGGCTGGAAGACCGCCGGCGGCGGCGCGGTCAAGAATCAGGACCTGTGGCAGCGCCTGCAGCAGGCCTGCCAGCGCCACGAGATCGCCTGGCACTGGGTGAAGGGCCACGCCGGCCATCCGGAGAACGAGCGCGCTGACGCGCTCGCCACCGCCGCCGCGCGCGCCCAGCGCGCCGCGATCGCCTGACCGACGACAAGAGGAATTCCGACCGATGCGACAGATCGTGCTCGACACCGAGACCACGGGCCTGGAATGGAAGAAGGGCAACCGGGTCGTCGAGATCGGCTGCGTGGAACTGGTCGAGCGCCGCCCGACCGGCCGCACCTACCACCAGTACATCCGGCCCGATGTGGATTTCGAGCAGGGCGCGGCTGAGGTCACCGGCCTGAGCCTGGAGTTCCTGGCCGACAAGCCGCCGTTCGAGGCGATCGCCGACGCCTTCCTGGCCTTCATCGACGGCGCCGAACTGGTCATCCACAACGCCGCGTTCGACATCGGCTTTTTGGACTACGAACTGTCCCGACTGGGGCCGCACTACGGCGATATCCGCAGCCGGGTGACAGTCGAGGACTCCCTGCTACTCGCGCGCCAGCGCTATCCGGGCCAGCGCAACTCGCTCGATGCACTGTGCAAGCGGCTGGGCGTGGACAACACCCATCGCCAGCTCCACGGCGCACTGCTCGATGCGCAACTACTGGCCGAGGTCTACCTGGCGCTGACCGCGGGCCAGCACGAAATCGGCTTCGCGGCGCCGGTCGAGACCCGGGCCACGGTGCAGGTGACCACGGTGCAGCCCACGGGCGTGCGGCCGGCGCTGACGGTGCCCGAGGCCGACCTCGCGCTGCATGCGGCGCGGGTGGAGGCGATCCGCCGCAAGGCCGGCCAGTGCCTGTGGGACGCGCCTGCCGTGGCCGAGGCCGTCTAAGGCTGCGACCGGGGGTCGGCCGCGCCGCTCAGTGGCAGCGGATCAGGATCGCGGTGATGTTGTCCGAGCCGCCGCCGTCGAGCGCGGCGGCCACCAGGCCGTCGACGCATTCCTGCGCGCTGCATTCGGCATGCGCCAGCACTTGCGCGATCGCCCGGTCGTCGACTTCCTCGGTCAACCCGTCGCTGCACAGCAGCAACTGGTTACCGGGCGCGAGTTCGCCGGCCAGCGTTTCGACATTGAGCGCCTGCGGGTCGGTGACCCCCAGTGCCTGGGTGACCACATTGCGCTGCGGATGGGTCCGCGCCTGGTCCACGCTCAGCGCGCCCTGGGCAATCAGCGCCTGCACGTAGCTGTGATCCTGCGACAACTGTGCCAGCTGGCCGTCGCGCCACAGATACACCCGGCTGTCGCCGACCCAGGCGACCTCGAAGCGGCTGCCGGTGATGCGCGCCGCGACCACGGTGGTGCCCATCGGCAGGGTGTCGTTGCGCCGCCGCGACGCGCGGATAATCTCCTCGTCCGCCAACCGGATCGCCTGGGGCAGTGAGCGCCCCTGGCGGATCTCGCGCACGATCGCCTCGCGGGCCAGCGCGCTGGCGACCTCGCCGTACTCGTGCCCGCCCATGCCGTCGGCGACCAGCCAGAGCCCGAGCTCGCTGTCGCCGTAGTACGTGTCTTCGTTGAGCTCGCGGCGCAGGCCGGCGTGGGTCAGGTGTCCGAATTCGATCATGCAGGGTCTCCGCGCCGGCGGGCCGGGCGCGGACCGGGGCGGGCAGGGGCTCGGGCGGCAAGGCTGGGAGGCGGGGTAGGGACGCGCATGGGGCATTGTGGCGCCGGTCGGCCTGCCAGCATAGGCCGGCACCTGTACCGATGCCATGTAGGCGGGCTTGCGGGTGCAGCCGGCTGCCGTATCGTGAGGGCCTTGTCTGTCCCCGACCCCGCAATGCAAGCACCCGATGGCCCGTGGCACTGGAATGATGGCGAGATGGCGGCGCGCATCCGCGCATTCGACTGGCGGTCGACGCCGATCGGGAGCATTGAGCGCTGGCCCGCGGCGCTGCGCCAAGCGGTCGCGACCATGCTCGACTCGCCGGCACCGATGGCGATCGCCTGGGGCCCGAGCGGACTGCTGTTCTACAACGATGCCCATCGCGATGTGGCCGGCACCCGCCATCCCCGTCAGCTCGGCCTGCCTCTGATCGAGGCCTGGCCGGAGGCGGAGGCCTTCGTGGACCACATCCTGGCCGAGACCCTGGCCGGGCGCTCGCTGCAACTGCGGGGCCACCCGCTGGAGCTCATGCGCAACGGCGTACCCGAGCGTGTGCTGTTCGACGCGGACTACTCGCCGCTGCGCGACGAGCAGGGCCGGTCGGTCGGCATGCTGGCGATCATTCGCGAGTTGACCCGCGAGTCGATGCTGGCTGCCGCGCGCGAGGCGGGCCGGCATGAGGCCTTTCTGCTGGCGCTGGGCGACGAACTGCGCAGTCTGTCTGTACCGGCCGAGATCCTGCGCGTGGCCTCGCGCAGGATCGGCGAGCATCTCGGCCTCGATCATGTGGGGCTGGCGACTGACGATCCGGTGGGCGGCCTGCGCGTGCGCGAAGGCTGGAGCCGCGATCCCCGCGCACCGGCGCTGCGTCTGCCCGACTGGGTGGCCGAACACGGCGATGTGGTGAGCCACGACGTCGAACGCGATACCGCGTTCGATGCGGCCTCGCGCTCGGCGCTGCGGATGCAGGAGGTCGCCGCGCTCGTGATGAGCGTGCGCGCCGGGCGTGGGCAACAGGGCGCATCGTTGTTCGTCGCGGCTGCACGCACGCCGCGGCACTGGTCCACCGCGGAGCTGAACCTGCTGCGTGAAGTCGGCGAGCGCGCGGGCGCTGCCTCCGAACGGGCTGCTGCCGAGATCGCGCTGACGTCCAGCGAGCAGCGCTATCGTGCGGTCGTCGAGCAGGCGGGTATTGGCGTGGCGATCGCCGATCGCGACTCGCGGCTGGTCTACGTCAACGAACAGTACTGCCGGACCGTGGGCGCCCCGCGCGAAGCGCTGGTCGGCAAACGGATCGAGGAGCTCACGCATCCCGAGGACAGGCCCGAAAGCGCCGCGTTGCTGCAGCGCGTCCTGGAGGAGGGCGTGGCGAACACCGTGGAAAAGCGCATCGTCGTCGATGGCGAGCCACACTGGCTGCGGCTGTCGGTGGTGCCGTGGCGCGATGCCGACGGCGAGATCGTCGGCAGCCTGGCGGTCAGCGTGGACATCACCGGCCGGCGCCAGGCCGAACTGTCGCTGCGCGAAAGCGAAGCGCGGTTCCGGCAGTTCAGCGACGCCTCGTCCGATGTGCTGTGGATCCGCAACGCCGACACGCTGGCGCTCGAGTATCTGAGCCCGGCATTCGAGGCGATCTACGGCGTCGCGTGCGAGGCTGCCATCCGCGATCCGGGGCTGTGGATGACGACGGTGCATGCCGACGATCTGGCCGACGTGCGCGCGCGGATGCGCAAGGTGCGTCACGGCGGCCGCGCCGACTTCGAGTTCCGCGTGCAGCGCCCCAGTGACGGCCGGGCGATCTGGGTGCGCAACACCGCCTTCCCGTTGTTCGACGATGCCGGCCGCGTGCAGCGGATCGCGGGCATCGGCCGCGACATCACCGCCGAGCGCGAGCACGCCGTGCTGCTCGAAACGCTTGTCGCCGAGCTGCAACACCGCACCCGCAACCTGATCGCGGTGGTGCAGTCGCTGGCGCGCCGCACGCTGCAGGGCAGCCCCGACCTGGCCTCGTTCGCGAGCCGGTTTCGCGCCCGGCTCGATGCGCTGGGGCGGGTCCAGGGGCTGCTGTCGCAGGGCGCCGCCCGGGACCGGGTCACGTTCGATGCACTGCTGCGCCAGGAGCTCGAGGCCCACGGCGTGGGTGAGGATGATGCCCGGGTCACGCTCGACGGGCCGGCAGGGGTGCCGTTGCGCTCGCGTGTGGTGCAGACGCTTGCCCTCGCATTGCACGAACTCACGACCAATACCTTCAAACACGGCGCGCTGTCGGACGCGGGCGGGCAGTTGGAGATCCGCTGGGAGATCGTGCCGGGCGAGGCGCAGCAGGCGACCGAGCTGCGGCTGACCTGGCATGAACATGGGGTGGCCGGCATGGCAGCCACCGACAGCGTTGCCGGCTACGGACGCGAGTTGATCGAGCACGCGTTGCCCTACCAGCTCGGCGCGCGGACGACCCACAGCCTGCTGGCGGACGGCATCCTGTGCCGCATCGATGTTCCGCTCGACGGCACGCGCGCGGTGCTGCGGGAGCGCGCGGCATGACGGCGCTGCGGATCCTGGTGGTCGAAGACGAGTACATGCTGGCGATGCACTTGCACGACGGCCTGTGCGCGCGCGGGTGCGCGGTCGTCGGCCCGGTGGCCACGCTCGGCGCGGCGCTGGCGCTGCTTGAGCCCGAGCCCGACTTCGATGCGGCCATCCTCGACGTCAACCTCGACGGCGAGAAGAGCTACCCGCTGGCGCAACGCCTGCAGCGCGCGGGGATTCCGTTCGTGTTCGCCTCCGGTTACGACCGGACCATGCTGCCGAGCGAATTCGCCGGGGCCGCGCATTGCCTCAAGCCGGTGGACCTCGACCAGGCGCTTCAGCAGTTGGGCCTCTGAGCGTTGCGGCGCGCGTGTGACGTGGTCTCAGGCGCTGCGTGCGGGCGGGGTCAGCAGCGTGCGCAGGCGTCGGCACGCCGCGTCGGCCTCGTCGAGGAACTGGGACGCGCGCGCCGGGTCGCCCGCCTCCAGCGCGCTGCGCACCGCGGCCGCGGCGATCGTCGCACCGTTGGCGGCATTGCGCAGCGCGTGCAGCCATTCGGGATCGATCTTTTCCGGCTCGAGTAGGGCCGCGCTCACGGGGCAGCCTTGCGCGCGTCCGCATCCTGCCCGGCCAGGCGCGCCAACTGGTTGTGGACGGTGCGCACGCTGATGCCGAGCGCACGGGCTGTGGCGGTCTTGTCGTTGTTGAAATGTGCCAGCGTCTTGAGCAGCGCGCGCCGCTCAAGCTCGGCCAGGGTCGTGCCGACCGAGAACATGATTGAGGTCTCCGACTCCTTGAGCACGGTTTCGCTGGGCAGGGTGGGGCGGATGTACAGGTCGTCGTCCTGCTGCAGCAGGTAGGCGCGCTGCACCGCACTGCGCAACTCGCGCACGTTGCCCGGCCAATCATGGCGCAGCAGGGTGGACTCGGCCCCGGCGGCCAGCCGTTTGCTGCGGCTGTAGTGCGCGTTGAGCTTGTCGAGAAACACCTGGGCGAGCACCGTCGCGTCCTCGCCGCGGTCGCGCAGCGGCGGCAGCGGCAGCGGCGCCAGCACGTGATAGAGATCGTCGCGCAGCGTGCCGTCGCGCATCGCCTCGTGCGGATCGCGATCGGTGCTGACGATCAACCGCGTCTGTGGACTGGCCAATTCAGGGCCGGCTTCGAGCACCCGGAGCAGCCGGGCCTGCAACGCCATCGGGACCGCCGTGAGGTCGGTCAGCAGCAAGGTGCCGCCGCGCGCGCGCACAAAGGCATCGCCCAGACCGCCTGCCTTGTCGAACAGCTCGGCGGCGAGCTGGTCGGGGTCGGTCGCACCGCAGTCCACCGTCACCAGCGGTCCCTGTCGCCCGCTGGCGGTGTGCAGGGCACGCGCGACGAGCGTCTTGCCCGTGCCACGCTCGCCCCACACCAGTACCGGCGCGTCGGTGGCCCCGATGCGCAGCACCTGGTCCACGACCCGGCGGATCTGCGGCGAGTTGCCCGCGATGTCGCTGATCGCGCCCGGCACCTCGGATGAGGGCGGCGGCTGATAACGCGCGACGACGCGCTCCATCAACCGTCGCAGTTGCGCCGGATCCAAGGGCTTGACCAGATATTCGATCACCGGCGAGGCGACCGCGCGGGCGGCCGACTCCACCGTCGGCCGGCCCGTGACGATCGCGATCTGGCCATGCTCGGCCAAGTCGATGTCGTCGAGCAGATCGAGGCCCGAGCCGTCCGGTAACTGCAGGTCCAGCAGCATCAGGTCGGCGCGCGCGCGGGAAAGATAACCGCGCGCCTCGCAGAGCGTCTCGGCCAGTTGGACGCGCAGCCCTGCGGCGAACGCGAGTTGGCCAGCGGCCCGGGAAAACGTGCCGTCGTCGTCGAGGATCAGCACGGTGGGTTGCGGCATGGCAGGGGTCCGTACTGGAAAATGCCGACTGTAGTCAGCGGGCGGTCAATGAGGTGTGCAGGCATCCGGGCGACACTTGGCGCCGGCCCAACAGCGGCGGCTTGTCGGCTGCCCACCGCCCCCGTATGATTGCGCCCCCGGGTTCTGCGCGCAGGCCCGGGACCACCGGAGAGGTGGCAGAGTGGTTGAATGTACCTGACTCGAAATCAGGCAGGCGTTTATAGCGCCTCGGGGGTTCGAATCCCCCCCTCTCCGCCAGAATCGACAAGGGCTGCGTCCTCGACGCAGCCCTTTTTCGTTGCGGCCCTTGCCGCACGCGGGGGAGGGCTGGGTGGGGGCATCGCCTGCCGTTGGCCCATCCGCAGCAGCGGTACACTGGCCGGCCCGTTCGTTCCGGCAGTCCCCATGTCCGAGATTTCCGTGCCCGTGTCCTTTGGCGAACTGCTCGACAAGATCTCGATCCTGCAGATCAAGTCCGAGCGCATGACCGATGCCGCCAAGCTCGCCAATGTGCGCCGTGAGCTGACCGCGCTCGAGCAGACCTGGATGGCGCATCCCGGCGCCGGGCACGACATTGCGCGCCTGCGCGCCGACCTCAAGGCAGTCAACGAGCGGCTGTGGGACATCGAGGACGAGATCCGGCTCAAGGAGAAGGCCCAGGCGTTCGACGCCGATTTCGTGCGGCTGGCGCGCAGCGTCTACATCCAGAACGACGAGCGTGCGCGGATCAAGAAGGCGATCAACCTTGCACTGGGCTCGGCCTATGTCGAAGAAAAGTCCTACGCCGATTACCGCACGGGCGACAGCGCGCCCTGACCGCATCTGCGCCGTCGCGGCCGGCGCTCAGGCCTGCCCGAGGTCGGCGCGCCGGCGCTCGAACGCTTTGATCGCGTCCTCGACGGTCACCAACGCCATGACATCGTCGAACTCGATCTTGGTGCCCCACTTGAGCGCAGCCGCCGGCTTGCCGAGGAAGCGGCGCGCAGCGTCGTCGTAGCGGTCCACGCAGAACCGGCGATCCGAATACGGGCCGCTGCGCACCGGATTGCTGGCCGCGTGCAGGCCCAGCACCTTGGTGCCCATGGCATTGGCGATGTGCATCGGCCCCGAATCGGGCGTGACCAGCAACTGCGCGCGCGCCAGCAGGGCCGGCAACTGCTTGAGCGTGTCCTTGCCGACCAGGTCCAGCGCCTCGTGCCGCATCGCGGCGAGGATCGCATCGGCGGTACTGCGCTCGAGCGCGCTGCGCCCGCCGCACAGCACCACCCGCCAGCCGGCATCCGCGGCATGGTCGGCCAGCGCGGCATGGCGATCGGGATACCAGTTGCGGCGCACGTGGCTCGAGCACGGCGAGATCATCAGCACCGGCCGGCCGTCGTCGTCCCACTGCGCCCGCGCCCAGGCGTGCGCGTCGTCGGGCACCGGCATGTCCCAGGTCACGGTGTCCTGGCGCAGCCCGAGTGGCTCGCAAAAGCTGCCGATCGCGTCGAGCACGTGGATGCCCGGCCGGTCGGGAATGCGCTCGTTGACGAACAGGCCGTGCAGGTCCTTGGACCGGGCGCGGTCATAGCCCACCCGCCGGCGCGCGGGCACGAAGCCAGAGAGTAGGTTGGCGCGCGCGGCGACCTGCATCTGCAGCAGCGCGTCGAACCGGCGTGCATCGCCCAGCCGCGCTCGCAATTCGCGCCGCATCGCGCGCATGCCGGCCAGCCCGCTCTTCTTGTCGTAGACGACGAAATCGACGCCGGGCAGGCCCTCGAGCAAGCGATGCTCGCCCTTGCCGATGACCCAACTCAGCGCCACATCGTGCCAGGCCCGGCGCAACGTGGCGATCAACGGCAGCACATGGGTCACATCGCCGAGCGCCGACAGGCGCAGCAGACACACCGAACGGGGCCTGAAAGCAGGCGCCTGGCCGGCGGGCACGGGGGAAACGACGGTCGGGGCAGGGGCCAAGGCTTGATAGACTCGCTGGATGAACAGATTCGACCCCAGCGAGAGCCTGACGCCGATTCCGGCGGACGGTCGCACGGGCGAGTACGGCGCCATTTTGTTCGACGGCACGCAACTGCGGCAAGCCGACCCCCGCTGGTTCGATCCGGCGCTGTGGGGCGATCGCGCGCAGCGGGTCTCGGGCAGCGGGCGCGGCGGCGCATGGTTCATCGACGCCTCGCACGGCCCCTGCGTGCTGCGGCAGTACCTGCGCGGCGGGCTGGTCGGCCGCGTCAACCACGATCTGCACCTGTGGCGCGGCGGGCCGCGCGTGCGCAGCTTCGTCGAGTTCCGGCTGCTGCGCGAGCTGATGCGCCGCGACCTGCCGGTGCCTCAGCCCATCGCCGCGAGCTATTTGCGGCGCGGGCTAGCCTACCGCGCCTGGATCCTGATGGAGCGGCTGGTGGACGTGCGGTCGCTGGCCGACCTGGTCGCGCAATCGCCGGAAGACGCCCCGTGGGAGCAGACCGGCCGCCTGATCGCGCGTTTCCACCGCGCCGGGCTGGACCACGCCGACCTCAATGCCCACAACATTCTGTTCGACGGCCTGGGCAAGGGCTGGTTGATCGACCTCGACCGCGGCCGCCTGCGCATTCCCGAGACCCGCTGGCGCGCGGGCAATCTCGCGCGCCTGGAGCGCTCGCTGCAGAAACTGCGCGGCGCGCGCAGCGAGGACGCGGTGGCGGCGGACTTCGCACGCCTGCGCCGCTCCTATGACGTGCTCTGGAGCCGGGGCATCTGATGGACTGGGCGCTGCGGTTTCTGGGGGTCGGCAACGCCTCGGCGGTGGCGCTGGGCTCGCCTATGGCGACGATCGAGCGCGATGGCGCGCCGTGGCTGACGATCGACTGCGGCAACGAGGGCCTGACCGCGCATCTGGAGCGCTATGGTGAGGCGCCGCGCGCGCTGTTCGTCACCCATGTGCACCTCGACCACGTCGGCGGCTTCGAGCGCCTTTTCGTCGACCGCTACTTCGACCCCGCACGCCGCGGCGTGATGCCGCTGTACGTGCCGGCGCCGGTGGTGCCGCTGTTGCATCGGCGCGTGGGCGACTATCCCAACGTGCTCGCCGAAGGCGGCGCGAACTTCTGGGACGCGTTCCGGCTGATCCCGGTCGGCGATGCGTTCTGGCACGACGGCGTGCGCCTGGAGGTGTTCCCGGTGCGCCACCACTGGCCGGAGACCGCCTACGGCCTGCGCCTGCCCCGCAGCCTGGTCTGGAGCGGCGACACCCGGCCCATTCCCGAGATGCTGGCCCGGTATGCCGACCGCGACGAGCTGATCGCCCACGACTGCGGCCTGCACGGCAATCCTTCGCATAGCGGCGTCGACGATCTCGAGCGCGAGTACCCACCGGCGCTGCTCGCGCGTTGCGTGCTCTATCACTACGCCTCCGACGCCGATGGCGAGGCGCTGCGCGCACGCGGCCATCGCGTGGCCCGTCCGGGCGAGCGGTTCGCACTGCGTGCACCGGCGCCAGTGCAGGATGTCGGCGCATGAGCGCCTTGCCGCAACTGCCCCAGGCCCCGCTGGACCGGCTCGGCCGCCCGCTGCACGACCTGCGGTTGTCGGTGATCGAGGCCTGCAACTTCCGCTGCGGCTACTGCATGCCGGCCGACCGCGTGCCCGACGACTACGGTTTCGACCAGGCCGGACGGCTGTCGTTCGACGAAATCGAGACCCTGGTGCGCGGCTTCGCGCGGCTGGGCATGCGCAAGCTGCGCATCACCGGCGGCGAGCCGCTGCTGCGCAAGCACCTGCCCACGCTGATCGCGCGGCTGGCCAAGATCCCCGGCATCGACGACCTGGCGATGACCACCAACGGCGCGCTGCTCGCGCGCCAGGCGCAGGCGCTCCGTGATGCCGGCCTGCGGCGGCTGACGATCAGCCTCGATGCGTTGGATCCTGAGTTGTTCCATCAGCTGTCGGGCGGGCGCGGCGACATCGCGGCGGTGCTCGACGGCGTGGCGGCGGCCGAGCGCGCGGGCTTTTCGTCGATCAAGTTCAACTGCGTCGTCCAGCGCGGCGTCAACGACCACGAAGTCGAACGCATGGCCGCGCACTTCCGCGGCACCGGCCACGTCCTGCGCTTCATCGAATACATGGACGTGGGCACCTGCAATGGCTGGGACCGCGCGCGGGTGGTGCCCTCGCGCGAGCTGCATGCGCGCATTGCCGCCCGCTGGCCGCTGCGCGCGCTCGATGCCGACTACCGCGGCGAGGTGGCCGAGCGCCATGCCTATGCCGATGGCGCCGGCGAGATCGGCTTCATCAGTTCGGTGACCGCGCCGTTCTGCGGCGACTGCCACCGCGCCCGCGTCTCGGCCGACGGCAGCCTCTACACCTGCCTGTTCTCCGGCCAGGGGCAGCCGCTGCGCGGCTGGCTGGCCGAGGGCGAGGCTGCCTTCGCGTCGCGGCTCGGCGACCTGTGGTCGCGCCGTGCCGACCGCTACAGCGAACTGCGCGGCAGCACCCGCGCGCCGCGCCGGCATGTCGAGATGTTCCTGGTCGGCGGTTGAGCGTGACCTCCGACGTCGCCGCACTGCTCGAATCGCTGGAGCGCGCGCTGCTCGATCCGGCCGTGCGCGCCGATCGCGCGCGTCTCGACGCCCTGATCGCTGACGACTTCACCGAGATCGGCGCCTCGGGCGCGGTGTTCGGCAAGGGGGACGTCCTCGACCGGCTGCCTGAACAGGTCGGCCCCGTGCTCGAGGCCGGACCAATGCGCATCCACGCGGTGACCGACGACGTGGCCCGTGTGGCGTACTGCATCACGCGCCGCGATGGCACCGATGTGCGGCGCTCGCTGCGCGCCTCGTGGTGGCGCCGCGACGCCGAGGGTGCCTGGCGGATGGTCTTCCATCAGGGGACGCCGGACACGGGGGCCGGTACCATCTGAGGTCCGCAGTCACCACGCAGGCACCATGGCCCGCACGAAATCTCAGTCGTCCCCTGCGCTGACCCATATCGATCCCGATGGCCGGCCGACGATGGTCGACGTCTCGGCCAAGACCGTGACCGCCCGCGTCGCCAGCGCCGAATGCCGCGTCCGCTTCCCGGCGCCGGTCGCTGCGCAACTGCGCGCCAGTGGTCTGCGCAGTGCCAAGGGCGGGATCGTCGATACTGCGATCGTCGCCGGCACGATGGCGGTCAAGCGCACCTTTGAGCTGATCCCGTTCTGCCATCCGCTGCCGATCGACGGCGTGCGGATCGCGATCGACTGGAACGGCGAGCGCGAACTGCGCATCGATTGCACCGTCAAGACCACCCACCGCACCGGCGTGGAGATGGAAGCGCTGACCGGCGCCACCGTCGCCGCGCTGACCGTCTACGACATGTGCAAGGCGCTCTCGCACGCCATCGTGCTCGGACCGGCGAAGCTGGTCGGCAAGCGCGGCGGCAAGCGCGACGTCGGCACCATCGAAGGAGGCGCCACGCCATGACCGACGTCCGACTGCTGTACTTCGCCAGCCTGCGCGACGCCGCCGGCCGCAGCGAGGAAACCTGGCAGACCACCGCGCCCGACCTGCGCGCGCTCTACGCCGAAGTGCGCGCCCAGCACGGTTTCGCGCTGCCGGCCGAGCGCCTGCGAGTCGCGGTCGACGGCGCGTTCGCGCGCTGGGACGATGCGGTCCGCGGCGACAGCGAGATCGCCTTCATTCCCCCGGTCAGCGGAGGCTGAAGATGGACAAGCGCGACTTCTGGCTGGCCGACGCGCCACTCGACCTGGCGCCGCTGCGCGCGCGCCTGCAACACGACCGCGCCGGCGCCTTCGCCAGCTTCGAGGGCTGGGTGCGCGACCACAACGACGGCCGCCCGGTACTCGGCCTGCGCTACGAGTCCTACGTCGAACTGGCGCAGGCCGAAGGCGCGAAGGTGATCGCCGAGGCCCGCGAACGCTTCGCGCTGTGCGCGGCCGTCTGCGTGCATCGCATCGGCGACCTGGCGATCGGCGACATGGCGGTGTGGGTGGGGGTGTCCGCCCCGCACCGCGGCGCCGCGTTCGATGCCTGCCGCTACATCATCGACGAGATCAAAGACCGCGTGCCGATCTGGAAGCACGAGCGCTACGCCGACGGCGATGCCACCTGGTTGCATCCCGAGCCGGCGGAGGGTGGGGCGCCGCGATGAGTCGGAGCGCCGCGGTCGGCACGCTCGCGGTGTTGCTGGCCGCGTGCACCAGCGCACCGGTACCGCCCGAACCGGCACCCGCGCCGCCTGCACGCGGCGAAGTCGGCGCGGCCCTGCTTGCACCCGACGGCGACAGCAACCGGATGGCGCTTGGCCGTCACCAGCGCTTCGTCTATCCCACGCTCGAACAACCCGCCGCCTTGCCCGACTATCCGGCAGACCTGCTCCCGCTGCGCCTGCCGCCGGTCGAGGTTTGCGTGGATGTCGTTGTCGGCACGGACGGGCGGGTCGTCGCCGCGGCCGAGCGCCCGGATGCGCGCTGCGCGACACCGGACGGCGTGCCCGATCGCGCGGTGTTTGTGGCGCCCACACTGGCCGCTGCGCGCGCCTGGATCTACTGGCCGGCCGCGCTGTGTACCGCGCCGGACGGCTTCGACGGCAGCGATCCCTGCGCCGCACCGGGGGTGACCGAAACGCCGACCCGGGTCCGGCTCTCGTACGCGATCCGATTCCGCCAGCACGACGGCGTGCCGGTGGTCGAACGCAGCGAGTGACGCCAAGCGGATAGGCGCAAGCGCGCCCGCCCTGCTAGAATCGCCGTCCCGCTGCTGCGGGGCCGGCCTTGCCGGTGTGTGTCTCCATGGTGGCCCCGTCGGCCCCTCGCGACGCTAGATCGAAAATCCCGCCAGGGCCGGAAGGCAGCAACGGTATCGGTCGATGCGGGCGCCGAGGTCAGTCGGCGGGGCCATCGCCTTGTCCGGCCCCCTAAGCGGCGCCGGCAGAACCGGCGCCACGCCACGCTCAGGGCGTCAGCACCACCTTGCGGCAGGCATCGCTCTCATCCTTGCCGTCGAAGATCTCGTAACCGCGCGCTGCGTCATCCAGCTTCATCCGGTGCGAAATGATGACGTCCGGCTGCAGATCGCCGTTGCCGATACGCGTCAGCAGTTCGGGCATGTAGCGCTGCACATCGGTCTGGCCCATCTGGAAGGTCAGGCCCTTGTCGAACGCATCGCCCAGCATGAACGCGTGGATGAAGCCCGCATACACGCCCGGAATGCTGACCGTGCCCGCACGCCGCGTCGCCGCGATGCACTGCCGGATCGCAGCGCCGCTGCTGGTCTCGAGCTTGAGCCCGGTCAGCATGGTATCGGCCTTGCTGCCCTTGGCCTCGAAGCCGACCGCATCGATCGACGCATCCACGCCGCGCCCGTCAGTCTGCGAAACGATCACATCGGCCGGATCGTCGATCTGCTCGAAGTTCAGCGGGATCACGCCGTAGGTCGCCTGCGCGAAGTCGAGCCGGTACTGATAACGATCGACCATGAAGATGCGCTCGGCGCCCAGCATCCGGCAGCACGCGGCCGCCATCAGCCCGACCGGGCCCGCGCCAAAGATCGCGACCGTCGAGCCTTTGGTGACCTTCGCATCGATGACCGCCTGGTAGCCGGTGGGCAGGATGTCCGACAGGAACAGCACCTGCTCGTCGCTGAGCACCTCCGGCACCACCAGCGGGCCGACGTTGGCCTTGGGCACGCGCACGAACTCCGCCTGGCCGCCGGAGATGCCGCCGTACAGATGGCTGTAGCCGAACAGCGCCGCCGGCGGCCGGATGCCCTTGCGGTTGAGTGCCGCGCCCTGGCCGGTGTTGGTGGTTTCGCAGGACGCGAACTCCGACAGCCGGCAATGGAAACAGTCGCCGCAGGCGATGACGAAGGGGATCACCACCCGGTCGCCCTTGCGCACCGAGGTCACATCGGCGCCGACGTCCTCGACCACGCCCATGAACTCATGGCCCAGGATGTCGCCGTCGTGGAGCTCGGGGATCTTGCCGCGATACAGATGCAGATCCGAACCGCAAATCGCGGTCGCGGTCACGCGCAACAGGATGTCGTCGCGCTCGCGCAGAACGGGATCGGGCACCGTCTCGACCCGAACGTCCCGCGTGCCGTGATAGGTCAGGGCTTTCATCGCATCTCCTTGGCGGTAAAGCCCGGATGCAACCAAGCGCTGCCGCAATGCGGTGTGAGCGGGCAGGGCGTACAGACGGCACGGCCGGCAAGAACGCCCCCCTTGTTCTGGGCATCGGACCGTCTCGCATTGAGCCGCAGTCAAACGGGTTCATAACGCCGGCAAAATACGCAGTGGATGAATGCAGCGCCCTCGCACGCGGATAACACCCGGCGGCGCAGCGTCGCCACCGTGGCGAATGTCCGCCGCTAGGAGACGATCATGAGTCCGAGCAATCAGAACCCGCGCGAAGGCCAGAATCAGCACCCCCAGCAGGGCGGCCGCGAGCAGCGCCAGGACGACAACCAGCGCGAGCCCGGCCGTCCGGAGCAGAGCGAAGAAGAAGAGTAAGCGCCGAGCGTGACCGGACGCCCAAGGAGGGGCGTTCGGTGGGGCATCGGGAGCTTGGATGCGCCCATCAGCACAGCAGCGGGCGGATAAAGCTTGTCCCACGACGACGAACAGCGGTCACATGCATGGTTCGAAGGGGAGATCGCTTGTCGATTGTCACATGCGTGCACGTAGGACTATCCCTACGGGCACATGAGGAGTTATCTGATTCTCCTTCTCCATTTGGCCTACCAGATTGGGCCGTGCGGCTCTTGCCGCATCACACCAACGCATGGAGAAAGCAGATGAAGGCATTGACGAAGATGCTGGGCACCCTTGCCGTCGGGTTGTCGCTCACGATCGGAACCGCATCGTCTCAGTCATTCGAGACGCCACCTGCAAGCGAATGCACCGCCAACGGCGTGATCGGATCTGTTGATCTGTTGAACGGGCAGCGCGTCTTCATGTGTCAGAACGGCGAATGGCGCTTTCTGTACGAGTGCAGGTTCGACGCCAGTGGATATTGCGTCATTCCCTGAGTAATCGATTCGCCAAGTCGGCGATCTGCGGACCGCTCGCGAAACATCGCGGGCGGTTCGTTGTTCGCTTGGGGAATGGCAGGCGGTGCGTTTGCCGAGCCGCACGTCGCCTGAATTCGGGTTCCTCATACACCAGTATCCGGCTGTGGTAAAACGCCTCAGCGGCGGCATGACGCCGCCGATCAGGGGGCAACACGAAAGCGATCACGGCTGTGGTTGTTGACAGGCGGTAGCTAGCACCACTTCCTGATCTAGGCGGATATCTTCCCGGGTGCGGTCAGAGGCGCTAGGCGCGTGAGGCAAAGAGTCGCGCATTGGAATGTCAAACGATATTAAGTGCGAAATTATAATTATTTCCGCAGCTATTATTTACAATTTCAGAATTCAAGCGTTAGCTGGACGCCATATCGTAGCTTATGTTAGTATGTAAAAGTAATCTATGATTATTACATGGAGAGTTGATCTTGAAATATTCAGCAGTCGGAGCGCTGGTAGGCGTCTTGGCCTTTTTCTCGGCCGGGAATGTTGACGCATCAAATGGCTTCTACAAGCCAATTCGATGCGACACATGCGTCACGGAAAATGACTTCTACGCCCAGGCCATCAACGCAGGCAATGGCCATTTTTTGGTGTACAACTTGCCCGCCGGAACGATGCAGTACTGGCATATTCCCTCTGATCCCACCCCAGGCAATCCTGGGAGGCCTGATCGTCCGATGTCTATCGGCGTGCTGAGCGGCCAAAGTGGTACGAAACGCATACCGCCCGCAGAGGCGACTCAAGAGCTTCGCATAGCGACACAGGCTTACTCATACGGGAAGAACACCCTACGACCCATCTATGTGGTGCCGGTCGAGCGCCTGACTCAGTATCCGCATGTTCGGGATAGCACGGTGCATGACTTGGTACGCGACAAGAACATGCAGAGGATGTTGGAGACAGCGACCGGGGATACCGCAACCCTGGCCGCTGCTGTTGATCCGAACTTCCTGGAACGCTTGGTAGAAATGGGGCAGGTGGCTGTCTCCTATCTCAAGCTAAAGGAGCAGACTGCTGCAATCATCAAGGTCGTGTTTAAGGATGGTAGCTACGCGTACTTCAAGGCGACTGTTAACAATCCGAATGGGGAGTACCAAGCCGACAGTCCGCGCACGGCTGGGGATCAGTATGTTCCAAGCGATATTGCAGAAGTCGAAGGAACTTGGTCCAGCCATGGGGGGGACAACCTTGATCGGATGGCCCAGCACTTTCGCGACTTGGGAGCGCAAATCGTCAACCTAGGTCCTCAGACAGGGAGTGCTAACACGATTTCTTGCACCGGCGCTGGACAGAACAGGACTTGCAGGGTGGTCCGGGTTATCTGGTGACCCTTCCTGCCATAGGTTGACACCTTTGGGAGAATGGTTCGGCCGCCGTCAGGCGGCCAAGGAAGCCCGATGCATCGCATCGGGCGTTTGCATTCTAGAAACAGGGGAGGGCGCTCCACATTATGGATCGCCGCCGTCTCAGGCACCATCTGACGGGCCTGCCTCAGATCCTGCAGGCGATGGAGCAAGAGTTCGCATCTGAGGATTCCGGTGATGCCTTCGGCCAACGCGTTCTGGTAGCAGCCGCAACCATCGGTCATCGAGTATGTCAGACTGAATCCCCCCAGGAGCGGACGCCAGCTAGCGATACTTTGATCGCAACTGGCGGTTCCAATGCAGCGCATTACCCGTCGTCGCTACCCGGATTGCTTCAAGGCCCAGGGTGTGGCGTAAGTTGAGTTGGTCAGGCCGTCCAAGGCTGCCCGGCAACGGGGCATGTCGGCCAAGGCGCTGGTCAACTGGCTGGGTGCCTCCGGCCAGCCAGCCGCTGAGCTCGCCCGGCCGCACGCCGGTCAGTGAGATGGAGAGCGAGCTGGCCCGGCTGTGGGTCGCGAGCGCCACGTTCACGATGGAGCGCGAGATCCTAAAAGTAGCGGCGGTGCGTTCTTCGCTAGAGGGTCCAAGTGAGGTGTGCCTTCGTCGCTGATGAATGGACTCGCTATCCACTGCAGATGCTGTGCCGCCTGCTGGCGGTATCGGTGTCCGGCTTCCACGACTGGTGGCACCATTGGGATCGCCTAGACCCGATGCGGCGATGCGGGCTGGCCTGTGCACATTCCTCGCCGGCACAGCCGCGGTGCCTATGGGCGGTCGCGCCTGATGCGCGTGCTGCGCGCCTGTGCCAACGCGGTGGCCACAAGCACGTGTTCCGGAATGGCAGACGATGCGTCTGCCGACTCCCGCACCGCCTGAATTCGGGCTCCTCATACACCAGTATCCGGCTGTGGTAAAACGCCTCAGCGGTGGCATGACGCTGCCGGTCAGGGGGCAACATGAAAGCGATCACGGCTGTGGTTGTTGTTGCGATAGCGAGTGCGGGATGCTCGACCCTCAAAAGCGAGTCGATCGTTCAGCGTGACGGCAAGAGTGAGAAGACGATCGGCACAGTCACGACCTGGAGTCCTGATAAGGCCGCCGCAGTCGTACTGGGCGACAAAGCATGTCTGCAGTTGCCAACGCGTCTGGTTAACGTGGGCACGTCTGGGCGCGGCGCGGCTGCTGTCAATGTGGCGGGGCAGGGCAACGCCGGGGGCGGTGGCGCAGGCGACTTCAGATCAGATTCAACGTCAGCACTTGTTGCGACAGAGCGGACGACATTCCTGTCGTTCGGGCTGTTCTACATGTGCCAAATGGCGATGAATAAATCGATCAACGATGCGACGCTGAAGGACATGCTGACCATGGTGGTGGCAACATCAGCCACCTTGAAGCCGCCGCCGGTTCAACCGCCAGCATTCGTGGTGGCAGAGCACTTCACGATGCATGCGCCTCCGCCAGAGAAGCCGGTAGAGGTGGGTCAGGAGGAGCAGGCGAACCGGGTTACACCGGGCACTGAATTCAGCATTGAGGAGTAGCGCTCGGATTCGCTTGAATCGACGAGGGCGCAGGAAAGCGAGTTGCGACATCGATTGGAATGCGAGTGATCTCCGGGCCGCCCGCACCACATTGTGCGGGCGGCTCGTTCGCTGTTGCGGTCTATGGGCAACTTGATGCGCCGCGGAAGATCAGAGACGCTGAGCGACGGCGGTCCAAAGAAGGAGGGCGGGTGCGCCAGCCGGAAAGACGACGCACTGCGACGGCGAACCCGCCCCCCACTACTCAGCTAGTGCAGGGAAAGACGCGTTGCCTGCTTCGGTACCGGGCCATAGACCGCCCGTTCCTCACGCACGCTGCAACGCGATGTCGTTGCAGGCTGAATCAACTGTTCCTGCACTTGGTCGAGGATCTCCCGCACCGCATCCGCACCTTCCGAGATCGCCAGCCCCAGTGCCGGCACGGTGTCATCCGCAAGGTCGTCCTCATGGCCGGATGCGATGACGTCGCCATGCGCCATCAGCATCTGGACCAGGCGGTCGAGCGCGTCCGCCTGATCGATCGTGACGCCGAAGACGTAGGCCTCCGGCACGCTGGCTGCAGGCGTCGGCTGTGCGGCTGATGCCTCCTGCCTCGTGTGCTGAGCCTCGTCGGGGTCAATCGCCGGGTCGTCTGCTTCGGCGGCTGTCCGCGTCTTAGGCCGCGCGTTCGGCGACGGCCGCCACGCCATCGCCTCCAGCACCAGCTCCGCCTGCTCGGCCAACATGGCCAGGCACGTGGCCAGATCGCCGTGGCTGACTTCGGGCGGATCGTCCTGCTCCTCATCGTAGGTGCGCGGCTGCGCCAGGCGCGACAGGAATTCCATGTGGTCGCGCAGCTTTGTCAGCCGAGTCCTGTCGTCTTCCGGCAGGAAGTAGCCAGCGCGTTCAGTGTCGTTCGATTCGCGGTTCGACATGATGTTGCCTCCTTCATTCCATCGAAGTGACCCGCCCACCGGATGGCGGACGGGAAGTCGGGAGGTTAGAAACCGCAGACAGACGGCGGGCGTATTTCCCCGAAGGGTGTTGTATTAGCCGCCCTCCCGACGCAGGCATCGCGTCGGTTGTACCCGCAAAGCGCCGGGCACAAAAAACCCACCAGGTTGTTGGTCTCCTCTTTATCCGCGACGATAGGCGGCACTCAGAAAAAGCAAAGTGAGAGCTTGCTGTTCCGGGGCAGGTCGCCCGCTCTACCAAATTGAGTGACTTCGCACGCGATTACGCCGTGCCTATGTAAGCAGTCTTTCCTAGCGACTCACAAGGAACTCAGGCACATAGCACCAATTGAGAGCACAGCTCAAGGTGCTCACGGGTTCAATGGAGGGAGAACAAGAACCACCCGGAAGGGGGGCTTTTGATTCGATCACTTACAAGTACATCTGGCGGAGAGGGGGGGGCCTCTAGAGATCCGGCCTAACCCGCTGAATTGCTTGACAAGCCAGCAGCCGGAACGTGTCCCAGAAAGTGTCCCTGCCCCCCTAAGGTAGTTCCAGGCGTTCTCCAGGGCTTCGGTACGACGCGTGCGGCCTGAATACTAATGCTAGGCTACGAAAATATCTGTCACCATCGGCGCAAGGGTCCAGAGTGGGGCGCCGCTGCGTTGCAAAGGGTTTGCCTCGGGAGCTGCTGGTGGGTGCGTGTGAGCGCATCGAGGGTCAAAGGGAGCTTGATTGATGGGAATCTATCTGCGTAAAAGCGTGCGGGTGGGTCTGTTCAGATTCAACCTCTCCAAGAGTGGGGTCGGTGTGTCCGTCGGCGTCAAGGGTCTTCGTGTCGGGGCCGGCCCAAGAGGCAACTACGTCCACATGGGGCGGGGCGGCATCTATTATCGCGCGACGCTTCCAGCGGTTTCGGGTCCAAAAAGCACGTCCAGGGTGCCCATGCCGCCGTCCGCTCCGCTCGATTGGAGCGATGTGCCATCAGGCACGCACGGTCCTATGGTCGACATCGATTCCGCGCTCGCAACCACAATCGTTGATTCGTCATCGGCGGAACTGCTTGATGAACTGAGCGAGAAGCAGCGGCGAGTCCGCTTTTGGCCGTGGGCTCTCACGGCGCTAATCACCGCCTTGCTAATACTGTTCATGCAAGGCGCTCCGGTCTGGGCATTCTGGGTCGCCCTCCTTGTCGGCGGGATCGGCGTTGCATGGGCCTACTACGCCGATCTCATGCGCAAATCTATCGTGCTCCTTTACGAGCTCGATAGGGATATTGAGAAAGCGCTAGAAGCATTCCACAGGGCAGCCGATGGGATCGCGGGAGCATCTCGCGTGTGGCACATTTCGGCGCGCGCACATGTGCATGATGCGAAGTATCATGCGGGCGCCAGTGGCCTCGTAAAACGTCGGAGAACGCTCGTATCTCGCGCTGCACCGCCTTTCGTGAAGACGAATGTCGAAACGATTGCAGTGGAGGTCGGTGCTCAGACGCTCCACTTCTTTCCAGATCGCGTCTTGATCTACGACAGCTCTGGCGTGGGTGGTGCGTCATTCGGATCCCTGCGCCTTGAAGCGGGCCCGACAAGCTTTATTGAGGATGAGGGCGTGCCTTCTGACGCGACGATTACGGGCTACACCTGGCGGTTCGTGAACAAGCGCGGCGGACCTGACAAGCGATTTAAGAACAATCATCAGATTCCGATCTGCGCCTACGATCGCCTCGGCATCATTAGTGCGACAGGGATCGACGAGCTGCTGCACGTCTCCAAAGGGGGCGCCGCTATCGCATTCGCGACGCAGCTGCAGGCCCTCTCTCGCGTTGTGAAATCCTAGGTGGCAGCTACCGTGCGCATTTGCTATAGCGCGCAAGCTTCGCTTGGGCTCAATCTGAGGTCCGTGCGTAGTTTGAGTTGCAAAATGTCGACATCGGCGATAAAGGGTGGCTTGTGGTGTTCGCCTTGGGATCAGTGGCAGGGTCGGGAATCGAATTTCCTGGCTCGAACGGCACTTACGAAATTGCGTTAGGCGGCACCGCGAGTAATTACTCTTCATCAATCGAAAAGGAGGCTCTTTATGCCAATCAAACCGGGTCCAAAGCCAATCGCTCCCTCGACAGGCGAGCCTGATAAAAGAAGGCGAGACAACAAAGAAACACCTGGAAATACGCCTTCGCTCAAGCCTCACAAGCACAAGCCAAACAAGTAGTCCGCCTAAAGCGTAGCGCGCAGGACACGGTGTCGCCTAACGATCATGCCGTGTTGCCAGCTCATCAGGGCGTAATAGATACCGCATGATATCTCCATCGGAGAAAAATGGACTTTGCAGCCCTTGATGTTGAAACGGTCAACGCTGATCTTGGCAGCATTTGCCAGGTTGGCGTTGCTTTTTTTTGAGATGGGCGACATGTCGATTCGTATTCGGCGCTCGTCGATCCGGAGGACGAATTCGATGCTGTCAATGTCAACATCCACGGGATCACCCAAGCAGATCCCCGCGGCGCGCCCACAGGGCCGCAGATTGTCGAAGCACTTAGGCAGCGCTTGGACGCGAGTATCGTTGCTTGTCATGCCCCGTTCGATCAGGGGGGGGCGGCTCGCCGTGCTTGTGAGCGCTATTGCCTGAGCGTGCCCGTCTGGCAGTGGCTTGACACCGCGCGCGTTGTCCGGCGGGCATGGCTGGATCGCTTTGGCGCGCGTGGACATGGCCGGCGTCCGGTGTCTGCGTTTCTTGGTCTTCGCTTCGAGCGACACGATGCGCTCGAAGACGCGCGCGCAGCGCGGGAGGTGCTCTGCCGCGCGAGCGAGGCGACAGGGCTAACGCTCACTGACTGGAAGAGGCGCGTGCGGCCCCTGATCGATCTGAGTAAAGAGGGGCACGTAACGCGCCTCGGGAACTGTGAGGGGCCGCTCTTTGGGTAGATCGCGGTGTTCACAGGGTCGTTGAATATCCCGCGGCGTCATGCCCCTGATCTGGCGGCGAAGGCAGGCTGCGACGTCGCTGCTAGGGTCAGCAAGAAGACGACGTTTTTGATCGTTAGAGATCAGGACGCGCGCAAGCTCGCTGGGAAGACCAAGAGCGCCAAACATTTGAAGGCGGAGGCGCTCATCGCGGAGGGATACGCAATCGGTGTGCTGCGCGAGTCCAACTTCAAGCAGATCGTGGAAACCCAAGCGATCTGCTGAGCCCAGCGGTGCCCCTAGCGAAGGATCAGTTGATCGCCTAGCGCCAGATGCGCGAGCGTGCCCGCGCCGCCCATCAGTTTTACGCCATGAGGCTCTTCAAGCTCGATCGCTGCCAAGCGTGAAGCAGATACGCCGCTTCTGTCGTAGGCGATCGCGACAAGCCCTGACTCGATAAATACAAGCACAGACGCGCCAATCGGCACGCAGCGTTCGCCACTGCGCTCGACACCTGCGTCCACAAGGACGAGCTGGTAGCCGGCTCGATGCAGGTCAGCGCTCACGTGCCAGCCCGCTTTTAGGGCTGCAGCTGCGGCAGGCGAGGGGAGGTGGGGCTGTGAGCGAGGGCAGCCGCCTACGGACGCTAACGGGCTTTTTTGCGAAGGAAGGGCATTCGTTGCGACAAGCCGGATGGAGCCCCGGTTGCCACTTCGCACGCTCGGGGGCGCTGCTCGGAGCGCGAGCGCCTCGGCCGGAGCCACGGCGACTTCCTGCGGAGTCGACGCGGAGGAGGGTAGCTCGGGATATGATTGATCACCAAGCGCAAGGGTGAGCAAAAGCCCTGTAAGCACCGCGCCCGAGGCGACGAGTGGCGCCAAATCGGCGGCGCCGCGGGGCTTCCAGGAAGCGGTGGCGGTGGGAAGCGCGGTCAGCATGCTCGGATGCTAAGCCCGCCTCGCTCAGGCGCCAAGCTTTTGGACTAGAATTCTGCCCAGGACAGGGAGATCCGATATGACGAGCGAATTTGAGCAGATGCCCTTCGGCGCACACACCTTCGCGGAGAACCCGGAGAACCGGTGCGCGTGCCTCTTGCTCCTCGACACCTCGATGTCGATGAACGGCCCGGCAATTCAGCAGCTCAACGAAGGGCTGATGCAGTTTCGCGAAGAGCTTACCGCCGATTCTCTTGCCGCCAAGCGCGTTGAGGTAGGGATCGTAACTTTTGGCCCCGTTCAGACGATGACGGAGTTCGTGACCGCCGACAGCTTCTATCCGCCAACGCTTGCGTGCACTGGAGATACCCCGATGGGCGCTGCGATCGAGCAGGGGCTTGAGATGCTTCGCCAGCGCAAAGAGATCTACAAGGCCAACGGCGTGTCTTACTACCGCCCGTGGATCTTTCTGATCACCGACGGCGCGCCGACCGATAACTGGAAGCGCGCAGCCGAGCTCGTGCGTGACGGCGAGGCAACCAAAAATTTTCAGTTCTTCGCCGTGGGCGTGCAGGGCGCAGACATGGGGACGCTGCGTCAGATCTCCGTGCGCGCGCCGCTGAGCCTGCGGGGACTGCAGTTCCGCGAGCTCTTTAGCTGGTTATCCAACTCCATGAGCGCCGTCTCGCGGTCCACGCCTGGGGACGCTGTGCCATTGCAGAATCCGGCCGTTCCCGAAGGATGGGCGACGGTTTAATGGATCTCCAGGCGTGGCGGCTGGCAGCCGCATCTGCGCTCGGAACTTCGCACTGGAAGACAGGTGCTCCCTGTCAGGACGCGCATGCCTGGGCGCTCTTAGGTGAGGACCCTGTCTTGGTGCTGGTGGCCGCTGATGGCGCCGGTAGCGCTTCTCGGTCCGACAGCGGCGCGCAGCTTGCAACCGCAGAGCTTCTCGACTCGGTGCGCGGTTTTCTTAACGATGGCAATGAGCTGAGTGCGCTCACGCGCGAAACCGCACAGGCATGGATTCGCAATGTCGTGGCCAGGATCAGCCATCGCGCAGATCAGGACGGGATGGCGGTTCGCGAGTACGCCTGCACGCTGCTTGCGGCGATCGTATCCCCAGATCATGCGTGCTTCTTGCAGATTGGAGATGGCGCGATGGTCGTGCGTCCGCGTGGGGACGATTGGGCCTATATCTTCTGGCCACAGCATGGCGAGTTCATCAATCAGACGGTGTTCGTAACCGACCCGGCCGCGATTGACAACGTCGAGTTTTCATCGCAAGCCGGCCCAATCGATGAAGTTGCCGCATTTACAGACGGTATTGAGGCGCTTGTGCTGCACTACGCGTCCCAGACGGTTCACGGCCCGTTCTTTGACCGGATGTTTCAGGCTGTGCGGGCTTTGCCGATGGGCGGCATTGACCAAGAGTTGTCTGAGAAGCTCGATCAATATCTGTCATCGCCTGTCGTATGCGAGCGGACGGATGACGACAAGACGCTCATCTTAGCAAGTCGCTTGCCGCCGTATCAGCCGACTGCGCTGTCTGCCGAGGCGCCCTGAGTGAGCGCGCCCGATGTCCGCGGCAGCGCGGGCCGGGTGGTCCTCGGCGCGCTCCTCGGGAAGGGTGGCGAGGGTTCAGTCTACGAAGTGAGTGGGCGGCCCGAGCTCGCAGCCAAGATCTACCTGGCGCCTGCAAACGCGGAGCGGAGCGCAAAGCTTGCAGTAATGCCGAGCCTGCGCACATCTGTGATCAGTCAGCTCACTGCGTGGCCCATCGATGTACTCCGCCAGCCAGATGGGAAGGTGCGCGGGTTCTTGATGGAGAACCTGCGCGGCTCCAAGGACATCCATAGGCTCTACAGCCCCAAGAGTCGCCTCGCGGATTTCCCAAACGCTGACTGGCGCATGGTGGTGCGTGCCGCGCTCAACACGGCGCGTGCCTTTGCGGCGCTTCATCAGGCCGGGCACCTCGTTGGAGACGTCAATCATGGCGGCGTTCGCGTCGCATCAGATGCAACTGTGCGACTGATCGACACCGACAGCTTTCAGGTGTCGCATCAGGGGCGCGTGTTTCGTTGCGAAGTCGGTGTCCAAGACTTCACTCCTCCAGAGCTCCAGGGCAAGGCCTTCGCATCGATCACGCGCACTGCTAATCACGACAACTTCGGTCTAGCGGTCCTGATTTTTCAAATGCTGCTCAACGGGCGGCACCCATTTGCAGGGCGCTACAGCGGCCCGGGAGACATGACGATCGAGAAGGCGATCCCGGAATTTCGATACGCGTACACCGCAAACGGCGCTGCGCTGCGCATGCAGCCGCCTCCATTTAGCGCGCCAGCATCTGCGGCCTCTGCGTCGGTGGCGCAGCTTTGGGAGCGTGCGTTTGGGCAAGCGGGCACGGCTCCGGGCGCGCGTCCGGCCGCGCAGGAGTGGATCAAAGCGCTTGAGTTGGTCGAGAGAAAGTTCGCTCGGTGCTCCGCCCGTCCCGCGCATTACTACTACGGCGCGCTCAGCGCGTGCCCATGGTGCCCAATCGAGCGGGCCGGCATTACGCTCTTTGGAATGCCCCTTGGATCGGCGCCGCCAGTGCAAAGCGGCCCCGCGAATGCTGACGCGATCTGGCGCGACATCGTGTCAATCGCGCTCCCTGCTTGGCCCGCGCCGCCACAGGTGCCGACGGTCCTAGCCTCTCCTGCGATCGCGGCCTTAGGGCAACGTAAAGGCGTATGGCAGGCGGTGGCATGGGCGGTCGCGCTCAGCGTTGTTCTTCTCGGCGTGCTGGTCAGCGTTGATCTGATCCTTCTGTGGGGACTTTTGGGCGCAGGTCTCGGCGTTTGGATAAACAGCCGTGGACGCAGCGACATAGCACCGATCGAGAATCGATTTCGCCAGGCAAAGAATCATTTCGAGGGTCTCTGCGTGCGATGGCGCGAAGATCATGCGGATGCCCAGTTCCGCGCCAAGCGTCAAGGCTTGGACGCGCTGAAAGCTGAGCTGGGCCAGCTGCAACAAAAGCGCGATGCGCGCTACAGCCGGCTTGTCCAGGATCGCCAGACGCACGCGCTGCGCGCCTACTTGGATCAGTTCGAGATTGAGCGAGCCCTGATCCCTGGGATCGGCGCCGCGAAGAAGGCAATGCTTGAGTCTTTCGGCATCGAGACGGCGGCTGATGTCGACAAGCACGCTGTCATGAATGTGCCTGGATTTGGGCCGGCGCTTACGGAGCGGCTATTGAAGTGGCGGCGCGGGCTAGAGGGGAAATTTCGGTTCAATGCGAGCGGCGGAGTTGATCCGGCGCTTGTTGCCGACCTTGACCGCAGCATTGCGGTTCGCCGGGCAGAAATTCTCAAGGGACTTCAGGCTGGCAGGGCGGATTTGCAGCAGATGCGACAGGTGGCCACCGCTCAGCGTCAAGCGCTTGAGGGTGCGATGCGCGATGCGGTTGGGCGATACGCTCAGGCACGTGCCGACGCGCGGGCTATTGGCGTTCGCGGCGCCTGATTGCTCTCTGAGCACGTGGGTGCTGGTTTTCCAAGGAGGCGCTTGCTTGCAGCCGAACAAGCTAGGCGGAATGGATTCCAAAGCGGCCTGCTGCTCATTGCCACAACTTGACAGCATGACCGTACCAAAGAAGCCGCGAGCTCGTGGCATCGATGCCTGTGCCCTCGCCACTACGGATCATTCGAGTTTTCCCGCTCATCTTTCGAACTGATCGGATGTCGCGGAGAGAGTTCACGGGAAATTTAGAATAGGACGTTAAGCGCGTCGCTATGCAGTTCTTGCAGCGTTGATGCATGTGCGAATGGCGGCAGTGTGCCCTGTTCACGTTTTCATCTTCGCGAGTCGTTAACAAACACGTCGGCACGGTCCCTTCATCAAGGACGGGTGGAGAGGTCGCATGGGCAAGTCGCACGTCGCTATCAGCCGCCGCATCTGGGTGGCTGTTGCCGCGGTCGCAGTGCTTCTCACGTCGTGTTCGCAACGCAACGATATTGCTGCTCCGGCGGCCGGAGATGTTTCAGCAAGAGACATTGCCGCACTTGCAGCTGGTGCGGATATGATCGCTGATGCGCGCCTCGAGCAGGTTAGTGTAGCCAGTCGCGCCGACGGCATGGATGGCGCATTGGTCTGGACGATCGAGCGTTGCCATATAGGGACGTGCAAGGCGGGAAACCGCGTCACCACCCCATATGCGATGCCGTTTTCGACCAGTGGGCTCTTTTGCAGCTACGCAGCTGGATGCATCGACCGTCCCTCGCTTGAGGCTTACGTTGGCGAGCGATTTCTTATCACGCTCTCAAAAGACGCCTACGAAGAGCAAGTGAGTGCGCTATCGGGAACGCCCCAAGTAGGGGCATCTAGCCTTAATCGGGGCTTCTACTTGATTGAGGCCGGCCGGCTCTATTCGAACAATCAACATCGTGCAATTTACGCCTCCTACACGGAGGTGCTGGAGCAACTGTGAGGTTGGAAAAAAGGAGAATGACATGTCCAGAAACGGATTGGGTGTATTGGTAGCAGCGCTTAGCGTGATGGGTGGGGTGGTTCCCTTACAAGCGTCGGACGCAAAGCAGGAGGTGTTCGATCATCGGCCGGCGGCTTATCAGGATCCGGTCGAAACTTACCTCGCGATGAAGAACCAAGAGTTGAGCGAGAACTTTGCGGCCCTCAAAGCGGCCGGGCTCGAGCGGGACATCGATGCAATTTACAACGCGATTGTTCGAGAAGACCGATTCAGCACCTACAACGTCGTCGGCGAGACGCCCCAGCAGAAGTCTGACGTCGTTCAAATGCTGGCGCTGACCGCTGCACACTACTTGGCGTCTGTCGGAATGACGCCTCAGAAGATGGAAGCGCTGAGCAATGTTGGCATCGACGTGGCTGCATCTGCAGTTCGAGTTACGGCAGGCCGCGCAAGCTTTGATGACTTGATGGCGGTGAGCGAAACGGCGGTGTTGGGAATTGTAACCGGGGTGGAGAAGGGAAATTCCAATGAAACCGTACGCGTTCAAGTTGTCGACGCGTCGCAGAAGAGCGCGCCCAGGTTCCTCTCGGTCAGTTCGATGCGGGCCAACTTCGAGGAGGGGGTCGAGTGCGTTTTCTTCCTCTCTAGCTCTCTTGGGCAGTTCCGCAACGCTTTGGGCAATGCAACGTCCCCAGGTGCTGTCGCGCAACAGTTTGAGCCGTTTTGCAAAAGCGAGGGTGGCTATGCGGCGACGAGTGCCTACATCGGCGCCACGATCGAGGTGAGCGAGGTGCATGCGTCCATGGGCGCGAAGAAAATCGCCTCAGCAAACTGAAGGATCAGGAGACACTTATGAACGCATTGAAGACATGCTCGCTCGTTGCCGCGTTGTTGGCCGCGCCGGCCCTGTCCCAAGCTCAGAACTACGAATGGAAGCTTGTCAACAACGCATACCCTTACCAGATCGGACTCAACCTGCCGGCGGCCTGCGATCAGAAGGTACTAAGTGGGTTTGCGCACTGGAACGGCGCGTCAAGGTTCAGCACGACACAATCAGGGCGTTTCTTCTCAGGGTTCCTCAACCCGGCGAGCACGGACATCCAGATTCAGATGGAACCAGCGTCCAGAATGGTGTCAGGCGCTATCAACCTCGCCGAGGCACCTCCGGGAACATTCATCCGCTGGATTACGGTTGACGGGGCTTCGGTCAGGGAGCTGCGCTCGGCGCATGTTCGCGTCAACGCCGATTACTGGGCGTCTGGTGAGTTCCATTGTGGTCCCAACCCGGTTCCGTTCAACACGTTCGATTTCGCTTACGTGGTGGCGCACGAGGTGGGTCATGTTCTCGGCGTTGGCCATGGAACACCGACGCTGCCACAGTCTTGCGTGATGGGGATACCGTTGGCTCGGAGTGTGCCTCTGCCAGCAAGATGTGCGCTGGAAAGCACAAGGGCGCGAAACCTTTACGGGACTCCCTAATGCGAGCGCGTTGATTGACGGCGGCGAGCCCTATAGGCCACCGCTTTCGCGCACGCGTTTTTGCGCTATCACCGGCGTGGTGGGGAGAGATCGGCATTTGGTATGTGAACGAATGACTCTGAAGGGCTGGCAATTTCGTCAGAAAGTAGCCCTACCAGTCTCCCGCACTTTGCGGATTCGCTCTAGGCGAAACCCTCGAACCGAGTGGCTCGTCAAGTCTTCGCAGGCCTCCCTCGAAAACGCAAAACGCCCCTTGCGGGGCGCTTTGCATTTCTGGCGGAGAGAGGGGGATTCGAACCCCCGAAGCGCGGTTTAGACGCTTACACACTTTCCAGGCGTGCTCCTTCAACCACTCGGACACCTCTCCGGATCTGTCCCGCGCGGGCCGCGGGGCGGCACGCTGCGACGGCTGGACCGCCGCGGGCCGGCCATTCTAGCCGGGCCGGGGCCCGGTCACAAGGAAGGGGGACGGCCGTGGCAGAATAGCGGCATGTCCTATCTCGTCCTCGCCCGGAAGTGGCGTCCGAAGCGGTTTGCCGAGCTGGTCGGGCAGGAGCACGTCGTGCGTGCGCTGACCAACGCGCTGGAGACCGGCCGCGTCCACCACGCCTTCCTGTTCACCGGCACCCGCGGCGTCGGCAAGACGACGATCGCGCGCATCTTCGCCAAGAGCCTGAACTGTGAGCGCGGCACCTCGCCCGACCCGTGCGGGGCGTGCGAGACGTGCCTGGCGATCGACGCGGGGCGCTACATCGACCTTTTGGAGATCGACGCGGCCAGCAACACCGGCGTCGACGATGTGCGCGAGCTCATCGACAACGCGCAGTACATGCCCTCGCGCGGCCGGGTGAAGGTCTACCTGATCGACGAAGTGCACATGCTCTCGAAGTCGGCGTTCAACGCGCTGCTCAAGACGTTGGAAGAGCCGCCGGGGCATGTGAAGTTCCTGCTGGCGACGACCGATCCGCAGAAGCTGCCGGTCACCGTGCTCTCGCGTTGCCTGCAGTTCAACCTCAAGCGGCTGGACGAGGACCAGATCCAGGGCCAGATGACGCGGATCCTCGAGGCCGAGGGCATCGCTGCGGACGCGGCGGCGATCCGGCAACTCTCCAAGGCCGCCGATGGCAGCCTGCGCGACGGACTGTCGTTGCTCGACCAGGCGATTGCCTACACCGGTGCGGGCGGCGAGGGCGGTGCGCTGGCCGATGCGGCGGTGGCGACGATGCTCGGCAGTGTCGACCGCACGCGGGTCGGCAACCTGTTGTCGGCGCTGGCGCAGGCCGATGGCGCGAGGCTGATGGCCGAGGTCGCGGCGTTGGCCGAGTTCTCGCCTGACTGGTCGGGCGTGCTCGATGCGCTGTCCGAAGCGTTGCACCGCATCCAGGTCCGCCAGTTGGTGCCCGAGGTCGGCATCGAGGCCGATGGTCTCGATCTGGATACGCTGGCGTCGTCGGTGCGGCCGGAGGTCGTGCAGCTGTGGTACCAGATGGCGCTCAACGGCCGCCGTGATCTCGGCTTGGCGCCGAGTCCGCGTGCGGGCTTCGAGATGACCGTGCTGCGCATGTATGCGTTCCGGCCGGCCGAAGGCGGCAACGCCGGGGCGCCGGCGGGCAGCGGTGCCGGGCAGGGCCGGGCATCGGGGCCGGTTGCGGCACGGGCCGCGCTGGGCGATGCGTCTGCGGCGGCGCCGCGGGCCGCTGCGCCGGCGCTCGAGCCCGCAACGCTGGCGCGTCCGGTGCCGCGCGCGCCGGTCGATGCGGTGCCGATGGCGGCCGCGGGCCAGGGCATCGACATGCCGCGCAAGGCGCCGCCGACCCCTCCGCCTGCACCGGTCCCCGAAGCTATCCCTGCGACCCGTGCCGAGCCGCCCGCGACTCCCGCGCCGCGCGCCGAACCGGCGCCGCCGGCCGTGCAGCCGTCGATGACGCTCGATGCCGACGGCTGGCTGGATCTCGTGGCCGATCTGCCGCTGCGCGGCCCGGTGCGCGAGTTGGCGGCCAGCGCGGCTTTCGTCAGGCTCGAGGGTGAGGTGCTGACGCTGGCGCTGCCCGAGTCCGACGAACACCTGAAGGCGCCGATCATGGTCCATCAGCTGGCGTCCGCGCTGGCCGGGCCGCTGGGCGCGACGCCGCAGATTCGCTTCGAGACCGCGGCCGCGCGCACGGCGCCGACGCTGCACGAACGCAATGCGCAGCAGCGCGATGCGTTGCAGGCGGCGGCCGAGCAGAATTTCCTCTCCGATCCGGACGTGCAGCGCCTGATGTCGCAACAGGGCGCGCGCCTAGTGCCCGATTCCATTCGCCCCTACGACGAACAAGGACTTTGATGATGCGTGGAAATATCGGCCAGCTGATGCAGCAGGCCCAGAAGATGCAGGAAAACATGCAGCGCGTGCAGGAAGAGCTGGCCAACCTCGAGGTCGAGGGCAGCGCCGGCGGCGGCATGGTCAGCGTCACGCTGACCGGTGCCAAGGCCTGCCGCAAGGTGCGCATCGATCCGTCGGTGTTGTCGGACCCGGAGATGGCCGAAGACCTGATCGCGGCCGCGTTCAACGACGCATCGAACAAGGTCGATGAGGAGTCGAAGGCGCGCATGGCCGGTGCCACCGCCGGCATGCCGCTGCCGCCGGGCATGAAGCTGCCGTTCTAAGGCCCACGGTATCCAGGGCGGGGCGCCTCGCCGCCCCGTTCGCCGAGACGCACCGCGGTTCACTGCGGCGCGCGCGTCGTGGCCCCTCCTTCTGACTGACCTCCGTCCGCGCATGTCCGCATTGCTGGAACAACTGATCGATGCGTTGCGCGTGCTGCCCGGGGTCGGGCAGAAGTCTGCGCAGCGCATGGCCTATCACGTGCTCGAACGCGGGCGTGACGGCGGCGCGCGGCTGGCGGCGGCACTGGCCGAGGCGGTCGAGAAGATCGGTCACTGCGCGCGCTGCCGCGATTTCAGCGAGACGCCGGTGTGTGCGACATGCGCCAGTGCGTCGCGCGATGCGCAGACCCTGTGCGCGGTCGAGACGCCGGCCGACCGGCTGGCGATCGAGCAGGCCACCGGCTACCGCGGGTTCTACTTCGTGCTGCAGGGCCGGCTGAGTCCGCTCGACGGCATCGGCCCACGCGAGCTGGGCCTGGACCTGCTGGCCGCGCGGCTGGCCGAGGGCGAAGTGCGCGAGCTGATCATCGCCACCAATCCCACGGTCGAGGGCGAGGCCACTGCGCACTACCTGGCGCAGATCGCGCGCCAGCACGGCGTGCGGCCCAGCCGCCCGGCGCACGGCCTGCCGCTGGGCGGCGAACTGGAGTTCGTCGATCGAGGCACGCTGTCGCATGCGTTCGGCAGCCGCAGCGAAATCGGCGATTCGTGATCCAGGCCCGGTGACGTGCGCTGCGCGTCGACGGGGCGGCAGCGCGACCGGCGGCAGCGGTATGCTCTGGGCCATCGCGAATCACCAGTGACGCTTCCATGACCATCTTCCACAAGATCATCCGCCGCGAGATCCCGGCCGACATCGTCTATGAAGACGAGCACCTGATCGCATTCCGCGACATCGGCCCGCAGGCGCCGGTGCATGTGCTGTTCGTGCCCAAGCAGGATTACGCCACGCTCAATGATGTGCCCGAGGATGCGCCGGAGGTCATCGGCCGACTTGCGCTGGCCGCCGCGCGCTATGCGAAGGCGCAGGGCTTCGACAAGGATGGCTATCGCATCGTCATGAACTGCAACGACCACGGCGGGCAGACGGTGTACCAGATCCATCTGCACCTGCTCGCCGGTGCGCCGCTCGGGCGCTTCGGTACGCCCGCGTAAGCGTGCCGGCGCGGGCTTACCAGTAGCCCCACCACGGCCAGGGCGCCGGGCGGGTCAGCACGTCGACCGTCTCGCGCACCGGCCACAGGTAGACCACGTCGGCATCGAGGCGCGGGAAGCGGTAGTCGTACTCGCCGATCCGGCGGGTGTCGTAGCCGGCGATGCGGCCGGTGAAGGTGACTTCGCGGTTCTTCTCGAACACGGCCGGGTCGTAGAAGCCGGCGCGGCAGGCGATGAAGCGGCCGTTGGTGTCGTCGCTGGCCCAGTACGGGCGCCCGGTCGCGGTGAGCCGGGTGGCGATCATCTCGAAACACGTGGCGTCGGGCCGCGGCTCGACCTGGACGATACGCCCGCCCCAGCGCACTGCGGTGCCGGTGTAGTCGCCCTGCACGGCGGCATGCGGCGTGGGCGATTCGGCGAAGCCGCCCTGCAGGGGCTTGGGCTGCGAGGCGCAGGCGCCGAGCAGCAGGGCCAGGGCGCTGATGGGCAACAGGCGGGCGGGGCTCATGGGGAGGTCTCCTTCGCAGCAGGCGTTGCGGTGGGGCGATGCGCGCGCAGGTCGTGCGCCAGCATGGGGTCGGCCGGGTCCGCAGCGTAGCGTGCGGCGACGAAACGGCGGGTGAGTGCGGTCAACTCGGCGGCGTCGCCGGTGGCCGGCGCAATGCGCGCCGCCCAGGCCGAGGCGGGCTCGTGCGGCAACCGGCCGAGGCCGCGACGGGCGTAGCGCCGGCCCATCCGGTGCCAGGCGCGGAGCAGGGGGTCGCGCTCGCGTTCGCTGCGCGCGATCAGCCACCCCATCGCGCCCAGCGCCAGCAGTGCGACGACCGTCAGCAGCGCGACCAGGCCGCTGGCGCCCAGCCCACCGAGTCCGAGCCGGTGCAGCATCGTCTGCTGGCGGTCGGCATCGAAGCCGAGTATGAAATCGTTCCAGCCGCGCCTGGCCCAGTCGCCGAGGTCGAAGATCGGCGCGAAGCGCGCGCCGCCCACGCGCCCGGCCGCGAGCCGGTCTTCGAGCGTGTCGTAGATGCGCTCGGGCGCGACTGCGGCGGTCGGGTCGACGCGAACCCAGCCGCGGCCCTCGAGCCAGACCTCGTTCCAGGCGTGCGCGTCCATGCGCCGCACCAGCCAGTAGTTGCCGTAGGCGTTGCGGCGGCCGCCGACGTAGCCGGTGACCACGCGCGCGGGAATCCCGGCCTCGCGCATCAGCACGGTGAAGGCCGAGCTGAAGTGCTCGCAGAAGCCGGCCTGCTGGTCGAACAGGAAGTCGTCGATCGCGTTGCGGCCGGGCAACGGCGTGTCCAGGGTGTAGGCGAAGTCGCGCTCGATCCAGGCCAGCGCGCGTGCGACCAGTGCGGCGTCGTCGCGAGTCTCCGCGCGCCATTGCCGGGCGAGCGCGCGGGTGCGCGGGTTCAGGCCGGCGGGCACGCGCAGGGCCTCGGCGCGGGCAAGCGCGGGCAGTTCGGCCTCGAACTGCCGCGGCGGCGCCGAGCGCAGGCGCCAGCGGCTGACGCTGTCGAGCCGGCGCGGGCTGCGCAACGTGTAGTCGCGCGTGCCGCGCACGCCGTCGGGCAACGCGGTCGGCAGGTCCAGCGCGACCAGCAGGTCGCGTCCGGTCGGTTCGATCACGACCTCGTAGTCCCAGGTCGGCGTGCCATGGGCGATCAGGTCCGGTCTGGCCGGTGGTTGCCGGCGCGAGCGTGTCCAGGTGCGGCCGTCGTAGTCGGTGAGCGTCGGCCCGCGCCAGTACATCTGCGAGACCGTCGGTTCTGGACCGGTGAACGCCGCGCGCAGCGCCGGCGAGTCGTCGGCCAGAAGATCCAGCCATTGGCCTGCGCCCATTTCGTCCGACAGCCCCGGCGTGGCCGAGGCGCGGTCCGGCACGCCCCACAGTGGCGTGGACAGCCGCGGGAACAACCAGAACACCGCCAGCGCCAGCGGCAGGCCGAGCGCGATCAGACGCAGCGCGGTCGCCCATCGGCGACGGTCGCTGTCCGGTGCCAGGCCCGATTCGGCATCCGACAGCGCGAGCAGGGCGACCACCACCAGCAACGTGCCGGCCAGGCCCAGCAGCAGCGACAGCGGGCCTTGGTCGAGCAGGAACGTGGCGAACGGCGCGAACAGCGCGAAGCCGAGCAGGCTGCGGGCATCGCGCAGTGTGCGCAGCTCGGACGGCTTGACCGCCAGCATCGCCGCGAGCAACGCGCATCCGGTCTCGCGTCCGACCGTGCCGCCGGCCTGGACGAGCACCCAGCCCAGCAGGGCGAGGGCGGCGGCGCCGCGCAGCCAGGCCGGCAGCTGGCGGCGGCCGGAGACGGACGTGACCAGCACCCCGACCGCGGCGACGACGATCGCCACCGGCAGCGCAAGCTGCAGCAGCAACGGCAGCAGACACACCGCCGCGGCCAGCAGCGTGCGGCGGCGTCCGCGTGCGTCCAGCGGCTGGCCGGCGGGGCGAGTCATGGGCCGTCGGGGAGCAGCGCGAGCGCGCGCAGGCAGGCCTGGCGGTGGTGCGCGCCGCGGTCGGGGCCGAGCGGTGCATGGCCGGGCACGCGCAGCAGCGAGCGCACGCCGTCGCGTTCGGCGATGTCGACCCAGCGCGCGAGCCGCCGGATGCGCGCCTCGTGACCGAGGCCGCCCAATGCCGCCCAGTCGAGCACGACGTCGGCCCCCTGCGGCCGCTCGAACTCGCGCACGACCAGGGCATCGCGCCGGGCCGAGGTTTTCCAGGCGATCGCGCGACGCGCGTCGCCCTGGCGCCATTCGCGCAAGTGGTGCAGGTCGTCGCCGGCCGGGTGCAGTCGCGCCTGCGCGTCCTCGCCGGCGCCCAGCGGCAGTGGCGGGCCGTGCGCTTCGGGCGCGGGATGCACCAGCAGCCGGAGATCGGGGCGCACCCAGGCCCAGGCGCGCGCCAGTCCCAACGGCCGGGTGCTGGAGATGCGGATGCGCGGCGCGGGCATCCAGCCGCGGCGCTGCGTCGGCAGCGCCAGCGTGGTCTCGCCGCCGGTCTCGTCCAGCGACAGCGGCGCGGCGACAGCGTCCTCGCAATCGACCCGCAGGCCGCGGCGCTCGCGCCCCGGCGGCGCGCCCACATGCACGTGCAGCGGCATCGACCGACCGGCGGGGACCGGCTCGCCGCGCACCGCGCGCACCTCCAAACCGCTGAGTTGCAGTTGCGTCCACAGCAGGCTGGCCAGCGTCGCGCCGCCCAGCAGCAGGCACAGCAGCAGTGCCGGATTGTTGTTGTAGTTCAGGGCGCCGGCCGCCATCGTCGCCAGCAGCGCGATGAGGAAACCGCCGAACGGCGTGGGCAGCACGTAGATACGTTGACGGTCGATGCGCACCGGCAGCGCCTCGGCGTGGCGCGGGCGCATCCAGCGTTCAAGGCGGCGGCGCAGGCCGGTGGCAGCCATTGCGTCAGTCGACCGGCACGGCCTGCAGGATCCCGGTGGCCAGCGCGTCGCCGTCGCCGGCATCGTCGGCGACCAGCCGGTGCGCGGCGATCAATGGAAACAGCCGCTGCACATCGTCGGGCAGCGCGTGCGCGCGGCCCTCGAGCAAGGCCAGTGCGCGTGCGGCGCGCAGCAGGGCCAGCCCCGCGCGTGGCGACAGGCCGACGCGGACGCCGGGGTGGTGGCGGCTGCGCGCGAGCAGCGCCTGCACATAGTCGATCAGCGCAGGGCTGGCGTGGACCGCGGTGGCCGCGGCGCGCATCTGCTGCAGATCGGCTTCGCCCAGTTGCGGCAACGTGCCGGCGATCAGGACGCGCCGGTCTTCGCCGGCAAGCAGCGCGCGCTCGGCGTCGCGGTCGGGATAGCCGAGGTTGAGCCGCATCAGGAAGCGGTCGAGTTGCGAGTCGGGCAGCGGATAGGTGCCCGACAGGTCCACCGGATTTTGCGTGGCGATGACGAAGAACGGGTCGGGCAGGGCGTGTGTGGTGCCGTCGACCGTGACCTGGTGCTCGGCCATCGCTTCGAGCAGTGCGCTTTGCGTGCGCGGAGGCGCGCGGTTGATCTCGTCGGCCAACAGCACGTTGGTGAACACCGGGCCGCCGTGGAATTCGAAGCGCCGCGCGGCGCCGTCGTAGACCGAGACGCCGACGACATCGGACGGCAACAGATCGGAGGTGAACTGCACGCGCTGAAAGCCGAGCCCGACAGTCGCGGCGATCGCGTGGGCGAGCGTGGTCTTGCCCAGGCCCGGCAGGTCCTCGATCAGCAGGTGGCCGTCGGCGAGCAGCGCGACGAAGGTCATGGTGACCGCGGTCTCCTTGCCGAGCACCAGGCGATTGACCTGTGCGCGCGCCGACGACAGGGCGTTGCGCTGCGCGTCGGTTAGCATGGCGCGGGTCGTGGACGGATCGGGCATGCGCGGTCTTTCCTGCGACGTTCTTTTCCGAGTGTAGCGAGGTCGGGTGCAATGCGGCGGATCGAAATGCGCACGGTGTTCATTGCGCTATGGGTGCTGGTCGTCGCGCTGAAACTGAGCATCGCGGTGCGCTTGCCGCTGTTTGTCGACGAGGCGTTCTATTGGCTCGAGGGGCAACGGTTGGCCTGGGCGTACTCGGATCTGCCGGGGCTGACCGCCTGGCTGATTCGGCTGGGCACCGAACTTTTCGGCGATGGACTGCTGGCGGTGCGCCTGCCGTTCGTCGCGATCTCGGCGCTGGTGCCGTGGCTGCTGGTGCGTCTGACCGCGCGCGAGTTCGACGCCGATGCGGCCTGGACCACCGGCTGCTTGGCGCTGTTGCTGCCGCTGTTGGGCTCACTCGGGGTGATGGCATTGCCCGATGCGGTGTTGGCGCTGGCGACGGTGCTGTGCCTGGACGCCGGCACGCGCTTGCTGCGCGGGGTGACCTACGGCGCGTCGCTGTTGCTCGCGCTGGGTCTGGCGCTGGGCGCGTTGAGCCATTACCGCTTCATCGCAGTGATCGCCGTGGGCATCGTCGCGCTGGCGTCGCTGCCCTCCGGTCGCCTGGCCTTGCGCGACCCGCGGGTGTGGATTGCGATCGCGTTCGGTGCGGCAGCCTGGGGGCCGCTGCTGGCGTGGAATCTCGCCAACGCCGAGGCCGGGCTGCGCTTCCAGATGGTCGACCGTCACCCGTGGGCGTTCCACCTCGACGGCTGGCAGTTCCTGGTGATCCAGGCGGGTTTGGTGACGCCGCTGGTGTTCGCGGTGCTCGCGCTCGCGGCCTGGCGCATGCGCCGCATGCCCGACGACGCCGCGCGGTTCCTCGCATTGTGCGGCGCGTTGATCGTCGTCGGGTTCTTCGCGCTGGGCTTCGTCGCCGATACCGAGCGCGTCAGCTTCCACTGGCCGCTGCCGGGCTATCTGGCACTGCTGCCATTAGCCGGCTTCGTGCTGGTCGGCTGGCCGCGCTGGTTGCAGGCGCTGACCTGGGCGTCGCTGGTTGCGGGCTTTTTGCTGGTCAACGGCTACTACGTCGCGGTGTCCTCGCCGCAGGTGCGCGAGCGCGCCACGGCGCTGAAGTGGTATCCCTCGAACTTCGCCGGCTGGGACCAGTTGGCCGATGCGGTGCGCGAGATGCGGGCCGACATGCCCGACGACACGGTGCTCGTCGCCGACAATTTCAAGATCGGTGCTGAACTGGGTTTCGCACTGGGTGATCCGGACATCCGCGTGCTCGATCACCCGATCAACCGCCATCACGGCCGCGCGCCGCAGCTCCAGCTCTGGGGGCTGCAGCTCGACGACCGTGCGGATCTCGCCGGCCGCCCGGCGTTGGTGGTGGTCGGCGCGACCGACGTGAAGTTCAGCGCGCTGCTCGAGCGCTATCAGCAGCTGTGCGCAACACTGGGCAGCCTGCCAGTGACGCGTGTGGTCAACGTCGATCGTGGTGGACAGCGCTTCCTGCTGTTGCGTCTGGATCGCGACGCCGCGCCGGATGCCGATTGCGTGACGCCGGTCTTGGCGCATGTCGATGCGCCGGCACCGAACGCGCGCGTGGCGGGGCAGGTCGAGGTCCGCGGTTGGGCGATCAAGGACGTGACCGGTGTCGAATCGGTCGTCGTGACGCTGGATGGCGCGCCCGTCGCCACCGCCCGCTATGGGCTGCCCAACGCGTTCGTGGGCGGCTTCCTGCAGGGACGCTCGCGCGATCCCGGGCAGCCGGATATCGCCTTCACCGCGACGCTCGATCTGCGCGACCGGCCGCCGGGCCTGTACTGGCTGGGGCTGGAGGTCGTCGGCCGCGACGGCTCGGTCGAGCGCTGGGCCGAGCAGCCGCTGCGCGTTGCCGCGCCTGAGTGATCGCATGCGTCGCCGGTGCCCGACTTGAGTCGGCAGGCGGCGCGGACGAGAATCGGGAGTCCGGCCGCGTCGCGGTCGTCGACCAGGCTGCAGCATGCACAACCTCCGCGTTTCCATCGTCCAGGGCGCCACGATCTGGCACGACCCGGAGGCCAATCGCGATTACTACGGCGGCCTGATCGCGCCGTTGCGCGGCCTCAGCGATCTGGTGGTGCTGCCCGAGACGTTCACCAGCGGCTTCAGCAACGACGCGATCGAACGCGCCGAGGACATGGACGGGCCCACCGTGACCTGGATTCGCGCGCAGGCGGCCGCGCTCGATGCGGCGGTGACCGGCAGCGTGCAACTGCGCGACGGCGACGGCGTCTACAACCGCATGCTCTGGGCCACGCCCGATGGCGCGCTGCAGTGGTACGACAAGCGGCACCTGTTCCGCTACGCCGGTGAGCACAAGCGTTACGCGCCGGGGCGGGCGCGGCTGACGGTCGAACTCAAGGGGTGGCGGATCAATCCGCAGGTCTGCTACGACCTGCGCTTTCCGGTGTTCTGCCGCAATCGCTTCGATGTCGAACGTCCGGGGCAGCTGGATTTCGACCTGCAGCTGTTCGTCGCCAACTGGCCGGCGGCGCGCGCTTACGCGTGGAAGACCCTGCTGCGCGCACGCGCGATCGAGAACCTGTGTTACGTGGTCGGCGTCAACCGCGTCGGTCGCGACGGCAACGGCCTCGACTACGTCGGCGACAGCGCCGTGCTCGATTTCCTCGGAACGCCGCTGAGCGAATGCACCGACGCCGAGGTCGTCTCGACCACGACGCTGCTGGCTTCGGAACTGGCGGGGCACCGCGAACGGTTCCCGGCGATGCTCGACGCCGACCGTTTCAAAATCCTCGACGCCTAGCGCGAACGCCCGATGCTCTTCGCCTCCCCCGTGTGCGGGGGAGGCCGGCGCGCAACGCGCGTCGGGTGGGGGCATGGGCTTTCCCGGGAAAGCGCCCCCACCCAACCCTCCACCCGTCAAGGGCGCAATGCCCCGCCAGGGGGGAGGGCAAGCACGGCCTCAGGCGGGTTGGTTGCGGGCGAAAACGATGGCGCTGTCAGCGCGACACCAGCTGGCTGTGTCGGCTCGTTCGAGGTGCGAAGTCCGGACACGACACGGGGCCCGAAGGCCCCGTGTTTGACGCACTCCTGGCAACTGTCCTCAGCGACCGCCACCGCGCGGACCGCGGTTGCCGCCGCCGGGCGGACGACCGCCGGGGCCACGGCCGCCCGGTCCACCCGGTCCGCGATTGCCTCCACCCGGACCTCGGGCGCCTGCCCCCTTCGGGCCGCGGTTGCCGCCAGGACGTGGTCCGCGCGGGCCGGCGTTGGGGTTGAAGCTGCCGGGGTTGGCGTGGTCGGACGGGAACGTCGGGGCGCTGTCGGGATGGCCATACGGGGCGCGCGGACGGCCTGCGCCGGCGCCGGCCGGCTTCGAGGACCAGGGGCCCTGGCCGCCGCCGCGCGGACCTTGTCCGCCCGGACCGCCGGGGCCGCGCTTCTTCGCTCCGGCGCCGCCGTAGGGCTTCTTGGGGCCGCGGCCGTCGGCGTTGCGATGGCCGCTGGGGCCGGTCTCCACGCCATCGGGCACGTACCAGGTGCGGAAGGCGGCCGGGTTGCCCTCGGGCAGCGCGCGCGCGCCCTTGTCGGCCCGCTGCTTGAACGGCTTGTGCGACTGCTTGGCGGCGGCGTCGCCGCTCACCGTCAGGCCGCCGTGCGGCTTGCGCGGACCGCCGCGGCCGCGACCGCGGTCCTCGCGCACGTGGTCGAAGCGGCGCAGCTCGCGCCCTTCGTCGGCGCCGCTGTTGTGCCCGTTGACATAGGCCTTGCCGGCGCCGCCCTTGCCCAGGTGCACGGTCGACTTGGCGGCCTTGCGCTGGCCGATCACCGGCTGCAGCGTCAGTGCCGGCGGTGGGCCTTCCTCGAGTTTGAGCTCCTTGCGCAGTGCCTCGACCTGTGCATCGGGCAGTTCCTGCGACTGGCCGCGCAGCAGCGGCTGCGGCAGCACCACCTGGCCGTAGCGCACGCGCTTGAGCCGGCTGACCTGGCAGCCCTGCGATTCCCACAGCCGGCGGACTTCGCGGTTGCGGCCTTCCTTGAGCAGCACCTGGAACCAGTCGTGCGATTCGGTGCCGCCGATGCGCTCGATCTCGTCGAACTTCGCCGGCCCGTCCTCGAGCGCGACGCCGCGCCGCAGCCGGTCGACGATCTTTTCCGAGACCGTGTCTTCGCCCTCGGGGGCGCGCACGCGGCACACGTACTCGCGTTCGACCTCGTAGGACGGGTGCATCATCGCGTTGGCGAGTTCGCCGTCGGTGGTGAGCAGCAGCAGGCCGGTGGTGTTGATGTCCAGGCGGCCGATTGCGATCCAGCGCGCGCCTTTGAGCGCAGGCAGGGCGTCGAAGATCGTCGGCCGGCCTTCGGGGTCTTCACGCGTGGTGACTTCGCCCTCGGGCTTGTTATAGATCAGCACGCGCGCCGGCTCGGTCAGCGCACTGGCGACGAAGACCTTGCCGTCGAGCTCGATGCGGTCGCCGCCTTTGATCGACATGCCGGTCTGCGCGACCTCGCCGTTGACCTTGACCAGGCCGTCGGCGATGCGCTGCTCGAGCGCGCGGCGCGAGCCCAGCCCGGCCTGCGCGAGCACCTTGTGCAGGCGTTCTTCCAGGCGCGGCGCGGCTTCGGCGGCAGGCGTTTCGCCGCGCTTGAGCGACAGGGTGCGTGCGGGTTTTTCGGTGTTGCGTTGCTGCGTCATGTGGGGCTCCGGTCGCTGTCGCCGTCGGCGGCGAGGGCGGGGTCTTCGTCGTGAATCGGGGAAGGTTCGGGGTCGGACGGTGCGTCCGGGGAAAGGTCTTGCGGTGTGGCCTGCGAGGAGGCCGGGGCCTCGTCCGATGGGCCGGGTGTGGCGTCCGATGCCTCGGACGGTGGGATGCCGTCGGCGTCGGCGTCGGCGTCTGCATCAGCGGTTGGATCGACATCGTCGTGTCCGGCGATGCCACCGATATCGCGCGTGCCTTCGTCGCTGCCGCCCTCGGCGCCGGCCAGGCGCAGTTGCGGGTCGAGCTCGGCGAAATCCTTGAGCTCGGACAGCGGCGGCAGCTCGTCGAGCCGCTTGAGGCCGAAGTAATCGAGGAATGCCTTGGTGGTGCCCAGCAGTTCCGGGCGGCCGGGCATGTCGCGGTGGCCGACGACGCGGATCCACTCGCGCTCTTCGAGTGCCTTGATGATGTTGCTGTTGGTCGCCACACCGCGGACCTGCTCGATCTCGCCGCGGGTGATTGGCTGGCGGTAGGCGATCAGCGCCAGTGTCTCGAGCGTGGCGCGGGTGTACTTGGTCTGCCGCTCGCTCCACAGCCGCGCCACCCAGCCGTGGACGTCGCTCTTGACCTGGTAGCGCCAGCCCGAGGCCAGCTCCACCAACTCGACGCCGCGTTCGGCGCAGCCCGCCTGCAGTTCGTTCAAGGCCTGCTTCAGGCGGTCGTCGGGCGGGGCCTCGTCGAGCGTGAACAGCGCACCGAGCTGGGCGACGGTCAGCGGCTGCGTGGAGGCGAGCAGGGCGGCCTCGACGATGCGGTTGATCAGGGGCTGGTCCATCGGGATGGTCGGAAGATTCGAAAAAGAAGGGGTCAGGACTGCGGCGCGTCGGGGACGTCGTCGTCGAACTCGCTGGAAAAACGCGTCGGCGGTGCCTCGCCGTCGGCGCTGGCCAGCGACTTGATGTAGATCGGCGCCAGCGGCGCTTCCTGCACGATGTCGAGCAGGCGTTCCTTGGTGAGCTCGAGGATCGACAGGAACGTCACCACGACGCCCAGCCGGCCTTCTTCGGGCTCGAACAGCGATTCGAAGCGGTGGAACGCGCCGCCGGCCAGCCGGGTCAGCACCTCGCCCATGCGCTGGCGCACGCTCAGCGCCTCGCGCCGGATCGCATGCCCAGTGAACAGCTCGGCGCGCTTGAGCACGTCGTGCAGGGCCAGCAGCATTTCGCGCAGTTCCACCTGCGGCGGCTCGCGATTGACCGGGCGCTCGGGCAGCGCGACCTGCGCCGGCGTGGTGTCGCGGTCCTGTCGGGGCAGGCGGTCAATGTCCTCGGCCGCCTGCTTGAAGCGTTCGTACTCCTGTAGCCGGCGCACCAGTTCGGCGCGCGGGTCGCCCTCGTCGCCTTCCTCGATCGCCGGCCGCGGCAACAGCATCCGCGATTTGATCTCCGCCAGGATCGCGGCCATGACCAGGTACTCGGCGGCCAGCTCGAAGCGCAGTTCCTGCATCACGCCGATGTAGTCGACGTATTGCTGGGTGATCTCGGCCACCGGGATGTCGAGGATGTCGAGATTCTGGCGGCGGATCAGGTACAGCAGCAGGTCGAGCGGGCCTTCGAAGGCCTCCAGGATCACTTCGAGTGCGTCCGGCGGGATGTACAGGTCCTGCGGGATCTGCAGCACCGGCTGGCCGTGCACGAGCGCCAGCGGCATTTCCTGCTGCTGGGGCGAGGGGCCTGCGGCCGCGGGCGCGGTCTCGGGCTGGCTCATTCGGGGCGCGGCCGCATCGGGTCGCTCGGAAGTGGGATCACTGGCGAGGCATCATTGGCAGGGCGTGGCGACAGGACGGCGGCCACTGCGGCGCGGGTCCGATCGGGTGCGCGGCATCTGCCGGCGCGATAAGGACTACGGTACTGCGAGGACGTCTTCGGACCGCACGCCAAGCGCGAAGCGCGTCTGCAGGCGACAGGCGCGGAGATCGGAAGGCGTCGGACCCGGACCGGAGCGACGACCGCGGGCGGGCTGGCGTCTGGAGTGACGCGCCGCCGCGGCGGAACGGGGCCGAGGTTGCTGGGCCACAGGGTACGCGCAGCGCCCCAGCCATGTCCAGCGTCGCGATATCTGATGGGGCGGGCACTGACCGCGACCCTTCGATGTGGAGGTCAAAGCATCGCGCGAACGGGGGAGAGCCGTCACGTCCTCATGCGTCCGCCGCTTGCTTGCATCTGTTGCGTTGCAGCATTACACGGGTGGATGAAAACGCTTACATTCCGCGGCAATCGCGCATAGCGGAGTGGGGATGAGCGTCACCATCAAGGACGTCGCGAAGGCCGCCAACGTGTCGGTGGCCACAGTGTCGCGCGCCCTCAACGGCCATCAGAATGTGGCCGATGCGGTGCGTCGGCGGGTGGCCGAGGCGGCGGCTCAATTGCGTTACAGCCCGCACCACGCGGCGCGGAGCCTCAGCAGCCGGCGCACGCAGACCGTCGGCGTCGTGCTGCCCGATCTGCACGGCGAGTTCTTCTCCGAGCTGATGCGCGGCGTCGACCAGGTCGCGCGCACGCGGGGGCTCCACCTGCTGGTCTCGAGCTATCACGGCAATCCGGAAGCGCAGGGTGCGGCGCTGCGGGCGATGCGCGGCCGTGTCGATGGGCTGCTGCTGATGTCGCCTTATGTCCACGACACGGATTTCCTGGAGCGCAATGTCGACATCAGCCTGCCGCTGGTGCTGATGAACGCGGCAGGTGAGGGGGCCTACCGCTCGATCGGCATCGACAACTACGGTGGCGCACGCGAGATGGTCCGCCACCTGGCAGACGTGGGGCACCGCCGCATCGCCTTCATCACCGGGCCCGACGACAACGACGATGCGCGCGAGCGGCTGCGCGGCTATCGCGACGGTCTGGCTGCGGCCGGCCTCGGCCACGATCCCTGGGAACTGAAGGGCCAGTTCGACGAGGATTCCGGCCACCGGGCCGGCGAGGCCTTGCTGGCGATGGCGGAGCGCCCCGATGCCGTGTTCGCGTCCAACGACATGATGGCGATCGGCTGCCTGTATGCGCTGGGACGGGGCGGGGTCCGCACACCGGACGAGGTGGCAATTGTTGGCTTCGACGATATCCCGCTTGCACGCTACGTTCACCCTGCGCTAACGACGATGCGCGTCGACATCGCTGAGCTCGGCGCGCGCGCGCTCAAGGCGCTCGTCGCCCTGGAAGCACATGTCGAGGGCGCGCCGTCCGGCGACGACGCGCTGCTGCGCCCCGTGCTGGTGGTCCGCGATTCGTGCGGCAGCCGGTCGCCGTAATGCCCGCCGCGCCGTGCAAGGCACCTTGGGAGGGGCGCCGATGACGATTCGTATGTCTCCACAAGACCTGCCCGGCCATTTTCTGTCCGGGTGACGGCCTTGCGCGCCCCGCACGTGACCAGCGCCCGGCCGCCGCCCGACCTTGTCGTCCTCGCTGTCCGAATCCACGATCCTTCTCTAGAGAATCCCAGATGAAACCCCTTCGCCAACGCTCGCGTCTGATCTCGCGTTCCCTCCTCAGCATCGCATTGACAGGCTGCCTGTCGATGGCCGCGCCGGCCGTGCTGGCGCAGTCCACGGCGGCGACCATCCGCGGCCAGGTGACCGTCGATTCGGCGCCGGCAGGCGACGCGCGCGTGACCGCGATCAACACCGCGACCGGCCTGACCCGCAGCGTCGCGGTCGGCGCCAACGGCAGCTACAACCTCGCCGGCTTGCCGCCGGGCACCTATCGGCTGCAGGTCGAGGCGAACGGGCAGAGCAGCTCACAGAACGTGACCGTCGCCGTCGGCCAGACTGCGACGCTGAACCTGGGCGTGGGCGGCGTGGCCGAGACGGCGACTGCGGGTGAGGCGACCAATCTGGATGCGGTCCGCGTGACTGCGCCTGTCAGCGTGGAGACCAAGACATCCGAGGTTGCGACCTATGTGAGCCAGCGTCAGATCCAAGCGCTGCCGCAAGCCTCGCGCAACTTCCTTGCATTCGCCGATACCGTGCCTGGCATGGTGTTCGAGACGCGCAGCAACAACACCTCTCAGCTGCGCAGCGGCGCGCAGAGTGCGAACGGCGTGAATGTCTTCATCGACGGCGTCGGTCAGAAGGGCTACACGCTCGCAGGCGGCATCAGTGGGCAGACGCAGAGCCAGGGCAATCCCTTCCCGCAGTCGGCGATCGGCGAGTACAAGGTCATCACGTCCAACTACAAGGCCGAGTACGACCAGATCAGCAGCGCGGCGGTGACCGCAGTCACCAAGTCGGGTACCAACGAGTTTCACGGCGACTTCTTCTGGGATCAGACCGGCACGCCGAGCTGGCGCGCCTCGACTCCGGTCGAGCAGAAGCAGGGGCGCAAGAACGATTCGGGCGAAACGCAGTATGGTGCCACATTCGGTGGTCCGATCATCAGCGACCGTCTGTTCTTCTTTGTGGCGTATGAAGCCAAGGAGTTCCAGCGCCCGCGCACCGTTCGTCCCGATTCCAACCTCAATCCGGCGGACTTGACGCCCGAATTGGCCAGCTATCTGACCACCGCGAGCGTTCCGTTCGACGAAGACCTGTGGTTCGGCAAATTGACCTGGCAGGCGGGCGATGCACATTTGGTCGAGCTCACGGCCAAGCTCCGCGAGGAATCCGAACTGACCGGCATCGGCAACGGACCCAACACGCCGGAATACGGCAAGACCAACAACAACGACAGCAGACGCTACGACCTGCGTTACCAGTTCAGCGGCACCAACTGGCTCAACGATGCGCACATCACCTACGAGGACGACACCTATAACCCGCGTGCGATCAGTATCGCCAACGGACAGTCGATTCTGGGCTGGACGCAAGGGCCGGATCCGACGCGACGCGGTGTGTTCCTCAACCTCGGTGGCGGTTCCGACTTCCAGAATAAGGGCCAGAAGGGCTGGGGCTTCCAGAACGACCTGACCTTTACGGGTTGGGAGGGGCACACGATCAAGATGGGCTTCAAGTACAAGGACGTCGAGCTCAATGCCTTCGAGCAACAGCCGTACAACCCGCTGTTCCGCTACGACTACTACGCCAATCTGGCCAACGGAAACACCCAGTTCGCCGACATGATCCCGTACGAGGTGCAGTTCGCGCCCGATTACGCGGGCAGCCGCAATATCACCTCGAGCAACAAACAGTACGGCATCTATATCCAGGACGATTGGGAGGTCACCGATCGGCTGATGCTCAACCTCGGCTTGCGTTATGACTATGAAACCTCGTCGAGCTTCGAGGATTACGTGACCCCGCAGGGCGTCGTGGATGCGCTGCGTGGTTGGTCGAACATTAATCAGCCGGGCGTCGACTACGACTACAACGATTACATCAGCACCGGTCGCAATCGCAAGCCGTTCAAGAATGCGTGGCAGCCGCGCCTCGGCTTTTCTTATGACTTGACGGGTGAGCAGCGCCACGTGATTTTCGGTGGTGCCGGTCGTGCCTACGATCGCAATGTGTTCGATTATCTGGCGCTCGAGCAGTCCAAGGGCGCGTTCCCCAGCTTTACCTACCAGTTCAATACGCCCAATCATCCCTGTACGGTCGGTACCAATAACTGTCTCGCATTCGACCCGGCACTTTACAATCGCGATAATCTCTACGCGCTGATTGCCGGGCCGACCCGCGCCGGTGCCGAGGTCGACCTGGTGCGTAACGACCTGAAGGTGCCGTACTCCGATCAGGTGAGCCTGGGTATCCGCAATGTATTTGAGATGGGCGGAAACGATTGGAACACGTCCGCAGCGGTCGCCTACATCGAGAGCCACGACGGCATCCTGTTCACGCTGGGTAACCGTCGTGCCGATGGCTCTTACCATGCGCCGGGCGCCACGTTCGGTGGTGCGCCGTTCGATTCCGAGTTCCAGTTGCCCGGCTACGGCAGCGTCATCCTGGGCAGCAACGGTGTGGAAACCCGTCTCTCACAGTTGCTGCTGTCGCTCGAGAAGCCGTTCCGGGCCGATTCGCCGTGGGGCATTACGATGGCCTACACCTACAGCGACGCGAAGGAAAACCGTGGGAATGCGGCCAATTCCGACGAGCATTACTCGTTCGACTATCCCAATCTGGATGACGTCGCATTCGTGCGGTCTGTGGGCATCTCCAAGCATCGGCTAGTGACCACCGGTATCGCTGAGTACTGGGGCGTCCAGTTCTCCGCGAAGCTGACGCTGGCGACGCCGCCCGGCAAGGAAGGACTCAACTGCTTCACCCCGACCGGGTGTGCAAACGGTTACTTCGAGACCTACTACTTCAGCCCATCGCGGGTGCGGCAGCTCGATCTGGCTGTGCAGAAGGAATGGGATACCGGAACCGACCTGCGGCTGCGCATCCGCGGCGACGTGCTCAACGTCACCAACGACCACAGCTTCACCAACTATGTGACCGATCGCGGCGACCAGAACGGCCCCAATCCGAACTTCGGTCAGCGCTCCAACGACGAGATCCTCGGCAACCTGCCACGGACGTTCAAGCTGTCCTTCGGTATCAGCTGGTAAGTCACCCCCGCTGCCGGTCCCCCTCGGGAGACCGGCAGTTTTATACTCCACCCTGAAAACGATTTCACCGCGAGGTTTCCTTCACGATGCGATCCCGTCTCCGTGCGTTCCAACTCCTGATGCTCGTCGCAATCGCGGCCTTGTTCCTGGCCGCCTGCGGCAAACAGGAGCCTGCCGAACCGGCGGTGCCGCCGCCCAAGCCGGGGCCCATCGCGCAGGTGCCCGAACCCGAACCCGAGCCTGAAGAAAAGGGACCGCCCGAACTGCCGCCCTTGTTCGCCGATATCGAGCGCCGGACGTTCCAGTACTTCTGGGACACCACCAACGAGGTCAACGGCCTGACGCCTGACCGCTTCCCGTCGCGCCCGTTCTCCAGCGTCGCGGCCGTGGGCTATGCGCTGACCGCGTATCCGATCGGCATCGAGCGCGGCTGGGTGAGCCGCACGCAGGCGGTCGATCGCACGCTGACCACGCTGCGGTTCTTCCGCGACGTGAAGATGGGGCCGCAGGCCACCGGCACCGGTGGTCACCAGGGCTTCTTCTATCACTTCATTGACATGGACAAGGGCCACCGCGTCGAACCGTGGGTGGAACTGTCGAGCGTCGACACCGGCCTGATGATGATGGGCGTGCTGTTCGCACAGTCGTACTACGACCGTGAAGATCCGCGCGAGGCTGAGATCCGCAAGCTTGCCGATCAGCTGTACCGCAATGTGCGCTGGCCGTTCCTGCAGCAGCGCAAGCCGCTGATCTCGATGGGCTGGTATCCCGAGAGCGGCTTCATCGAGCATGACTGGACGGGCTACGACGAGGCGATGCTGGTCTACATCCTCGCGCTCGGCTCGCCGACGCATCCGGTCGGGCCCGAGGCGTGGGAAGTGTGGACACGCACCTACGATCGGCTGTGGGGCGTGTTCCGCGGCCAGGAGTACCTGAGCTTCGCGCCGCACTTCGGCCATCAGTACACCCATGTCTGGGTGGATTTTCGCGGCATCCGCGACGACTACATGCGCCGCCGTGGCATCGACTACTTCGAGAACAGCCGCCGTGCGACCTATGCACAGCGCCAGTACGCGATCGACAACCCGATGGGCTGGAAGGACTACGGCGAGAACGTCTGGGGCCTGACCGCCAGTGACGGCCCGCAGCGCACCGACCAGGACTACAACGGCGAGCAGCGCGAGTTCCGCCACTACAGCGCACGCGGCGCGGGCCTGGACGTCGCGTTCGATGACGGCACGATCGCGCCGACCGCAGCGGTCGCGTCGATCGCGTTCGCACCGGAGATCGTGATCCCGGCGACCGAGGAGATGCACCGTCGCTACGGCGACTACCTGTACTCGAGCTACGGCTTCCTGGACGCGTTCAACCCGAGCTTCACCTACGAGGACGTGCCGCTGAAGACCGGCCGCATCGTGCCGGGCAAGGGCTGGGTGGCCAGCGATTACATCGCCATCGACCAGGGGCCGATCCTGGCGATGATCGCCAACTACCGCAACGACTTCGTCTGGAACGTGATGAAGAAGAACCCCTACATCCGCGCCGGTCTGGAGCGGGCGGGGTTCACCGGTGGCTGGCTCGCCGGCGAGGACGAGCCCAAGGATTCGGGCCCGCCGGACGCCGATGCAGCGACCGCGCGTGCGGTCGGCATCGCCGAGTCGCGCGGTGCCAACCAGACGCCGCCGCGTGATGCGCCGGCGCCGGCGCCCGCACCTGCGCGCGCGTCCGATCCGGTGCCGGTCGAGTGAGTCGCGTCGGACGCCGCGCGTGGCGTGCAGGGGCAGGGCGGGCATGACGTCCGTGATCCGCCGTGCCTGGCTGTTGTGCGCACTGGTGCTGGTCGTGGCCGGTTGCGCGCGGCGGTCCGACGAAACCGTGATCCGGTTCTGGGCGATGGGCCGCGAGGCCGAGGTCGTCGCCGAACTGGTGCGCGAGTTCGAGGATCAGCATCCGGGCATCCGGGTGCAGATCCAGCAGATCCCGTGGACCTCGGCGCACGAGAAGCTGCTCACCGCCTATGCCGCCGACGCGCTGCCCGACCTGTGCCAGCTCGGCAACACCTGGGTGCCGGAGTTCGCGGTGCTCGGCGCGCTGGAGCCGGTGCAGTCGCGGGTCGATGCCTCGACGATCATCGACCAGGCGGACTACTTCCCGGGCATCTGGGACACCAATGTCGTCGACGGCACGCTGCTCGGCGTGCCCTGGTACGTCGATACCCGCCTGGTGTTCTATCGCCGCGATCTGCTCGAGGCGGCCGGCGTGACGCGCTTCCCGCAGACCTGGGCCCAATGGGAAGACGCGATGGCGGCGGTCAAGCGCCATGTCGGGCCGTCGCGCTACGCGGTGATGCTGCCGCTCAACGAGTTCGAGCAGTTGCTGTCGTTCGGCCTGCAGCAGGACGACCCGTTGCTGCGCGACGACGACGGCCGCGGCAACTTCCAGAGTCCGGGCTTTCGCCGGGCGCTGGGCTTCTACACCAACATGTTCGAACAAGGCTGGGCGCCGCGGATGTCGGAGACGCAGATCTCCAATGTCTGGGACGAGTTCGGCCGGGGCTTCTTTACCTTCTACGTCTCGGGCCCCTGGAATATCCGCGAGTTCCGCACGCGCCTGCCGGCCGAACTGCAGGACAAGTGGGCGACCGCGCCGCTGCCAGGGCCCGATGGTCCGGGCGTGGGCATCGCCGGCGGCACGTCGCTGGTGATGTTCCGCGATTCGCCCAACAAGGAGGCGACCTGGCAACTGGTCGAGTTCCTGTCGCGGCCCGATATCCAGGCGCGGTTCTACCAGCTGATCGGCAATCTGCCGCCGCGGCGCAGCACCTGGGCTTCGGGCGAAATGCAGTACGGAGAGGAGGCGCTGGCGTTCCGGGAGCAGCTCGAACACGTGCGGCCCACGCCGAAGGTCCTCGAATGGGAGCGGATCGTGCAGGAGATGCGGTTGGCCAGTGAGCGCGTGGTGCGCGGCGGCATGCCGCAGGATCAGGCACTGCAGGGGCTGGACGCGCGCGTGGACACGCTGCTCGAGAAGCGGCGTTGGGTTCGCGCGCAGGCGGCGGCAGCGGAAGGCGCGACCCATCCCAGCGGGGAGGCCGCCCATGCGCGCTAGTACCGCAGGCTGGGTGTTCGCCGGGCCGGCGCTGATCCTGCTCGGGGTGTTCTTCGGTATCCCGGTGGCCTCGGCGCTGCTGCTGAGCCTGACCGACTTCGATCTCTATGCGTTGTCGGATACCGCGAACCTGCGCTTCGTCGCGCTGGGCAATTATCTGGATCTGCTGCAGACGCCGCTGTTCTGGAAGTCGCTGGGCAATACCGCGTACTTCGTCGTCATCGGCGTGCCGTTGTCGATCGCGGTGTCGCTGGGTGCGGCGTTGCTGCTCAATGCCAAGGTGGCGCGGTTCAAGGGACTGTTCCGCACCGCGCTGTTCGCGCCGGTGGTGACCACGCTGGTCGCGGTCGCGGTGATCTGGCGCTATCTGTTCCACACCAGCTACGGCCTGGTGAACTGGGCGCTGGGCCATATCGGCATCGCGCCGATCGACTGGCTGGGCGATCCGACCTGGGCGATGCCGACGATCATCTTGTTCGCGGTGTGGAAGAACTTCGGTTACAACATGGTGATCTTCGTCGCCGGGCTGGCGGCGATCCCCGAGGACCTGTACGAAGCGGCGCGCATCGACGGCGCGTCGCGCTGGAAGCAGTTCGTCCATGTGACGCTGCCGATGTTGGGGCCTGTGCTGCTGGTGGTGGCGGTGATCACGGTCTCGGGTTATTTCCAGCTGTTCGCAGAGCCCTACGTGATGACCCGCGGCGACCCGCTGCAGAGCACGGTCAGCGTGCTGTACTTCATGTACGAAGAAGGCTTCATGTGGTGGAACCTGGGCCGCGCCTCGGCGGTGGCCTTCATGCTGTTCCTGATCATCCTGGGCGTGACCACGCTGCTGCTGCGCGCCGGCCGGCGCAAGGAGATGGTATGAGCGCGGTGCAACGCGAAGTCGGCGCGTCGCGCTGGTCGGGCTGGCTGGTCAACGGGGGCCTGGTCGTACTGGCGTTCATTGCGCTGGCGCCGCTGCTGTGGATGTTGTCGGTCTCGTTCATGCCCACCGGCGAGGCCAGCAGCTTTCCGCCGCCGTTGCTGCCGTCGTCGTTCACCACCGCGAACTACGCGCAGTTGTTGCTGCGCGGGGGCATGGTCGGCTACTTCACCAACAGCCTGCTGGTCTCGGGCGCGATCACGCTCGGCGCGCTGCTGATCAACACCATGGCCGGATACGCATTCGCCAAGTTGCGCTTCGCCGGTCGCGAGCGGCTGTTCCAGTTGCTGCTGGCCGCGTTGGTGATCCCGGCGCAGGTCGCGATGCTGCCGCTGTTTCTGATGATGAAGGGCATGGGGCTGGTCAACAGCTTCGGTGCGGTGATCATCCCGGGCCTGGCGACGGTGTTCGGCATCTTCCTGGTGCGCCAGTACGCGCGCTCGATTCCCGACGAACTGCTCGAGGCGGCGCGCATCGACGGGGCAGGCGAGCTGCGGATCTTCTTCCAGATCGTGTTGCCGATGCTCAAGCCGGTACTGGTGACGCTGACGATCTTCACCTTCATGGCCGCCTGGAACGACTTCATGTGGCCGCTAATCGTGTTGACCGACCAGAGCAACTACACCCTGCCGGTGGCGCTGGCGGCGCTGTCGCGCGAGCACATCCAGGACGTGGAGATGATGATGGCCGGCGCCGTTGTCACCGTGATCCCGGTGCTCGTACTGTTCATCGCGCTGCAGCGCTACTACATTCAGGGCCTGCTGCTCGGAAGCGTGAAGGGGTGAGGGCGCATGCTTGCGAAGCACTGCTTCGCATGCGCCCGAACGCCGCGCCAGGGATGGTGTGGCCGGGCTCTCCGGCGCCGACCCTGCCGCGCCATGGATGGCAGGGGAGCAATCCGGGGTGTGTGAATGCCTGCTCGGCACGGCCGCGCGCTCGCCCCCATCTGCACGTCCTCGAGCCGTCATGAGGGCTGCGTCGTGCGCATCTGCAACCCGAGTGCCGTGGCGATACGCGCATCCGCGCGCCTGAATCCGATCACCGCAACACCCGAACCACGGAGTCACCGTCCCGCATGAAGATTCTCGACACCCGCGCTGACCGCGCGCCTGCCGACACCGACATGATGCCCGCCGGCGACGTCCTCGCAGTCGATGGCCGTGCCCGCGCCGCCCTGGCGATCCGAGCGGCCGGTATTGCCGCGATAGCGGCCGCGTTGGCGGCCTGTTCCGTCGTACCGTCGCCGGGCGGCGAGACCGGCGCAACGGGCGATGCGGATGTCCGGGTGCTGGACGATTTCGAGGACCCGTCGGCCTGGACCGTCGTGACCTCCAACCAGGTCACCGGCACGTTGCGCAGGATCGACGGCGATGACGGTGGCGCGCTGTGCCTGGACTACGACTACAACGGCGTGTCCGGCCATGTCGGCATCCAGCGCGAGCTGCCGCTCGATTATCCGGACAACTACCGCTTCGGCTTCCGGCTGCGCGGTGAGTCGCCGGCCAACGACCTGCAGTTCAAGCTGATCGATGCCAGCGGCGACAACGTGTGGTGGGTCAACCGGCCCAAGTACGATGTTCCGACCGAGTGGACACAGGTCCAGTACCGCAAGCGCCACATCGACAAGGCCTGGGGCCCGGACCCGGACAAAACCCTGCGCGCGAGCCGCAAGGTCGAGTTCACGATCTACAACAACGCCGGCGGCAAGGGCAGCGTGTGCTTCGATACGCTGACGTTCGAGCCGCTGCCGCCCGACGACGACTCGCCGCTGACTGCCAGCGCTACCTCGACGAGCACGCCCGATGGCGCCGACAAGGCGGTCGACGGCAATGCCGCCACCGCGTGGGAGGCCGGCGACGCCCCGCAGAAGCTGGTGCTGGACCTGGGTAAGCTGCGTGAGTTCGGAGCGCTGCGTCTGCAGTGGCTCGACGGGCGGCATGCGGCCGATTACACGGTGTCGTTGTCGACCGACGGCGAGCAGTGGACGCAGGTGCGCGAGGTCGCCGGTGGCAATGGCGGCGTCGACTGGTTGTCGTTGCCCGAGTCGGAGGCCCGCTATGTCGGCCTCGACCTGCGGGCCGGTCCGGGTCAGGGCTTCGCGCTCGCCGAGGCGGCATTGCAGCCGGTCGCGGTCTCGACCCATCCCAACGACTTCCTTAAGGCGGTCGCTGCCGAGCGGCCGAAGGGTCAGTTCCCGCGTGGCTTCAGCGGTGAACAGCCGTACTGGACGATCCTGGGTCTGGACGGCGGCACCGAGCAGGGCCTGATCGGCGAGGACGGTGCGATCGAGGTCGCGGCCGGTGGTTTCTCGATCGAGCCCTTCATCCGCGCCGGCGATGGCCTGGTGACCTGGGCCGATGCCCGGATCACCCAGTCGCTGCAGGACGGTTACCTGCCGATTCCGAGCGTGGACTGGGTCCACGACGCGGTGTCGCTGCGCGTGACCGGCTTCGCCCGCGGCACGCCCGAGGCATCGCAGCTGGTCGCCCGCTATCGGTTGACCAACTCGGGCCGCCAGCCGCGCGACTTCGAGTTCGCGCTGGCGGTGCGGCCGATGCAGGTCAACCCGCCGACGCAGTTTCTCAACATCAAGGGCGGTGTGAGCCCGCTGCACAGGCTGGCGCTCGCGCCAGACCGGGTCAGTGTCGACGGCGTGCCGCGTGTGTTCGCGCGCGAGCCGGCGCAGCAGGTATTCGCGACGACCTTCGACAGCGGCATGGAGATCGAGCACCTGGCTGCCGGTGCGCTGCCGGCGACGACCGAGGTCGAGGACGCGCAGGGGCTGGCCTCCGGCGCGCTGGTCTACACGGTGCGGCTCGAACCGGGCCAGTCGCGCGAGTTCGACCTGCTGATCCCGATGACCGGCGCGGCGCCGTCGCTCGCGCCCGGCCAGTGGCAGCCGCAGGCCTGGCAGGACGAGATGGCGCGTGTGTGGCACGGCAAGCTCGGCGAGGTCGGTATCGAGGTGCCCGAGGCCGGACGCGACCTGGCCAACACGCTGCGCACCTCGCTGGCGCACATGCTGATCTCGCGCATCGGCCCGCGCCTGCAGCCGGGGACGCGCTCGTATGCGCGCAGCTGGATCCGAGACGGCGCGATGATTTCCGAAGGTCTGCTGCGGATGGGGCGGCCGGAAGTCGTCAAGGACTACGTCGAGTGGTACGCCCCGTACCAGTTCGACAACGGCATGGTGCCGTGCTGCGTGGACGACCGCGGCAGCGATCCGGTGCCCGAGAACGACAGCCATGGCGAGCTGATCTTCAACATCGCCGAGTACTGGCGTTACACCCACGACGACGCCTTTCTGGCGCGCATGTGGCCGCACGTGCTCGGCGCGTTCGACTACATGGAAACGCTGCGCGCCAGCGAGCGCACCGAGGAGAACCGCAAGGTCAACGCGGCCTTCTACGGCATGATGCCGGTCTCGATCAGCCACGAGGGCTACTCGGCCAAGCCGATGCACTCGTACTGGGACAACTTCTGGGCGCTGCGCGGCTATAAGGATGCAGTCGAGATCGCACAGGCGCTGGGCAAGACCGAAGACGTGGCGCGGATGACCGCCGCACGCGACGAGTTCCGCACCGATCTCGACGCCTCGCTGCGTGCCGCGGCCAGGCTGCACGGGATCGACTATCTCCCCGGCGCGGCCGAGCTCGGCGATTTCGATCCCACCTCGACGACGATCGCACTGGCGCCAGGCGGCGAGCAAGGGCGGCTGCCCGAAGACCTGCTGGTCAACACCTTCGAGCGCTACTGGACGCTGTTCGCCGATCGCCGCGACGGCCGCAAGCCGTGGAAGGACTACACGCCCTACGAGTGGCGCAACGTCGCCGCGTTCGTGCGGCTGGGCTGGCGCGAGCGCGCCAACGACGTGCGCGAGTGGTTCTTCGGCCACCGCGCGCCGCTGGCGTGGAACCAGTGGGGCGAGGTCGTCACGCCGACGCCGCGTAAGCCATTCTTCCTCGGCGACCTGCCGCATGCCTGGGTGGGTTCGGACTTCGTGCGCTCGGCGCTGGACATGTTCGCCTACGTACGCGAGGTCGACGACAGCATCGTGCTGGCCGCGGGCGTGCCGGCTGACTGGTTCGACGGGATCGGCGTACGGCTGCACGGCATGCGCACCCCGCAGGGCAAGCTTGGCTACCGGTTGCGGCGCGAGCACGACGTGCTGGCGCTCGACGTCGATGCCGATGCCGGCCTGCCGCCCGGTGGCCTGGTGCTGCAGTGGCCGTATCCGAACGTGCCCGGTGCGACGACCATCGATGGTCAGGCGGCGCAATGGCAGGGCAACGAACTGCGCATCGCGCGTGCCGGTGCGCAGGTGCGCGTGCAGATCCCCGTCTCGCCCTGAGTCACACCACACCCATGCACCGTCCCCGCGTTGCGCGACGCCTCGCGGGGACCGCTGACACCAGACAAGGAGACATCGGCGGGATGACCACCACCAGACTCGGCCGCGCGTTGCTGTGCGCGCTGGCCATTGCCGTCCCCGGCCCGGCGCTGACGGCGCAAGATTCAACGGCCGCCATGCCGTGGATGGATCCGGATAAGTCGCCGGATGCGCGCGCCGCGCTGCTGGTCGCGGCGATGACCCAGGACGAGAAGTTCCAGTTGCTGCGCAGCCGCTTCGCGATCGGCGAGAACAAGCCGGCCGAGGCGCTGACCGCGGCCGGCTATGTGGCGCCGATCTCGCGCCTGGGCATTCCGGCGCAAGGCCTCCTCGATGCGGGCCTGGGCGTCACCAACCCCGGTGGCGCGCGCGAAGGCGACCACGCCACCGCAATGCCGTCGGGACCGGCGACCGCATCGACCTGGAGCCGCGAGGTGGCATTCCTGGGCGGCCAGACGATGGGCCGCGAAGCGTGGCGGCAGGGCTTCAATGTGCTTCTGGCCGGCAGCGTCAACCTGCAGCGCGATCCGCGCAACGGGCGCAATTTCGAGTACGCCGGCGAGGATCCGCTGCTGGCCGGCACGCTGGTCGGCGAGTCGATCCGCGGCGTGCAGTCGCAGCACGTGCTCTCGACGATGAAGCACTACGCGCTCAACGACATGGAGACGCATCGCAATTTCCACAGCGCGCAGATCGGCGACCGTGCGATGCACGAATCCGACCTGCTCGCGTTCCGCATCGCGCTGGAAATCGGCGCGCCCGGCTCGGTGATGTGCAGTTACAACCGCATCAACGGCGTCTATGGCTGCGAGCACGACGAACTGCTCAACAACGTGCTCAAGCGCGACTGGAAGTACCCCGGCTATGTGATGTCCGACTGGGGTGGGGTGCACAGCGCGTCGAAAGCGGCGCTCGCCGGGCTGGACCAGCAGTCGGCAGGCGAGGTGTTTGACAAGGCGGTGTACTTCGACCGTCCGCTGCGCATGGCGGTCGATGCGGGCGTCGTGCCGCAGGCGCGGGTCGACGACATGGCCCATCGCATCCTGCGCAGCCTGATCGCGGTCGGCGCGTTCGACCATCCGCCGCAACGCCAGCCGCCCGACGCCGAACTCGACGCGGCGGGCTTTGCGGTCGCGCAGCGCACCGCCGAAGAGGGTGCCGTCCTGCTGCGCAATGCGGACGACCTGCTGCCGCTCGGCACCGATGTGCGCCGGATCGCGGTGATCGGCGGCCATGCCGACCGCGGCGTGATCGCTGGCGGCGGCTCGTCGATGGTCGGCTGGACCTCGCGTGGGCCCAACGCAGTGCCGGGCGTGAAGCCGACCACCTGGCCCGGGCCGGTGATGTTCCAGCCGTCCTCGCCGTTGCTGGCCTTGCGCGAGGCGGCACCGCAGGCACGCGTCGACTACGCCGACGGCCGCGACCGCGCCGCTGCGGCGCGACTCGCGCGCGAGGCTGACGTGGCGATCGTGTTCGCGACCCAATGGTCGGCCGAGTCGGTGGACCTGCCGGACATGCACCTGCCCGATGGCCAAGACGCGCTGGTCGAGGCCGTTGTCGCGGCCAATCCGCGCACGGTGGTGGTGCTGCAGACCAATGGCCCGGTCACGTTGCCCTGGGCCGATCGCGTGCCGGCGATCCTGCAGGCGTGGTACCCGGGTATCCGCGGCGGCGAGGCGATCGCACGCCTGCTCACCGGCGCGGCCAATCCGTCCGGGCGCCTGCCGGTCACCTGGCCGGTGGATGTCGCGCAACTACCGCGGCCGCACGTGCCGGGCTTGGGCTTCGACCCGCCGCAGAAGCCCGACGACACGATCGATTACGACATCGAAGGCGCGAACGTCGGCTACCGATGGTTCGCGGCCAAGGATCTGACGCCGCGCTACGCGTTCGGCCACGGCCTGTCGTATGCCCAGTTCGCGTTGTCGGATCTGACCGTGCAGGCCGACGGCGACCGTCTGACCGCGCGCTTCGCCGTCCGCAATACCGGCGCGCGTGCCGGTGCGGCGGTGCCGCAGCTCTACGTGCACCTGCCCGAGGGCCACACCACGCCGCTGCGACTGGTCGGCTGGGACAAGCTCGATCTGCAACCGGGCGAAGCGCGCCAGGTCGAAGTGGCGCTGGCCCCGCGCCTGTTCGCCGACTACGACCCAGCCACCCGCAGCTGGCGCATTCCCGCCGGCCGCTACCGCGTGGCGCTCGGGCAGTCGGCCGCCGACATCGCGGAGACGGCGACGCTGCAGCTGACCGAACGCATCCTCGACTGAGCACCACGCGCCCCAAAACCGGGGTCAGAGTGGGATTTCGCGTTCAATGAGACTCGAAATTGCACTGTGACCCAGTTTTGAGGGGGCAATCGGGCGAAAAAACGGGGTCAGGCTGCCATTTCGAGCGCAGCTTTGAATTGCACTCTGACCCCGTTTTAGCTGGAGGGGCGGCTTGCTCGGTGCGCGCTAGGGTCGCCCCCAGTGGAGGGAGAGGACTTGTCGTTGCTAACCTCGGTGCTCCAGGCCCGGCCTGTGTTCCAGATCCGGGCTTCGTCCTTGCGGAGTTCGCGATGAATGCCCAGGTCTCAGCCCAACGTCCGTTCGATCCACCGCCGCCGCCCGTCGTGGACACGCTGCAGGGCGCGTCCCGCGACACCGCCAATGCCACCATCGCGGGCATGGACGCCGCCGCGATCGACACGCTGCGCAGCGACGTACAGGCGCTGCCGGCCAGCGAACGGCAGGGGCTGCTGAACGAGTTGGCGACCCGGCTCGACGCCGGCAACCTGACACGCCTGCACGACGTCTTCGGGCAGGACGCGGTGGCGTCGGCCGTCGACATGCGCGCGCCGGCCGATGTTCGAGAGGCGTATCAGGCGACGTCGGGCGGGACTACGCCTGCGGCGCTCGACCCGGGCCCTGCGCTGCCGCCGATGGACATCGCCCGGATCGAGGCGCAGCAGCGCCAGCGAGCGCAGGACGATTTCTCGGCAGGGGGCCTCGATACCGGCGCGATCAGCGGGCCCTACCAACTGTCCGAGCTGGCGCGTGAGCACGCGACAGAGCCTGCGTATCTCGCCGAACTGGTCCGGCTTGCGGACGATGCCGATCTGCTCGCATCGGTTGTCGCACCCCTCCATGGGCTCTACAGCCGCGACTCTGGAGGCGGCTACGCATTCGGCGGTGCCGACGGCGATGCCGCGCGCGAGGCCATGACGCATGCGCTCGGCGTCGCGGTCGAACGTGGTGTGCTCAGCGAGGGCGGCATCCGGCACGCCGCGGCCGACAGCGCGGGCTGGGCCGATGTTGCTGGCAGGCTGGGCATCGACAACGTGGGGCGGACACAGGCGAGCAGCGACGCGGCGACGAAGCTCGAGTCGCTGGGCAAGGACTACGACGACGCCAAGAAGGCGGTCGACAAGCTCGATGAGGAGCTCGCCACGCACCTGCTGCGCGCCGGTCCGCTGGACCGCGAACAACGGGCGGCGTTCATTGACAAGTTCCGCGAAGCCGAGGGCCATGCAGAGGTCTATGCGGCCGAAGCAGAGGCGGGCCAGGCACTCGTCAACTATGTCCAGGCCAACCGCGAGACTCTGATGGCAGCGGCGGTACGCGATCCTCAGGTCGCCGAGCAGCTCGTCGATAGCCTGGGCCGTCTGGCCGATTCGGGTCACGGCAAGTTCGCGCTTGAACTGCTCGGCGAGATCCAGGGCACGCCCGGTTCGGCCCTGGCCGAGGCGTTCGAGGCGCATACCGATACCCTGCAGGGTGAGCTCTTCGAACGGATCGCCAGCGCGGCGACCGTCGAGATCGTCACCCGGCATGATGGCAATCTGCAGGCAGCACTCGCCGATCTGAAGGACGCCTTTGCGCCACTGAAGGATGCCAAGGGGCTATTTGACGGCGTCAAAGGCGGCATCAGCAGCTTCAAGGACGGCATGGCAATGATGGACGCGGTTGCCGCTGGTAACTTCGATCCACTGAAGAAACTCGGCGACGGCTTCGGCGACGCATCGCCATTTGCGCGCGCGATGTCGGGTGTCGGCGTCGTAATGGGGGCGATCAAAGCTGCGGAGAGTGGGCAGGAAGGCGCGTATCTTGAGGCGGTGCAGGGTTTCGCGTCGGCGGGCGAAAGTGGCCTTAACTTGCTGGCGGGCGCGTCCAAGCATTTCGCCGACGCGGGACGCTTGGCGCAGTATGGCGATGATGCTGCGCGTTTCGGCGCGTTCGCTGCAAAGATCGCACCCGGGCTCGGCGTGATCGCGAGCGCAACGTCGATGGCAATCAATCTGCAGAAGACCTCCGACGGCGGCAACGTAGGCTATGCAGTTGCCGCAATGGGCGATGTCTTCGGCATGCTCGGCAGCGCCGTGGCCGTGGTGCCCGGGCCGGGTACGGCTGCCGGCGCGATCGTCAGCGGTATCGGGGCGGTGATTTCGGCGATCGGCGGCGGCATCGGCGACGCGATCGACAAGCATCAGACGCGCGAGGAACTGCGTGGCTATCTCGAAGCCACGGGCATGGATGCTGACATGATCGAGTCGATGCTCGGCAGTGGCGAGGCGATGAACAACGTTGCGGCTGGACTCGGTATCTCAGGAGAGCAGTGGCAGGCAATGTTGGCATCCGATCCTGCGCTTGCCTACGCGCCATATGTGTTCAAGTCGGTTGCCGACGGTTACGGGTTGCAGGGAGATCAGGCCGTCGAGTTGTTCAAGCGGATGCATGCCGAAGATCCGCAGGCAATGCTTGCGCTCATGCGCGAGTTCGGCGAGAAACCGCAGGCAGGCGTCGACGTTGGACTGTTGGCCCGTCAGTTCCTCGAACAGAACTTCCCGGACGCGCACGCCTATGCGCGCAGTCAGGAAACGTCGGCGACGCGGCCCGACGGCTCTTCTAAGACACCGGCCGAGATTGCTGAGGGCGATTACGCGGGCATTCGCAGCGGCAAGAACTCCGAGATTTACGGCAAGGCCGAGGACCTGCTCCGGGCCAACGACAATCACGATTATCGCGTCCGGGTGCTGGAATTGCTGTATGCGGACAACCGGTCCGACGCCGTCTTGGAACTGGGAATCCAGTACGGCGTGATGCCCGACGAACTGCGCTGATACGGACGCGGCCTACGTCGCGAAACGGGCCGGGGGGGCCAGTCTTAGCGGCTGAGGGAGCGGTGTCCGACGCATCTGGGCATCGGATCCGGAGGGCGCGTTGTTGCCCCCACCGCTCAGTACGTGTACTGCACCTGCACCCACAGCGTGTCGATGGCGGCGGTGCGCGTCGCGTCATCGCTGCGATGGCGCGCAAGCTTGAGCAGGCCGTCGAGGTCGTTCACGCCCCGAATTGCGTGCGCATAGGACAGGTCGATCTCGGTGCCGTCATCGCTGCCACCACGTCAGGGCGAATGATCGTCAGGCGGCGCGCGCCTCGCGCACGATGGCCGCGGCCTGCGCCGAGGCCTCGCGCACGCGCGCGTAGTCGCCGGCCGCCAGCCACGCCTTGTCGAGCATCCACGAGCCGCCCACGCACAGCACGTTCGGCTGCGCCAGGAACTCGGCAGCGTTGGCGGCGGAAATGCCGCCGGTCGGGCAGAAGCGCATGTCCTGCACCGGGCCGGCCAAGCCCTTGAGCATCGCCAGGCCGCCGACCGCGTTGGCCGGGAACAGCTTGCAGTTGCGGAAGCCCAGGTCGCGCAGGGCGAGGAATTCGGTCGGCGTTGCGGCGCCGGGCACCGCCGGCACCGCGGCCTGCGCCAAGGCCTCGGCCAGACGCGGGGTCGTGCCCGGCGTGACGAGGAAATCAGCGCCGGCGTCGATCGAGGCGCGGATATTGTCGGCACTGAGCACGGTGCCGGCGCCGATGACGATCTCTGGGCGCTCGCGTTTGAGCATGGCCAGGGCGTCGATCGCGATCGGCGTGCGCAGGGTCAGTTCCAGTGTGGTTAGGCCGCCTTCGAGCAGGGCGTCGGCGAGCGCGCGCGCCTGGTCGAGCGTGTCGACGGTGATCACCGGCAGCACGCCGGCAGCCCGCAGCAGGTCGGCGGCGCGCTGCTGGCGGTCGGACATCGGGGAAACGTGTGGCATGAGCTCAGTTGTCCTTTTCGGCATGCGGCGCATCGGCGGCGGCACCGCCCGCGCCCAGATCGTACTCGGCGTCGTAGTCCAATACCGCGCCATGGAACGTGGGCGGTCCGCAGGAGATCGACAGCGCGCCCTGGTCGGCCGGGGAGACGTTGGCGCGGTTGAAGGCGAACAGGTTGCGCCCGAAGTCGGTCGGCGCCGGCGCGGTGTCGGGCGCGGCCTCGCGGCGCTGCCACTCGTCGGCATCGACCAGCGCTTCGAGAATGCCGGCCTCGCCGTCCAGGCGCACGATGTCGCCCTCGCGCAGGTAGGCCAGTGGGCCGCCCCGCGCGGCTTCGGGAGTGACGTGGATCGCCGCGGGGATCTTGCCCGACGCACCCGACAGGCGGCCGTCGGTGACCAGCGCCACCCGCCGGCCCTGGTTCTGCAGCATGCCGAGCAGCGGCGCGAGCGAATGCAGTTCGGGCATGCCGTTGGCCTTCGGGCCCTGGTAGCGCACGACCGCAACGAAATCGCGCGGTAGCGCGCCGGCCGCATGCAGGCGGTTGAGCGCCTGCGGGGCATCGACGACGACGGCCGGGGCCTCGATCATGCGGAACTCCGGCTTGACCGCCGAGAGCTTGATCAGCGCGCGCCCGAGATTGCCGCGCAGCAGGCGCAGGCCGCCATGGGCCTCGAACGGCGCCGAGACCGGACGCAGCACCGCGTCGTCGGCGCTGGAGTCGATGCCCGGCGTGTACACCAGGCGGTCGCCGTCGACCTTGGGGTCGTCGCAGTAGGCGCGCATGCCGCCGGCGACGACGGTCGGGATGTCGTCGTGCATCAGCCCGGCGTCGAGCAGTTCGCGGAACACGAAGGCGTTGCCGCCGGCGGCGTGGTAGCGGTTTACGTCCGCCTCGCCGTTGGGATAGACCCGTGCCAGCAGCGGCACGATCTGCGACAGCGCGTCCATGTCGTCCCAGGTCAACACGATGCCGGCCGCGCGCGCGACCGCGATCCAGTGGATCGTGTGGTTGGTCGAGCCGCCGGTGGCCATCAGCATCGCGATCGCGTTGACGATGGCGCGCTCGTCGATCAGTTCGCCCAGCGGTCGGTAGTCCTCGCCCAGCGCGGTGATCGCCAGCGCGCGCGCGACCGCTTCGCGGGTGAACGCATCGCGCAGCGGGGTGCCCGGGTTGATGAACGCCGCGCTGGGCAACTGCACGCCCATCGCCTCGAGCAGGGTCTGGTTGGAGTTCGCGGTGCCGTAGAAGGTGCAGGTGCCGGGCGAGTGGTAGGACTGCGCCTCGACCTCGAGCAGTTCGGCGCGCGTGGCCTCGCCGGCGGCGTAGCGCTCGCGCACCTCGGCCTTGGTCTTGTTCGGCACGCCGGAGGTCATCGGTCCGCCCGGCACGAACACTGCGGGCAGATGGCCGTAGGCGAGGGCGCCGATGAGCAGGCCCGGCACGATCTTGTCGCAGATGCCTAAGTACAGGCTGGCGTCGAACATGTCGTGCGACAGGCCGATTGCGGTCGCCTGGGCGATGACGTCGCGCGAGAATAGCGACAGTTCCATGCCGGCACGGCCCTGAGTCACGCCGTCGCACATCGCCGGCACGCCGCCGGCGACCTGCGCGGTCGCGCCGAGCGCGCGCGCGGTCTGGCGGATGAATTCCGGATACGGCTCGTAGGGCTGGTGCGCCGAGAGCATGTCGTTGTAGGCGGTGATGATGCCCAGGTTCGGCGTCGGCTCGTTGCGCAGGCGCAGCTTGTCGGTCGGCCCGCACCCGGCAAAGCCGTGGGCGAGGTTCGCGCAGCTCAGGCGACCGCGCAGCGGACCGTCGTCGCGCATGCGCGCGATGCCGTCCAGATACGCGCGGCGCGACGCGGCGCTGCGTTTGCGGATGCGCTCGGTGACGGAATGCAGAACGGGATGCAGGCTCATTGGCGGCGGCGATGAGATGGAAAGGAGGGAAGGGGCGCCCGGGTGCGCGGACGCGGCGCACGGGTGTCGTCGATCACGGGCACCAGTGCACGTGCAAGTCTGCGCCCGGCACGGTCAAGGCGATGCGCGCCGGATACTCGTGGACGTCGTCACTGCGCAACAGTTGCTCGAGCAGCGCGCGCTTACGCTCGCCGCGGATCAACAGGATCCGCGTGTGCGCCGGCGCCAGGCCGGCCGGCGTGAGGCTGATGCGGCGGGCCCAGCGCTGGGCGCCCGGGCAACCGGTCGCATCGACGCCGACGTAGGGTGTGGTCGCCGATAACGCGGCATCGAGGTCCTGCATGCCGGGGAACAGCGACGCGGTGTGGCCGTCGTCGCCCATGCCCAGCACCACGACGCCGGCCGGCTGGCGCGCATGCAGGTTGGCGGTCGACAGCGCTTCGTCGAACGGGCGGCCGGCCCGCGTGATCGTCTCCAGCCGCGCCTGCTGCGCCTTGTTCTGGATCAGCGTTTCGCGCACCAGGCGCGCATTGCTGTCCGGGTCTTCGGGCAGCAGCCAGCGCTCGTCGACCAGCGCGACGTCGACGTTTTCCCACGGCAACGGCGACTTCGACAGCGCGGCATAGACCGGGCCGGGCGTCTTGCCGCCCGACAGCAGCAGACGGGCACGCGGCCGCTCGCGCAGGTCGCGCGCGATCGCCGAGGAAATCGCGATCGCGGCGCCCCAGGTCCACTGGGTGGCCGAGTCGTAGGCGTGCAGGTGCATGCGCCCATCGTGACCGATTCGGGCCACGTTGCCAAAGCCGTCGGCGTGCTCGCCGGTCACGGTGCGGCTCTGCGCACGGCGATCGCCGCCGCGCCGAGCAGGCCGGCGTGCGGGTGCAGCACCGCCAGGCTCGGAACGCGGCCCATATTCGGCGAAAAGCGGCCCTTGTGTTCGAAGCGCTGGCGGAACCCCGAGTGGCGGATCGAGTCGAGCATCTTGGGCACCAGACCGCCGGTCAGGAACACGCCGTCCCAGGCGCCGAGCGTCAGCACCAGATCGCCGGCGATCGCGCCGAACACGGCGCAGAAGATATCGACGGCGCGTGCGCACAGCGGGTCGCCGGCCTGCGCGCGGGTGGTCACGTCGGAGGGCTGCAGCGGGCCCGGGTCGACCCCGGCGATCTCGCAGAGCGCGTGGTGGATGTTGACCAGCCCCGGCCCGCAGATCAGCCGCTCGTTGGACACGCGCCCGAACTGCGCGCTGAGCCGTTCGAGGATGCGGGTTTCTTCCGGCGTGCCCGGCGGGAAGCTGACGTGGCCGCCTTCGGTCTCGAGCGGATAGTAGCGGCCGTCGCGGACCACCAGTCCACCCACGCCCAGCCCGGTGCCCGGGCCGATGACCGCGTAGGTGCACGGCGTGTCGGCGCGCTCGGGCACCGCCCACTGCACGCCGCCGATCGCGGTGTAGTCGCCGGGCTGCAGCAGCGGGATCGCCATCGCCTGCGCGGCGAAGTCGTTGACCAGTTCGACATCGTCCAGCCCCAGGCGCTCGCGGGTGCGCCGGCGCGAGATCACCCAGGGGTGATTGGTGATGCGCGCCTCGTCGCCGTCCACGCGTCCGGCCACGGCGAAGACGCCGCAGCGGATGCGCGCATCGCCGACGTGGCCGATCGCCTGCAGGTAGTGCTGGGCGGCGTCGGCCAGCGAGGGAAAATCAGCGACCGCGAAGCCCTGCACGGTGTCGAGTTGCAGCGGCGTGGCGCTGGCGGTGTCGGCCAGCGCGAAGCGCGCGTTGGTGCCGCCGATGTCGGCGAGCAGGGCGAGTGAAGCGTCGGTCACGACTTGCGTCCGTTGTGCGTGGTCAGGGTGCGCGGGAGGAACGGCACGGCCTCGGCCGGTCCCCACGACCCGGCCGGATAGTCATGGACCGGCGTGCCGGCCTGGCGCCAGGCGTCGCTGACGCTGTCGATCCAGCGCCACTGGGCCTCGACCTCGTCGTCGCGCACGAACAGCGTCTGGTCGCCCTTGAGCGCGTCGATCATCAACCGCTCGTAGGCGATGCGGCGCTTGGGCGGCAGCATCGCCAGGTCCAGCGACATCGGCTGCAGCTCGTTGGCGCTCCATTCCGAAGCCGCCAGGCTGCCCATCAGGCCGAGTTCGATGGTCTCTTCGGGCTGCAGCCGCACCCGCAACTGGTTGGCGCGGGCGCGTTTGCGCTCGTCGGCGCCGAACAGCCAGTGGGTGACCGGCTTGAAGGTCACCACGACCTCGGTGGTGCGCGAGGGCATGCGCTTGCCGGTCACCAGCCGGAACGGAACGCCGGCCCAGCGCCAGTTGTCGATCCAGGCACGCAGGCCGACGAAGGTCTCGACATCATCACGGTGATTGAAGCCCTTGACCGCGCGGCCGTCGACCACGCCGTCGCGGTAGCGGCCGCGGATGCTGTCGGCGTCGGCGGCCGACGGGGTCATGGGGCGCAGCGCGCGCAGCACCTTGCGCTTCTCGTCGCGGATCGAATCGGGGTCCATCGCCGCCGGCGGCTCCATCGCGATCAGCGCGAGCAGCTGCAGCATGTGGTTCTGCACCATGTCGCGCAGCGCGCCGTAGTCGGCGTAGTAGCCCTCGCGGCCGTCCACACCGGCGGTCTCGGCGACGATGATGTCGACCGACTCGATCCAGCGCCGTTCCCAGACCGCCTCGAACAGCGTGTTGCCCAGCCGCAGCGCCAGCAGGTTCTGCACCGGCGCCTTGCCCAGGTAATGGTCGATGCGGAAGATCCGCGACTCGTCGAGCGCGGCCTTGAGGGTGGCGTCGATCTCGCGGGCGCTGGCCAGGTCGTGACCGATCGGCTTTTCGAGCACCAGGCGCGACGGCGGCTCGAGCAGGCCGGCGGCCTTCAGGCCGCGGCAGGCGGAGGCAAAGAGGTTGGGCGGCGTGGAAAGGTAGCTGACGGCCGGGCGGTCGGCGAACGGCGAGAGCGCCTGCGCCATGGCCGCGGGGTCGGACAGGTCGGCGGGCACGTAGCGCACCCGGCGCAGCAGTTCGTCCAGCGTGGCGGCCTCGTAGTCGTCGCCCAGGCGCTCGCGCAACCAGCCGCGGAAGCTCTCGTCGTCGTGCTCGCTGCGCGCGATCGCCACGACCCGGAAGTCGGCCGGCAGCAGCCGGTCGCGCAGCAGGTGCAGCAGGGACGGGAACAGGTAACGTTGCGCCAGATCGCCGGTGGCGCCAAACAGCAGCAGAGTGTCGTGCATGGACGCCTGGTTCGCCTCGTGTTCACGGAAGGGGAATCGTGAAGTGTGTCGTGCAATCGCCCGGAACCGCAATGCCCGTCGTCGCGCGTGCCCGCGCGGCGACGGACCGGCCGGCGCGCGCGGCGGCGATCGCGGTTGCTGAGGCGATCGCCGACTGGCGTGTAAACGATTACATGCCAGAATAGCGTATTGCGTCCTCGATGCACGGCCCGGCCGCGGCATCGTTCACACGCCTCCAATCACGATCCATCCGACAGCGGGAGACGCCATGGCGAAGGTGCGGTTCGACGCGGTACGCAAGGTCTATCCCAATGGGTACGTGGGCGTGGCGGGCGCCAGTTTCGAAGTCGCCGACGGCGAACTACTGGTGCTGGTCGGGCCGTCGGGTTGCGGCAAGTCCACGCTGCTGCGGATGGTCGCCGGCCTGGAGGCGATCAGCAGCGGCACGCTGACCATCGGCGATCGGGTGGTCAACGACGTCGCGCCCAAGGACCGCGACATCGCGATGGTGTTCCAGAGCTACGCGCTGTACCCGCACATGAGCGTGGCCGAGAACCTCGCCTTCGGGCTGAAGCTGCGCGGCCAGGACAAGGCCGACATCGCCGCGCGCGTGGCCGAGGCCGCCCGCGTGCTGGAGCTCGACAAGGTGCTCGACCGCAAGCCGGGGCAGCTGTCGGGTGGCCAGCGCCAGCGCGTCGCGCTGGGCCGGGCGCTGGTGCGCCAGCCGCAGGTGTTCCTGCTCGACGAGCCGTTGTCCAATCTCGACGCCAAGCTGCGTGCCGGCATGCGCGTGGAGATCGCGCGGCTGCACCGCGCGCTGGGCACCACCATGATCTACGTCACCCACGACCAGATCGAGGCGATGACGCTGGGCCAGCGCATCGTGGTACTCAAGGATGGGCAGATCCAGCAGATCGACACCCCGATGGCGCTTTACGAAAAGCCCGCCAACCTGTTCGTGGCGACCTTCCTCGGCAGTCCGGCGATGAACGTGCTGCGCGGCCGTCTGCAGCACGGCGAGGCCGGCTGGGGGCTGGCGCTGGCCGATGGCACGGTGCTGGCGCTGGGCGCGGCCGGGCTGCCGACGGCCTGGGCCGGCCGCGAGGTCGATCTGGGCATCCGTCCCGAGCATCTGGTGCCGGCCGAGGCCGCCGAAGCCGGCCTGGCGCCGGTGGTGGAGGTGGTCGAGGCGGTGGGCAGCGAAGTCTTCGTGAATCTGCGCCTGGGCGATCGCGCGCTGATCGCCCGGCTGCCGCCCGACCGGGTGCCGGTGCCGGGCGAGACCCTGCCGCTGTCGGTCCCAGCCGGGCGCGTGCACGCCTTTGACATCGAGACCGGGGCCCGCCTGGTGCCCTAATCGCGGCGTCCCGCGACCCAACGGGCCCAAGCGCGGCGCCGGGCCGGCGGCGCGATCCCGGGTCGCTGGCTATACTGGCCGCTTGCGCGCGCGCGGCGCGCGGCCCGTCGTGCGTCAGCATCGCCGGGCCCGGAGGCCGCGTGCGTCCCCGCCGTTCCACGATCCGGCGCCGGCCCGCCGGCGCCACGAGGCCCCCGACGCCCGCATGCGCCTGTCCACGATCAAGCTCGCCGGTTTCAAGTCCTTCGTCGACCCGACCACGTTGCACCTGCCGACGAACATGACCGGCGTGGTCGGGCCGAACGGTTGCGGCAAGTCCAACATCATCGACGCGGTGCGCTGGGTCATGGGCGAGTCCTCGGCCAGCCGCCTGCGCGGCGATTCGCTGACCGACGTGATCTTCGCCGGGTCGACCGCGCGCAAGCCGGTGTCCCAGGCGATGGTCGAGCTGATCTTCGACAACAGCGACCACACCATCAGCGGCGAGTTTGCCGCGTTCAACGAGATCTCGGTCAAGCGCACCGTCAGCCGCGATGGCCAGAGCGGCTACTACCTCAACGGCACCAAGTGCCGCCGCCGCGACATCACCGACCTGTTCCTGGGCACGGGCCTGGGCCCGCGCAGCTACTCGATCATCGAGCAGGGCATGATCAGCCAGGTCATCGACGCCAAGCCCGAAGACCTGCGCATCTACCTCGAGGAAGCGGCCGGCATCTCCAAGTACAAGGAGCGCCGCAAGGAGACCGAGACCCGGATCCGGCATACCCGCGAGAACCTCGAGCGGCTGGGCGACCTGCGCGAGGAGGTCGGCAAGCAGTTGCAGCACCTGGCCCGCCAGGCCCGTCAGGCCGAGCAATACACCGCGATCCAGGCTGAGCGCAGGATCCGCGACGCCGAGTGGAAGGCGCTGGAATGGCGCACGCTCGATTCGCGCCTGCGCGCGCTGCGCGAGGGCCTGGCGCAGGAGGAAACCCGGCTCGAGCAGCTGATCGCCGAGCAGCGCGAAGCCGAGCGCGAGCTCGAGACCGGACGCGAGCGTCGCCACGAGGCCGCCGAGGCGCTCAACCGCGCCCAGGCCGAGAGCTACGAAGTCAGCGGTGCGCTCGCGCGGATCGAGCAGCAGATCCAGCACCAGCGCGAACTGTCGGCGCGGCTGCTCAAGGCGCGTGACGAGGCCCAGGCGCAGCTGGCCGAGATCGGTGCGCATATCGACCAGGACCAGGTGCGGCTCGACACCCTGCACGAGCACATCGCCGAGGCCGAACCGCAACTGGCGCAGCTGCAGGACGAGGACGCGATCCGCCAGGACGCACTGCGCGATGCCGAGACCGCGCTCGCCGACTGGCAGGCCCGCTGGGAGGCGCACAACCGCGAGCAGGGCGAGGCCGCGCGTGCCGGTGATGTGGAGCGTACGCGTGTCGACTATCTCGACCGCCAGGCGCTGGAAGCCGGGCGCCGCCGCGAACAATTGCAGGCCGAGCGCGATGGCCTCGACCTCGATGCGCTGAACGAGGCGTTCGAGGACATCCAGCTCCGCCACGAAGATCAGAAGGCCGCCCTCGACACGCTCGGCGAGTCGCTGGAGGCGCGCAAGGAGGCGGCCGTCGAACTGCAGGACGCCCAGCGCGTCGCGCAGGAGGAACTGTCGGGCGTACGCAAGCGCGCGCAGGAGGCCCGCGGCCGGCTGGCGTCGCTGGAGACGCTGCAGCACGCGGCGCTCGGGCAGGAGCAGGGCGCGGCGGTCGAATGGCTGCGCCAGCGCGGGCTCGATTCGGCCGCGCGCGTGGGCGAGCGGCTGCGCGTGGAGGCCGGCTGGGAGTTCGCGGTCGAGAGCGCGCTGGGCCAGCTGATCGAGGGCGTGCTGGTCGACGGCGACGGGGTGCCCGCCGATCTGGTCGACGCGCTCGGCGAGCTGGGCGAGAGCCGCCTGGCGCTGGTCGCCGCCGACGAGGCGTCGGCGCAGTTCGCGCCGACCTCGCTCGCGGCCCGGGTGCAGGGTCCGCTGGCGATCCGGCGGCTGCTCGCGCGTCTGCATGTCGCCGACACCCTGGACCAGGCGCGCGCGCTGCAGGCCGGGCTGGGCGAACACGATTCGGTCATCACCCGCAGCGGCGAGCGCTTGGGCGCGGGCTGGGTGCGGGTGTCGCGCTCGGGCGCGGCCAAGCAGGGCGCACTGCTGCGCGAGCGCGAGATCCAGGCGCTGCGCGAGGAGATCGCCGCGCTGCAGGACCAGGAACACGAACTGGAGCGCGGCCTCGCCAGCGGCCGCGACCGCTTGCTCGCCGCCGAACAGCAGCGCGAAGAGGCGCAGCGCGCGCTGTACCTGGCGCACCGCGGTGTGTCCGAACTCGCCGGCCAGGTGCAGAGCCAGCAGGGCCGGGTCGAGGCCGCGCGCACCCGGATCGCGCGCATCGATGCCGAGCTCGCGCAACTCGACGAGACCCTGGCCCAGGCCGCGCAGCAGGCACGCGAAGCGCGCGCCCGGCTCGAGGACGCGGTCGGCAGCATGGGCGACCTGGAGACCGCGCGTGCTGCGCTCGAAGCCGAGCGCCGCAGCCTGACCGAGGCCCGGGACGCCGCCCGCGCGGCCGCGCGCGAATCCCGCGATACCGCGCATGCGCTCGCGTTGACGCTCGAGTCGCAGCGCGCGCAGGTCGCCTCGCTGACCCAGGCGTTGGCGCGCATGGGCGGCCAGCGCGGCCAGCTCGACAACCGCCTGGGCGAACTGTCGGCGCAGCTGGCCGGCGGCGACTCGCCGGTCGAGGCGCTCGAGGACCAGCGCCAGGTCGCACTGGAGGAACGCGTGCGCACCGAGCAGGCATTGGCGCAGGCGCGCTCGGCGGTTGAAGGTATCGACAACGAACTGCGCACCTACGAGCAGGTCCGCCAGCAGCGCGACGCGCAGGCGCTGACCCAGCGCGAGGCGATCGGGCAGCGCCGGCTCGACCAGCAGGCACTGGTCATCGCTGCCGACCAGCTCGCCGCCCAGGTCGTGGAGGCCGGTTTCGTCGTCGACGACGTGCTGGGCGGCCTCGACGACGCGGCCAATGCCAAGGACTGGGAGAAGATGGTCGCCGACTTCGATGCGCGCCTGCGGCGCCTGGAGCCGGTGAATCTAGCGGCGATCGCGGAGCATGCCGAGGCCGCGCAGCGCAAGGAATACCTCGACGCCCAGGACGCCGATCTGACCGGCGCACTGGACACGCTGGAAGAGGCGATCCGCAAGATCGACCGCGAGACCCGCGGCCGGTTCAAGGACACCTTCGACCGGGTCAACGCCGGCGTGCAGGCGCTGTATCCGCGCCTGTTCGGCGGCGGCCACGCTTACCTGGAGCTGACCGGCGACGACCTGCTCGACACCGGCGTGGCGATCATGGCCCGTCCGCCCGGCAAGCGCGTGTCCAACATCTCGCTGCTGTCGGGCGGCGAGAAGGCGATGACCGCCGTGGCCCTGGTGTTCTCCATCTTCCAGCTCAATCCGGCGCCGTTCTGCCTGCTCGACGAGGTCGACGCGCCGCTCGACGAGGCCAATGTCGGCCGCTTCACCGCGATGGTCCGCGAGATGAGCGAGCAGGTGCAGTTCCTGTTCGTCAGCCACAACAAGGCGACGATGGAAGCCGCATCCCAACTCAGTGGCGTTACCATGCGCGAGCCGGGCGTCAGCCGCCTGGTGTCTGTCGATCTTGCCGAAGCCACGCGACTGGCCGGCGCCGCCTAGGAGAACACCGCCAATGACCGATGAGTGGATGCTGCGTATCGGAATCATCGTCGCCGGCGCGCTGCTGATGGCGGCGATCTGGTACTTCGGGACGCGCCCGCGCGGCGGACAGGGACGGCGCATCGCGCCTGCCGAGGACGCACGACGCGAGCCGACGCTCGGCGCGCAGCTCGAGCGCGAACTGGGCGAGGGCGACCCGGCGCAGGCGCCGGGCGACGGCGACGTGGTGCAGGCGGAGATGGATCTGCTCGACCGCACCGTTGGTACCGTCTCGCCCAACAGCGAACTGGGCAAGCGCAACACCGACGACTTCGACAAGATCGTCACGCTCTACATCGCCGCGCGTGCGGGCAATGTGCTGCGCGGGCCGGACATCGTGGTCGCGGCCGAGAAGACCGGCCTGACCTACGGGCACATGAACGTATTCCACCGCCTCGTCGACGGCCATCCCGAGCGCGGACCGATCTTCAGCGTCGCCAACATCCGCAGCCCCGGCAGTTTCGAGATGGCCGAGATCCAGACCATGGAAACGCCGGCGATCGCGTTCTTCCTGACCCTGCCGGCGCCGGTCCGTGCGCTCGATGCCTGGGACACGATGCTGCCGACCGCCGAGCGCATGGCCGAACTGCTCGACGGCGTGTTGCTCGACGAACAGCGCAACGCCCTGGGCCGCCAGCGCGTCGCCGGCCTGCGCGACGAACTGCGCGCCTGGGACCGCGAACGCGACGCGCCGCCGGTGACCCGCAGCCCGCGCTGGTGACCGTGCGCGGATGTCGATCCGGGGGATTGAACCGCTGATCGCCTACGACCGGGGCCGCGCGGCCTGGACCAGGTCATTGCATGGGCGGTGCCGCCCTTAACGGCGCCTTCGTCACTGCGTCGGGTTGCGCTGGACGCCTACAATCTGCGCATGTCCAGACCTTCCCCCGCCGAGCGCGTCGCCGAACTGCGTGCACGCATCGAAGATGCCAACCATCGCTATTACGTGCTCGACGATCCATCGATCCCGGACGCCGATTACGACGCGTTGATGCGCGAGCTCGAGGCGTTGGAAGCGGCGCATCCTGAGCTCGCCAGCGAGGATTCGCCCACGCGCACGGTCGGCGCGCGCCCCGACGGTGGCTTTCCGGAAGTCCAGCACGCCATCCCGATGCTGTCGTTGGCCAATGCGTTCGAGACCGCGGGCGTGCCCGACGATGCCGACGACCGCACGCGGTTTTCCGAGGTCGCCGACTTCGAGCGGCGGATCGAGCAGAAGCTCGACATCGCCGCACCGGTGTTTTCGGTCGAGCCCAAGCTCGACGGCCTCGCGATCAGCCTGCGCTACGAGGACGGCGTGTTCGTGCAGGGCGCGACGCGCGGCGACGGGGCCACGGGCGAGAACGTCACCGCGAACCTGCGCCAGGTGCGTGCGGTGCCGCTCCGGCTCCGTCTCGACGGCGCGCCCGCGCCTGCGGTCCTGGAGGTGCGCGGCGAGATCTACATGCCGCGCAAGGCGTTCGCCGACTGGAACGCGAAGGCGCTCGAGCGCAACGAGAAGCTGCTGGCCAACCCGCGCAATGGTGCGGCCGGCTCGCTGCGCCAGCTTGATCCGGCGGTCACGCGTCGCCGGCCGCTGGCGTTTTTCGCCTATTCGGTTGGCGAGGTCCGCGGCCTGGAACTGCCCGAGACCCATTCGCAGACGCTGGCGCTGCTGCGCGGGTTCGGATTTCCGGTCGCGCCCGAGGTCGAGACTGCGACCGGCTTCGAAGGCCTGATCGCCTATTTCCGCCGCATCGGTGCACAGCGCGACGCGCTGCCGTACGACATCGACGGGGTGGTCTACAAACTCGACGACTACGACCAGCAACGTGCGATGGGGTTCGTGTCGCGCTCGCCGCGCTGGGCGCTGGCGCATAAATTCCCGGCGCAGGAGCAGTCGACGCTGCTGCGCGCGATTGAGGTGCAGATCGGCCGGACCGGTGCGGTCACGCCGGTCGCGCGGCTTGAGCCAGTCCAGGTCGCCGGGGTCACGGTGACCAACGCGACGCTGCACAACGCCGACCAGATCGCGCGGCTCGACGTGCGCGAGGGCGACACGGTGATCGTGCGCCGCGCTGGCGACGTGATCCCCGAGATCGTGCGCGTGATCGAGGAGCAGCGCCCCGCCGATGCGGTGCCCTGGTCGATGCCGGCCGCGTGTCCGGTCTGCGGCTCCGAGTTGGTACGCGAAGAGGGCGCGATCGCCTGGCGCTGCAGCGGCGGACTCACGTGTCCGGCGCAGCGCAAGGAGGCCGTGCGGCACTTCGCCTCGCGTCGCGCGCTCGACATCGAGGGCCTGGGCGACAAGCAGGCCGAGGCCCTGGTCGAATTCGGGTTCGTGCATTCGCCGGCCGATCTCTACGCGCTGACGGTCGCGGATCTCGTGCGGATGAAGACCGCGCTCGACGCCGCGACCGCCGCCGACTTCCAGCAGGCGATCGCCGACAGCAAAGGCGGGCTGGTGCTTGATGCTGAAGGGGTGGCCGTCCTGGCCGACGAGGCGCCGGTCTGGAAAGACGCCGCGTTCCTGCGCGCGCATCTGGCCGTCGAGGCCGGCGGCAAGCTCGCGACCAAGTGGGCTGAAAACCTTGTCGCCGGCATCGACGCCAGCCGCCACACCACGCTGGCGCGCTTCCTGTTCGCGCTCGGCATCCCGCACCTGGGCGAAACGACAGCGAAGTCGCTGGCGCAGTGGCTGGGCACGCTCGACTTCATCCGCAGCACGCCCGCGGTGTTGCTGCAGGCGCTGCCCGACATCGGCGGCGAGGTCGCGCGCTCGATCGCGACGTTCTTCGAGCAGCCAGGCAACGTCGCGGTGGTCGATGCGCTGATCGTGGCGGGGGTGCGCTTCTCCGATGAGACAGCGCCGTCCGCCGAACTGCGCGATCGGCTGGACCTGACGCACCTGCTGGCGACGTTGCCGGTCGACAAACTCGGCGGCAAGAGCGCCGAGCGCCTGGCGCAGACCTACGGCACGCTCGCGGCGCTGTTGCGCGCGAATGAAAGCGGCTGGGCCGGCGCGGGCGCGTCCACTGCGGGCGCTGCGAATCTTGCGGCGTATCTGGCCGACGACCGGGCGCGCCAAGCGCTCATCGACGCTGACGTGGCGATGCAACGCTTGCTCGCCGCCGCCCCGGCGCGGGCGGTGCGCAGCAGTGGCCCGCTCGACGGCAAGAGCGTGGTGCTGACCGGCACGCTGGCGTCGATGACCCGCGACGAGGCCGGCGAGAAGCTCGAAGCGCTGGGCGCGAAGATCGTCGGCAGCGTATCGAAGAAGACATCGCTGGTGGTTGCCGGCGACGCGGCCGGCTCCAAGCTCGACAAGGCCCAGGCGCTGGGCGTCGAGATCTGGGACGAGGCCGCGCTGCTGGCGTTCCTCGAGGCGCAGGCGTGACGGTGCCGAGCGGGCCGAGCGCGTCCTTCGAGGCGCTGCGTCTGCGCGCGCGCCTCAATGCCGTGTTGCGCGGCTTCTTCGCCGAGCGCGATGTGGTCGAGGTCGAGACGCCGGTGCTGTCGCGCGCCGGCAATACCGATCCCAACGTCGCCAGCTTCGCCACGCGCTTCGGCGGCCACGTCGATGCCGGGCCGCCGCTGCGCTGGATGCGCACATCGCCCGAGTTCCCGCTCAAGCGGCTGCTCGCGGCGGGGTTCGGCGACTGTTACGAACTGGGCCGGGTGTTCCGCGACGGCGAGGCGGGGGGGCGCCACAACCCCGAGTTCACGATGCTCGAGTGGTACCGCGTCGGCTGGGACCATCGCCGCCTCGCCGCCGAGACCGTCGCCCTGGTGCAGGCCGCGCTGGCCTTGGTCGGACGCCGCGCCGACGTCGTGGAGACCGACTACCGCACGCTCTATCGCGAGCAGTTGGGTCTCGACCCGATGACGGCGCCGGAGGCGGCGCTGCGGGCCGCGCTGGGCGATGTGCGGATCGATCCGGAGGGCCTGAGTCGCGACGACTGGCTGGATCTGCTGATGACCCATCGCCTGCAGCCCGCCAACCCCGCCGACCGCATCCTGGTCGTGCACGACTACCCGGCCTCGCAGTGCATGCTGGCGCGGATCGCCGCGCGCGACGGCGTGCCGGTCGCCGAGCGCTTCGAGCTGTACCTGGGCGCGCTGGAGTTGGCCAATGGCTATCACGAACTGGCCGATGGCGCCGAGCAGCGGGCACGCTTCGAGCGCGACCACACGGTACGCGCCGCGCGCGACGCGGCACTGCCGGCGATCGACGAGGCGTTGCTCGATGCACTCGACGCCGGCTTCCCCGACTGCGCCGGGGTCGCGCTGGGCGTGGACCGGTTGATGATGGCGATGCTGGAGACGCCACGGATCGCGGACGTGATCGCGTTCGATTTCGCAAGGGCGTAGCCCTTCGCTTTGCCGTTGCTGTTGCTCTGCTGTTGCCTTTGCTGTGGCTTTTCCATCGAGCCGTAAAGCGAGCCGAGCACCGGAGCCTGGCGCGGCCGGAGAGCAGCCCTTGTCTGAGCGTAGCGAGTTTGGGCTGCGTGCCGCGCCAGGCGAGGCGCGAAGGGGACCGCCGCGGCTTCGTGCGGCGGATCGCGTCCGGCGACGGCGGTTTTGCTTACTTTTACCAAGACAAAAGTAAGCCGCGCGCGTCGCGCGCGGAAGCTGTGGACTTGATCCTGTTTTCCGCGTTCTCAGAACAGCCCAAGCAAACAGCCAATGCCAAGGCCGGTGCACGGCTTTCGCCCGCTGTGCGGGCGAGTTTCTTTTGGAGGGACCCAAAAGAAACCAAAAGGTCCTTTCGCCGGACGCGATCCGCCGCGATACCGCCGCGGCGGTCCCCTGCGCTTCTCGGACGACGGGGCACGCAGCCCAAACTCGCTGCGCTCAGACAAGGGCTGCTCTTCGACCCCGTCGTCCTGCGATGCTCGGCTCGCTTTACGGCTCGATACATCAAAAGCGCGAAGCCAAAGCCAAAGCCAGAGCCGAACCAGAGCCGAACCAGAGCGCTGACGTTTGGCGAGGCGGGCAGGGCCAAGCGCGAACGGCTCCCCGAGCCTGCCCAACGGCAATCCAACGCCCTCGAACTACAATGACGCCATGAATGCATCCCCCCTCGATTTCGACCGTTACGACCACATCCGCCCGATCCTGTGGACTGGCGACACTCTCGAACTGCTCGACCAGCGCAAACTGCCGTTCGTGGTCGAGCACGCGACCTGCACGACCAGCGACGAGGTCGCCCAGGCGATCCACGCGCTGACCGTGCGCGGCGCGCCGGCGATCGGTATCGCGGCCGCCTGGGGCGCGGTGCTGGGCGCGCGCGAGATCGAGGCCGACGACGGCGCGGCCGCGCTGGCCAAGCTCGAGCCGGCACTGCAGCGGTTGAACGCCGCGCGTCCGACCGCGGTGAACCTGGCCTGGGCCTTGGCGCGCATGCGTCGGGTGCTGACGGCCGCGGGCCGCGACTGGCGCGAGGTGCTGGCGCGCGAGGCGCAGGCGATCGCCGACGAGGACCTCGCCGCGAACCGGCACATGGGCGCGCTCGGCGCGGCGCTGATCGCACCGGGCAGCGGCGTGCTGACCCACTGCAACACCGGCTCGCTGGCGACCGCCGGCTTCGGCACCGCGCTGGGCGTCATTCGCGCCGGCATGGCGCAGGGCCGCATTGCCAAGGTCTTCGCCGGGGAAACGCGGCCTTGGCTGCAGGGCGCACGGCTGACGGTGTGGGAGCTGCAACAGGACGGCATCGACGCGACGCTGATCGCCGACTCGGCCGCCTCGCACCTGATGAAGGGCGGCTTCGTGCAGTGGGTGGTCGTCGGTGCCGACCGCATCTGCGCCAACGGCGACACCGCCAACAAGATCGGCACCTACCAATTGGCGATCGCCGCCCGCCACCACGGTGTGAAGTTCATGGTTGTCGCGCCGTCCTCGACCGTCGACATGGACACGCCGTCGGGGGAGATGATCGAGATCGAGCAGCGCGACCCGGGTGAACTGTTCGGCGTGGGTGGCAGCCGCACGGTCGCCGACGGCATCCAGGCCTGGAACCCGGTGTTCGACGTGACCCCGGGCGCGCTGATCGACGCGATCGTGACCGAGCGCGGGGTGGTCGAACGCCCCACGACCGAGGCGATGCGCGCCCTGTTCGGCTGAGGTCGGCCCGCCTGCGCGATCGGAGGCGATGGCGCCCGATTGTGCGGCCGGCTGGCCGGAAAGCGGGGCAAGGCCCGGAAATACCGCACCGTATCGCGCCAAGTGCTTGTTTTTGCGTCGGAAACCCTGGGGCGGGCATGGCGTTTGTGCTATGATTTACTGTCGTTTTGATCGCGTCGCCGGCGGCCGGTACGCGCAGTGTCGTCGCCTTGCGCCGATGCCGAAAAAACCGGGCCGCGCAGACAGGATGCAAGCCCTCTAGATGGTCGATTCCGCGAAAGAAATCATTCCGGTCAATCTCGAAGACGAGATGCGCCGCAGTTACCTCGATTACGCGATGAGTGTGATCGTGGGCCGCGCGCTCCCCGACGTCCGCGACGGCCTCAAGCCGGTTCACCGCCGCGTGCTGTTCGCCATGAACGAGCTCGGCGCGCACAGCAACAAGCCGTATTACAAGTCGGCGCGTATCGTCGGCGACGTCATCGGTAAGTACCACCCGCACGGCGACCAGTCGGTCTACGACACGCTGGTGCGCATGGCCCAGCCGTTCTCGCTGCGCTACCTGCTGGTCGACGGGCAGGGCAACTTCGGTTCGGTCGACGGCGACTCGGCGGCGGCGATGCGTTACACCGAGGCGCGCATGTCGCGCCTGACGCATGAGCTGATGGCCGACATCGACAAGGAAACGGTCGATTTCCAGCCCAACTACGACGAAAAGGAGCTCGAGCCGTCGGTGATGCCGACGCGCTTTCCGAACCTGCTGGTCAACGGCTCGGCCGGTATTGCAGTCGGCATGGCGACCAACATCCCGCCGCACAACCTGGGTGAGGTCGTCGACGCGCTGATCGCGTTGATCGACAACCCCGAGATCGACATCGACGGGTTGATGGAATACATCCCCGGTCCGGATTTCCCGACCGCGGGCATCATCAACGGCGTGGGCGGTATCCACCTGGCCTACCGCACCGGTCGCGGTCGCGTGCGCATGCGCGCCAAGGCCGAGGTCGAAGTGGCCGACAACGGCCGCGAGTCGATCATCGTCACCGAGATTCCCTACCAGGTGAACAAGGCGCGGCTGATCGAGAAGATCGCCGAGCTGGTCAAGGAAAAGAAGCTCGAGGGCATCAGCGAACTGCGCGACGAGTCCGACAAGGACGGCATGCGCATCTACATCGAGGTCAAGCGCGGCGAGTCGGCCGAGGTCGTGCTCAACAACCTCTACTCGCAGACGCAGATGGAGTCGGTGTTCGGCATCAACATGGTGGCGCTGGTCGACGGCCGTCCGCAGTTGCTGAACCTGCGTCAGATCCTCGAGGCGTTCGTCCGCCACCGCCGCGAGGTGGTCACCCGCCGGACGATCTTCGAGCTGCGTCGCGCCCGCAACCGCGCGCACATCCTCGAAGGCCTGACGGTCGCGCTGGCCAACATCGACGAGATGATCGAGCTGATCAAGACCTCGGAGAATCCCAATGTCGCCCGCGAGCGGATGCTCGGCAGGCGCTGGGACGCCGGGCTGGTCGGCGCGCTGCTCGCCGCCAGCGGCGCCGAAGCCTCGCGCCCCGAGGACCTGCCCGATGGCGTGGGCCTGATCGACGGCAGCTACCAGCTGACCGAGGCCCAGGCGCAGCAGATCCTGGAGATGCGCCTGCACCGCCTGACCGGGCTGGAGCAGGACCGCCTGACCGACGAGTACAAGCAACTGCTGGAGACCATCCGCGGCCTGATCGAGATCCTCGAAGATCCCGACGTGCTGCTGGAGGTGATCCGCACCGAGCTGCGCAACGTGAAGGCGGAATTCGGCGACGAGCGCCGCAGCGAGATCCGCGCCAGCGAAGAGGATCTGGACATCCTCGACCTGATCGCACCCGAGGACGTGGTGGTCACGCTGTCGCATGCCGGCTACGCCAAGCGCCAGCCGGTCAGCGCCTATCGCGCGCAGAAGCGCGGTGGCCGCGGCCGCAACGCGGCGTCGACTAAGGACGAGGATTTCATCGAACAGCTGTGGCTGGTCAACACCCACGACACGCTGCTGACATTCACCAGTGCCGGTCGCGTGTTTTGGCTGCCGGTGCACCAGTTGCCCGACGCCGGCCCGAATGCGCGCGGCCGGCCGATCATCAACTGGATCCCGCTCGAGGCCGACGAGAAGGTGCAGGCCGTGGTGCCGGTGCGCGAGTACGTCGAGGGCCAGTACGTGTTCTTCGCCACCCGCAGCGGCACGGTCAAGAAGACCCCGCTGACCGAGTTCGCCTACCGGCTGGCGCGCGGCAAGATCGCGATCCGTCTCGACGACGGCGATGCGCTGATCGGCGTCGCGCTGACCGACGGCGACCGCGATGTGCTGCTGTTCGCCTCCAATGGCAAAACGGTGCGCTTCAGCGAGAACCGTGTGCGTTCGATGGGCCGCACCGCAGGCGGCGTGCGCGGTATCCGGCTCGACGCCGGCGAGCACGTCGTGAGCCTGATCGTCGCCGAGAGCGCGGGCGGGATCGAGGACGAGACCTTCGAGGAGACGGTCGAGGACGCGGCGCCCGAGGCGAGCGGTGAGTCCGTGGTGGTCGAAACCGGCGCCGGCGAGGACATCGGCTACATCCTCACCGCGACCGAGAACGGCTACGGCAAGCGCACGCCGCTGTCGGAGTATCCGTGCAAGGGCCGCGGCACGCGCGGCGTGATCGGCATCCAGACCACCGAGCGCAATGGTCGCCTGGTCGGCGCGGTGCTGCTGCGCAATGCCGATGAGGTGCTGCTGATCTCCAACGGCGGCACCCTGGTGCGCACGCGCGCCTCGGAAATCGCCCGGGTCGGCCGCAACACCCAGGGCGTGACCCTGATGCGCCTGTCCAAGGACGAGCGCCTGCAGGGCATCGAGCGCGTCGACGGCGCGATCGAGGACGAGATCGTCGATCCCATCGCACCGTCGCCGGCCGGCGACGCCCCGGCCAGCGCCGTGGACGTCCCGAGCCCCGACGCCTGACGCCGCTTAAAAAGCCGGCGTCCAAACCGGGGTCAGAGTGCCTTTCCAAGGAAAGGACACTCTGACCCCTTCGCTTTTTGGGCTCCTTGCCCTCGGGCCCGTTGCGTGTGCTCGGCCCTTTCGCGTTCGCCCCTTCGCGTTGGGGAAATGCACTCTGACCCCGGTTTTGGAAAGTGCGCTTTAGGGGGGCTGGCATTCCTATACTGCGCCCGTCGCCAGGCGGGGAATCGGAATGTGGATCGGAGTGTGGGGGCGCGTCGGCGCCCGGGGTGTCGCGGTGCTGGCGCTCGTGTTGGCGCTCGCGTTCCTTGTCGGCTGCCGGCGCGATCCCGGGGGCCAGGTGCCCGCCGCGGGGGGCGAGGCGATCCGCACCGAGCGCGTGCAGGTCGAGGGGTTCGGCCTGGTGCGGGCCTTTCCCTACCAGCACGATGGCGCGCTGTCGCTGGTGCTCGAGTTCTCGCAGCCGCTGGTCGGCACGCAGGATTTCGATGCGCTGGTGACCCTTGCCGACAATGCCGGCCGCGACGGCAGCTGGACGCTCGATGACGACGGCAAGGTGTTGCGTTTCCCGCACGTCGAGGCCAACCGCGACTACACGGTGCGCATCTCCGGCCAGCTGACCGCGGCCGACGGCAGCACGTTGAGCCAGGATCTCGAGCGCAAGGTGTTCACCGGCGAGCTCGATCCGGTCGTCGGCTTCGCGTCGCAGGGCAGCGTGCTGCCGGCGAAGGAATCGCGCGGTCTGCCGATCGTCTCGATCAATGTCGAGGAGGTCGATGTCGAATTCCTCCGCGTCGACGACGCCTCGTTGCCCGCGTTCTTCACCCAGTACCAGCGCGGCGGCCGGCGCGGCAGCTGGGACCTCGACGACCGCTACGGCTACAGCGGCCGCACACCGCTGTCGAAGCTGGCCCAGCCGGTCTACGTCAACCGGTTTGCGATCGACGGCGCGCGCAACGAGCGCGTGCTGACCTACCTGCCGCTACAGGGCATCGAGGAACTGCAGCAGCCTGGGCTGTACTTTGCGGTGATGAAGCGCGCGGGCGCGTTCGCTGACCAGTTCGAGACCGCGTTCTTCACCGTCAGCGACATCGGCCTGCACGCGCGCGCCTATCGCGAGCGGATGTTCGTGCATACCGCGTCGCTGCAGGACGGCGCGCCGATCGGCAACGCCGAGCTCAAGGTCCTCGACGGCAAGGGCGAGACGGTCTTCCGCGCCAAGACCGACGCGCGCGGCAATGCGATGCTCGACTACCGGCTCGACGCGGCGCATGTGCTGGTCGCCACGCGGGGCGGCGATGTGTCGATGCTGCCGTTCAACCAACCGGCGCTGGACTTGTCGGAGTTCGCGGTCGGCGGCCGCGAGCAGGCCTGGTTCGATGTGTTCGCCTGGTCGGGGCGTGATCTCTACCGACCCGGGGAGACAGTCCGGGTCTCGGCGCTGCTGCGCGACCAGGACGGACGCCCGGTGCAGGCGAAGGACGGCCGTGCGCAGACGTTATTCGCCCGCTTGCGCCAGCCCGACGGCAAGACTTTCCTCGAACGCCGCATCGAGCCGGGCGAGGGCGGCTACGTCCGGTTCGAGCAGGAGATTCCGGTGGATGCGCCGACCGGCAGCTGGCGCGTGGAGTTCCGCACCGATCCGGCGAGCCGCGAGGCGGTGCAGGGCATGACCTTGCGGATCGAGGAGTTCCTGCCCGAGCGAATGAAGCTCGACCTCGACGCCGCGCAGGCGACGCTGCGTCCGGGCCAGCCATTGCGACTGCAGGCGACCGGCGCCTATCTCTACGGTGCGCCGGCGGCGGGCAATCGCTTTACCGCGCGGCTGGCGGTGGCCGTCGAGCGCACGCCGGTCGAGGGCCTGCCGGGCTTTGTCTTCGGCGACCCGACCGTGGACCTGCCACGCGAGGCCAAGGACGTCGTCGACGCGGCGCTCGATGCGCAGGGCCGCCTGCAGGCCGAGATCGCGCTGCCCGACGAGGCCCGACCGGTCACGCCGATCGCCGCGATCGTTTCCGGCAGCCTGTTCGAAACCGGCGGGCGCAGCGTCAATCGCACACTCAAGCGGGTGCTGTGGCCGGCCGAAGCGCTGGTCGGGGTGCGCCCGCTGTTCGATCCCGACGACGGCGCCGATGCCAATGGCACGGCACGCTTCGAGTTGGTGCGCGTGGGGCAGGACGGCAAGCCGCGGCCGCTGTCGGGCCTGAAGGTGTCGCTGGTGCGCGAGCACCGCGACTACCACTGGCGCAACGACGACGATGGCTGGCGCTACGAGTACACACAGCGCTTCGAGACCGTGGACACGCGCAGCGTCGATGCCGGCACCGCGGCCGTGCGCTTCGACGTGCCGGTGGAGTGGGGCGAGTACCGCATCGATGTCGAGGACCCGCAGACCAAGCTGGTCTCGCGCTATCCCTTCCGGGCCGGTTGGGGCTGGGACGACGACAACCGCGGGCTCGACGCGCGGCCCGACAAGGTCAAGGTCGCGCTGGACAAAACCGGCTACCGCGCCGGCGACACGATGCGCGTCACAGTCACGCCGCCGCATCCGGGCAAGGGCCTGTTGATGGTCGAAAGCGACCACATGCTCTATCTGCACGAGATCGATGCCAAGCCCGGCAGCACCTTCGAGATCCCGGTCACCGAGGACTGGGAGCGTCACGACGTCTACGTGACCGCGCTGGTGTTCCGCGGCGGCAGTGCCGCGAGCGCGGTCACGCCGGCCCGTGCGGTCGGCATCGCGCATGTGCCGATGCAGCGGCGCGAACGCCGGGTCGCGGTCGGGCTGCGGGCGCCGGCGCAGGTGCGCCCCGAAGGCCCGATGCAGGTGACCGTGAGCGCCCCGGAACTGGCCGGCCAGTCGGCCTGGGTCACGGTCTCGGCGGTCGATGTCGGCATCCTCAACATCACCCGCTTCCCGGTGCCCGATGCCTGGCGGCATTTCTTCGCGCAGCGCCGCTTCGGCGTCGATGCCTACGACCTCTACGGGCGGATCATCGAAAGCTATGAGGGCGGCACGGCGAAGCTGCGCTTCGGCGGCGACGCGCCACTGGCCTCGCTGCCGCAGGCACGTCGCCCGACCGCGCGCGTGCAGACCGTCGACCTGTTCGCAGGTCCGGTGAAGCTCGACGCCCGCGGCAATGCGCGTGTGCCGCTGCAACTGCCCGACTTCAACGGCACGCTGCGGGTCTCGGCGCTGGTGTTCTCGGCCGACCGCTACGGCAGTCGCGACGTCGAGACCCTGGTGCGGGCGCCGGTCGTCGCCGAGGCCAGCATGCCGCGCGTGCTCGCGCCCGGGGACCGCAGCACGGTGACCCTGGACCTGACCAACTTCAGCGGGCGGGCGGGCGAATTCGATGTGCGCGTCGACGGCGTCGGGCCGCTGGCGATCGGTGAGGGCAGTCGTCGCGTGTCGCTGGCCGCGGGCGGTAAGACGACGCTGCGCTTTCCGCTGGCGACCCAGTCCGGCTACACCGTCGCCAAGGTCCGCGTGCGCGTCGACGGCAACGGCCACCGGGTCGATCGCAGCTACGACCTGCCGGTGCGGCCGGCATGGCCGGCGGTGTTGCGCTCGAGCTCGCGGGTGCTCGATGGCGCCACGCCACTGACCCTCGACGCCGCCACGATGTCCGGACTGATGCCCAGTTCGGTCACGGCGCGGGTCTCGGTCAGCGCCCTGCCGCCGATTCCGTTCGCGGCGGCGATCGACGGTGCGTTGCACTATCCCTACGGCTGCGCCGAGCAGACCACCAGTCGCGGTTACGCGGCGCTGCAACTCGACGATGCCACCGTCTCGATGCTCGGCATCCGCGACATCGACGCGGGCAAGCGGCGCCGGGTGGTCGAGGCCGCCTTCGGCCGGTTGGCGGCGATGCAGGTCGGCACCGGGCACTTCTCGATGTGGGGCAACGACGGCGACGTCAATCCGATGCTCACGCCGTACATCGTCGAGTTCCTGCTCGATGCCCGCGACGCCGGTTTCGCGCTACCGGAAGGCGTGCTGCAGAAGGCGCTCGAACGCTTGTCCGAGGATCTGCTGTCGGGCGGCGACGGCTTCTACGGCCAGAACGAGCGCGACCATCTGCGCTTCGCCTACCAGGCCTACGCCGGTTATGTGCTCGCGCGGGTCAATCGTGCGCCGCTGGGCACGCTGCGCGGGCTCTACGACAACGAGCGCGCGAAGACACGCACCGGCCTGCCACTGGTGCATCTGGGCCTGGCGCTGTCGCTGCAGGGCGACAAGGCCCGCGGCGAGCGGGCGATCGAGGCCGGGTTCGCGTTCAAGGGCGATCGTCCGGGCTATCTGTGGGACTACGGTTCGCCGTTGCGCGACGCCTCGCTGATGATCGCGCTGACCCACGAGCGCGACATGGCCAAGCCCACCTACGACGCCCGTGCGGTCGACATCGGCCGCGAGATCGATGCCCGTCGACAGCGCAGCTGGATGTACCTGAGCACCCAGGAGCAGATCGCGATCGCGCGGCTGGGCCGGGCCCTGACGGCCGATCAGAGCCGCCGGGTGTCGGGCACGCTGCAAGAAGGCGAGGTCGAGGAGGCGATCGCCCCGGCGGCGATCGTCGGGCGTGCCTTCGACGAGGCCGGGCTGCGCCGCGGGGTGCGCTTCGTGCCCAAGGGCGAACCGCCGATGTACGCCAGCATCGATGTCGCCGGCGTGCCGCTGCAGGCGCCGGCCGCTGATGCCAGTGCGCTCAAGGTCGAGCGCCGGCTCTACGGCACCGACGGCCAGCCGTGGACACCCGGGCCGCTGGCCGAGG